>VGPD01000008.1 GCA_016875635.1 Chloroflexota bacterium
TGGTCACCTCGCGCTTGAAGGACGGCCACCGGATCTTCATCGTGATCCTGAATGACAGAAACCGTGCGGGCGATGCCTGGGCGCTCTCCGAGTGGGCGTTCGCCGCCCATCGATGGCCGGAGCAGGCGGCCACCACCGCTCGCTAGCCCTCGTCGCTGTCGCGCGGCTCATGGCCCCGCTGTCGCAGCGCTGAGGCGTACAGCGGCATCGTCGCGATGAACGGCGCGACGTAGTAGACGAGGCGGAACAGCAACGCCGCAAGCACCGCTGCCTCCACGGACACACCCTGCAGCGCGAGCACGGCCGCGAGCGATCCATCCTGCACACCGATCCCGCCCGGCAACAACGAGGTGAACCCTGCCACCGCCCCGACGGAGAATCCACCGACCACCACGTCCGCCTCGACCGCACCGGTGAACGCACTCAGGCAGCACCAGAACGTCCCAATCATCGCGCACCAGTGGACGCCGAGGAACGCCACCGGCCACAGCATCGCCCGCGGCGCACGGCGGAGCGCCTGTGAGGCACGCGACAGGGCCTCGTCCAGCTCACCGGAAGCGGCCACCACGGAGGTGCGCCAGGCCGCCGGTAACCGCGAGGCCGCTCTCGTCAGGAGACCAAGGACGACTTGGCGAACCACGCCAATGAACAGCGCGGCGGTAGAGATGAGGACAAAGGCCACGGCCAGCACCCCGCCGACCTCCAGTGTGCGCCGCCACACGCGATCCAGGGCCGGATCGCCCACCAGCAGGAACAGCCCCGCCGCAAGCAACAGAAACATGAACAGGTTGTTGAGGTAGGCATGTGTCAGCGACATCGCGAGCGAGTGACCAGTCGCAACTCCGTGCGGCCTCGATAGCGCGGCACGAAGCGAATAACCGGCGACGCCGCCGAAGGAGGTGAGGTTGTTCACAGCGACCGAGATCACAGCGATGCGCAGCATCGGGCCGCGTGGCGCCTCCACCCCCATCGGTCCGCACAGCGCGACCAGAGCGGCGCTGGTGCCGGTGTAGGAGACAGCCGTGAGGAGAAGCGCCGCGGGGAGCCGCGACCAGTCCGTTCGGTCGAGCAGGCGGCCAACCTCTCGCAGATCCGCCACGCCGACCATGAGCCCGGTCAGCACCACCAGGACGACGGCCAGCGCGACCGCCCGTGACCGACTCCGCGAAGGGCGTCTGGAGGACGTCATCGGATGCGGAAGCAATCGTTGTCATGGGAACCCATTGCGGCCTCACAGCCCTCGAACCCCGCGTTCCGACGGTGGAAACCTGCGCAACATCGTACGCATGCCGGCCGCCCGGGAAGGCTTGCCACCGGGCATAACATACGTGACGCGTCGGGCGACCGAGGCCGCAACGACCACTCGCAGGGAGGGCTTGATATGGCTGACAAGGTCTGCTTGGTGTGCAACAAGGCGATCGCCGAGGGCAAAGACATGAAGTGGAACCACGAGGGTAAGTGGCTCGTGTTCGACGACATGGGATGCCGGAACCGTTTCATCGGCAACCCGAAGAAGTACCTGGACGCTGCCTCCGCCTGATCCCCTGGCCCCGACCACGCCGGGTCTGACTGCGCCGTTTGAGGTGCGGTGCGCGGCGTGGTAGGTTCGGGGCAATTCACCACACGGTGAGCCGCTGGGGGGGCCGCAAGGCTGAGATCCGCAAGGACCACCCCTGGAACCTGACCTCGGTTATGCGAGCGTAGGGAAGCGGAGCGAACGATGACGGAGCCCAACGGGCTCGCGTGCCCCATCGGATCCCGCCACGCCTCTCCCGTCTCGCACGCCGGGCGGTCCTATTGCGGCCTGCCGACGACGCGAGAGGGGGGACGCCGTGATCCTCGACATCGAGGTCTTGCCGCGCCCGACCGGGACAGCTGACGAGCGCTACGCCCATGTAGAGGCGGCGATCGCCGTCATCCAGCGCTCCGGGCTGCGCTTCGAAGTGCACGCGCTCGGCACGACCGTCGAGGGCGACCCGAACATGATCTGGGAGCTGGCGCGCCGCATCCATGACGCCACACTGGCCTCGGGCGCGGAGAGCGTCGTCACGATCGCCAAGTTCCAGCAAAGCCGCGGCGACGACGCTCCGACGATGGCCTCGCTCACGACGAAATTCCGTTAGCCCTCGATGATCCGCGCCCTGTCGATCCTGCGTCGCGCCACGCGCAACTACGCGCCCGCCGTCTCGCTGCTGCTCGTACTGCTGGGCGTGTGGGAGTCGGCCGTGCGCATCTCCGACGTCGCGCCCTACCTCGTCCCCGCCCCCAGCCGCGTCGCGCGCGCATTTCTGGAGGTACGCGGGACGCTACCCGGCCACCTCCGCACGACCGCGGCGGAGGCGGCATTGGGCCTCGCCCTGTCGGCGGTCCTGGGCGCCGGCTGCGCCGCACTGCTCGCGTGGTCCACGCCGCTGCGGCGGGCCGCCTACCCGTTGCTGGTGATCTCCCAGAACATCCCGCTGGTCGTGGTCGCTCCGCTGCTGGTGGTCTGGTTCGGCTTTGGCATGCTCCCGAAGGTGCTCGTGGTCACATTGATGGGCTTCTTCCCCATCGTCGTCGCCACAACGGATGGGCTCCTGCGCGCCGACCACGACCTCGTCGAACTCGCGCATTCGTATGGTGCAAAACGCTCGCAGGTGCTGCGCAGCGTCCTCATCCCATCGGCGCTGCCGGCGTTCTTCGCCGGGCTCCAGATCAGCGCGGCGTATGCCGTCCTCGGGGCCGTGATCGCGGAGTGGGTGGGTGCCAGCAGCGGGCTGGGGTTGTTCATCACGCGCTCGCAGACCGCGTTCCGTGTGGACCGGGTATTCGTCGCGGTGACGGTGATCGCCGCGCTCAGCATCGCCTCGTTCGCCGCCGTCCACCTGGCGGCGCGGCTGGCGATGCCATGGCAACACGCCGGCCAGGGTGGCGCACAGGAGGAGGTTGGGCGATGAACCGGATGCATGTGATGCGAACTGGCATGGTCGTCCTCGCGGCGATGGTCGCCGTTGGGCTCATGGCGTGCAGCGTAAAGAAGGAAGAACCGGCGGGCGCGATGACGCCTGTCACACTGATGCTCAACTGGACTCCGAATAACCACCATGCCGGCATCTACGCCGCCCTGCAGAACGGCTGGTACAGGGACGAGGGCATCGACCTGAAGATCGTGGAGCCCGCGGCGGCCGGCGCCGACCAGGTCGTCGCGTCCGGTGGCGCCGACTTCGGCATCTCGCAGGCTGAGTCCCTGCTCCCCGCGAGGGCAGCAGGCGCACCCGTCGTCTCCATCGCCACGATGCTGCCACACAACGATTCGTCGTTCTTCGCGCTCACGTCCACCGGCATCCAGCGGCCGAAGGATTTCGAGGGCAAGACATACGGCGGATACGGCGGGCCGCTGGAGACGGAACTGCTCACTACGCTGGTGAAGTGTGACGGCGGCGACCCCGCCAAGGTGAAACAGGTCGAGGTGGGGAATATCGACTACCTCCCCGGCATGGAGCAGAAACGCTTCGACTTCGTCTGGGTATTCGAGGGCTGGGATGTCCTCCGCGCACGCGAGGTGGAACACAAGGACGTGACCTCCGTGAAATTCACGGACTGGGGGAACTGCATCCCCGACTGGTACACACCGGTCATCATCGCAAGCGAGAACACGCTCAAGGAGCGTCCTGACCTCGTGCGGAGGTTCCTGACGGCAACGGCTCGAGGTTACGACCTGGCGATCGCCAACCCGGACCAGGCGGGCGCCCTGCTGCTGAAGTCCGCACCCGAGCTGGACAAGAACCTCGTGACCGCGAGCGCGAGGTACCACGCACCGAAGTACGCCGCCAAGGGGAAGGCATGGGGAGTGCAGGAGGCGAACGTCTGGACCGATTTCACTGCGTTCCTGCGGAAGTCCGGATTGCTGGAGAAGGACGTGCCCGCAAACGCGGCCTTCACCAACGACTTCCTGCCGAAAAAGTAGCGGCTTCGATGGGCCACGCGCGGGTGGGCACGATGCCGGACGGACGCGCGATCGACGTGCGCAGCGTCTCGCTCACCTACGCGGGGCGTCCGCCCGTCCATGCGCTGGACGGCGTGGAGATCGAGGTGGCCCGCGGCGAGTTCGCGGCGCTGCTGGGGCCGTCCGGCTGCGGGAAGAGCACACTGCTGCGGATCCTGGCTGACCTCGTCCGTCCCACGTCGGGCGAGGCGCGCGCGGACAGCGTCGCCTACATGCCGCAGCGCGACCTGCTGCTCCCGTGGCGTCGGGTGCTGGGAAACGCCGTCTTCGCGGCGGAACTCGCGGGCACCCCGCCGGACGAGGCAAAACGCCGCGCGCGGGCGTTGCTCTCTCGCTTCGGCCTCGAAGGGTTCGAGCAGGCATGGCCGGCGCAGTTGTCGGGGGGGATGCGACAACGGCTGGCGCTGCTGCGGACGTTCCTCGCGCCGCGCGAGACGCTGCTGCTGGACGAGCCGTTCGGCGCGCTGGACGCGATCACTCGACGCCAGATGCAGCGGTGGCTGCAAGACGTCCTCGCGCTGGAACCTCGCACGGTGCTGCTGGTCACGCATGACGTGGAGGAGGCGCTGAATCTGGCGGATACCATCTACGTGATGTCGCCCCGCCCGGGCCGGGTCGTCGCCCGGATTCCCGTCGCCCTCGGGCGGCCGCGTGACGCCGCGACCGTCACCTCGCCTGAATTCGTTGCGCTCAAGGCGCGCCTGCTCGCGGCCCTGGATGATGACGGCACGAGCGGTCTTGCCGGATCCTGACTTCCTCGTAACTTCACCGCGCCCGGCTCGCCCGTTAGGGTTTCTCCCGATGCCACCCCCGTAAGGGTAGGCAACCATTTCCGCACAGGGTTCACCCTGCTGGCCCGCGACCAGCAGGTGGAGGCGACGCCCAAAGGAGTCCCTGTGACCTTGGTGCCCAACCCCTCGACCGGCACGCCCTCCCCGGCGGAGCGTGAGCTGCAGGCGCAGCGGCTCATCCTGGAGCACGCCCAACGGCTCGCGCGCATCGGGCACTGGGAGTTTGCGCCGGACGGCACCACCATCTTCGCGTCCTCGCAGGTACTTGAGATCTTTGACCTGCCGGCTGATGGCCCCGCGCCGTCAGTGGACAAATTCCGCGCGCTGGTACCGCCATCCGAACTCGATCAGGTGACAGCCGCGCTCAACGCCATGCGTCAGGGACTCACCGCGACGCCGGTCCGCCATCGCGTCGTGCGGGCGGACCGCACCGTACGCTGGGTGGACCATTCCTTTGACTTCCGTCCCGGCCCGTCAGACGGCACGCCGATCCTGATGGGCGTGATGCAGGACGTGACCGACGAGGTCCTGGCCCTAGACGCGATGCGCCAGAGCGCCGAGGTCATCCGCCAGAGCAGCGAGGCGATCCGCGAAAGCGACGAACGCCAGCGGGAGGCGCTGCGGATCGCGCGGGCGTCGCTGTGGACGTGGGACCGGCGCACGCGCCTCCTGTCGCAGTCCCATGACCTCTATGAGTGGCTCGGGTACGAGTCCGCCCCGGACCCGTTCGATGACCGCATCGCACTCCGCCACCCCGACGACCGCGAGCCGTCACGCCAAGCGGCCGAAGGCGCGATCCGGCAGCGCGTGCCATACGTCATCCGCTACCGCCTCGCGCGGGCGGGCGGGGGCTGGGCCTGGATCGAGGGCCGGGGCGAACCGGTGTTCGATGGTACCGGCGAATTCACTGGCTACCGTGGCACCGCTCAGGACATCAGCGAGCAGGTCAAGCGCGAGGAAGCACTGCGCGAAAGCGACGACCGCCAGCGCGAGGCGCTCCACATCGCCCGCGCGTCAGTCTGGGTCTGGGACCGGAGGACACGGATCTTCTCAGAGTCCGATGATCTGTATCAGATGCTCGGGTACGAGGTGGCCCCGGCGTCCTTCGACGATCAAGTCGCGCTCCGCTACCCGGACGACCGCGAACCGTCGCGACAATTTGTCGAGGACGCCATCCGCCGGCGCGTGCCGTACACCACCCACTACCGCGTCGCACGGCCGGCCGGTGGCTGGGCCTGGATCGAGGGACGCGGGATCCCACAGTTCGACGAGCAGGGAGAACTCACGGGGTATCGCGGCACCAGGCAGGACGTCACAGAGCAGCGGGAGGCGGAGTCCCGCTGCTCTGTGACGTCCTGGACTCCGTGGGCGACGGCATCACGCTGCTCTCGCCGGATGGGCGCAACAACTGGGCCAACGAGGCGTTCCACCGCATGACGGGGTACACCTCCGAAGAACTGGACGCGATGGAGCCAGCGGTGCTGGCCAACACACTGCTCGACCCGGACACCGTGCGCGATGTCTCAGGCTGGCTGGGGGCCGCCGCGCGGACGGACGGCGAGGTCCCGCTCCCTCACTCATACCCGATGCGCCTCTATCGCAAGGATGGCCACACGCTCTCCGCCGAGTCCACGCTCTCGATCTTCCGGGAGGACGGCAGGGTCGCCGGCCTGCTCTCCGTGATCCGCGACACCACCGAACGGGACACGCTGCGGGCGCAGGTGGAGGCCGCCACGCTGGAGATCAACCAGATCCTGCAGACCGCGGCGCTCCCGATCATCGTGATCGAAGAGGACGGCGCGGTGAGCATGGCGAACCAGCGCACCGCGGACGTGTTCGGATGGCAGCCAGGCGAGTTGATCGGCCAGGACGTCTCCGTCCTCGCCGCCGGCCTCAACCCGACGAGCCACCGCGAATACATCCGCCATTATCACGAGACAGGGACGGCGTCCGGCACGCGCGGGCCGATGATCGGACGGACGCTCGAGGTGCTCGCCCGGCACCGGGACGGGCACGCATTCCCGGTCGAGGTCGCGGTGACGGAGATGGTCGACCCGAATGGGCGCCGCGGCTACCTCGGCGTGGTGACCGACCTCACGGAGCGGATCCGCGCGCAGGAAGAATTGCTACGGATGCAGAAGTCCGAGGCGCTGGGGACGCTGGTCGCCGGCGTAGCGCACGACTTCAACAACCTGCTGACCGCCATGGTCGGCGGGATCGAACTGGCGAAGGCCCAGCCGGGCGAGGCCCGCTGGCTCAACCTGGCGCAAGAGGCAGCCGACCGCGCCATCCGCCTCGTACAGCAACTGCTCCAGTTCTCGCGCCGATCGCGGGCCGAACTGCAGGACGTGATCCCGGCCACCCTGGTGGAGCGCACGACAGACCTCATACGGGAAACGTTCGACCGCCGCATCCAGTTGAGTATGGAACTCAACCAGGTCTGGGGCGTCGTCCCCGGTGACGAGGGGCAATTGCAGCAAGTTGTGATGAACCTGCTCCTCAACGCTCGCGATGCCGTGCTGGAACGGGCTGACCGGGGAGAGTCGGGCTTCACGCCCGCGATCACGGTGTCGATGCGCGAGGACCGGCTGCCCAGCGGGCGTGCGGTGCGCATCGACATCCAGGACAACGGGACCGGGATGACAGCGGAGGTGCGGGCGCGGGCGTTCGACCCGTTCTTCACCACCAAGCCGGTCGACCGCGGTACCGGCCTCGGCCTGGCCACGGTTGCCGGGATCGTCGAACACCACAAGGGCGAAGTGTCGGTCGACAGCACGGTGGATATCGGGACGACCTTCACGGTCCGCCTGCCGCTAGTGGACGCTCCCCTCGCGGAGACGGTGTCCGAAGAGGATTCCGACGCTCCGCCGTCGTCCGCCATACCAACGGTGATGGTGATCGACGACGAGGAGATGGTGAGCGCGATCACGGCCGGATACCTGGAGGCGGCCGGGCTTCGGGTCATCGTCATCAGCGACGGCAACACCGCGATCGACCGGCTGGAGACCACCTCGGACGTGGACCTGGTGATCACGGACCTGAACATGCCCAGCCCGAACGGCTGGGATATCCTCGCGCGGGTACACGGGCGGCCCGGTATCCCGCCGATCGTGATGGCGAGCGGGTACGCGGACGAGAAGACGGCGCTGAGACGGGGCGCGGCTGGCTTCCTCCGCAAGCCCTTCTCACAGGACGACCTCATCCGGACCGTGGAACGGCTCCTCGACCGGCAGTAGCCGACCCGCCCGCCGTCAGGCGATGATGCGAAGATGCCGAAGGAACGCCCCTCCCTGAAGGGCCGACTGCTCGTCGCGACCCCGCTCTTAACCGACCCGAACTTCGCCGGGACGGTCGTGTTCCTCTGCCGCCACGACACGGACGGCGCCTTCGGGGTGATCCTGAACCGCCCCCTCGCAACGGAGGCGATCGAGATCGTGCCGGAATGGGCAGCCCGCTGCGCCCCTCCGTCCCTGCTGTTCGACGGCGGTCCGGTGCGGCGTACGAGCGCCGTCGCCCTCGGGCTGGACCTGGACGCCCCGCGATCCACGAAGCCGGGCTGGACGGCGGTGCAGGGACCGGTCGGATTGGTCGATCTGCGCGCCGACCCCGAATCGCTCTCCCCCACCATCGAACATGTCCGGATCTTCGCCGGTTCTTCCGGGTGGGACGCCCAGCAACTCGACCGCGAGATCCGCGAGGACGCCTGGTTCGTCGTGCAGAGTCGCGCGGCCGATGTGTTCACCGCCGACCCTCAGACCATCTGGCGCGAGGTCCTCCGGCGTCACCCGCGTTACGCGCTCTATGCCTTCTCAGGCGTCGATATCGCTCAGAACTAGCGCCGGCACGACCGCGGCAACGCGGAACGACGCACGGAGTAGCCAGCAGCGTGAGGCCTGCCCTACAGTGCACACACGTGGCCCCCGGGGAAGTCGGTGAGAATCCGGCGCTGTCCCGCAACTGTGACCCTCCACGGAGGGAAGTCAGAGCACCGGCCCGCGTTTCTTGTCGACCTGCGAGGCACAGGCGACGGCAAGGGGGGCGCGCCGCGTCCTGCCGAACCATCGTGCAACCTCGCGCTGATGCCGGAGGTGCGCCATGGTCAGACGACCCGCGTTGTTCATGTGGCTCGTGCCCGCGTTCGTCGCGGGACTCCTCGCTGCGTGCGGAGACACGAAACCCTCTGAGCCAGCGGCCGCACTCCCGGCGACCGCGACGGCTACGACGGCCACGCCCACCGCAACATTCCCGGTGGCGGTGAAGGATCAGGACGGGCGCGCATTCACGTTCGCCGCTCGCCCGACGGCGATCATCTCCTTCTCCCCCGGCATCACCGAAATCCTCTTCGCGATCGGCGCCGGACCGCAGGTCATCGCTGCCGACCAGTTCTCCGACTTCCCACCGGAAGCGAAGGCGCTGAAGACCCGGGTGAAGTACACGAACCCGGATGTGGAAAGCGCGCTCGCGCTCAACCCGGACCTGGTAGTGATGTCGCGGGCGCAGCGGACCTCCGTGGAGCGGTTCCGCGCCGCCGGACTGCCGGTGTTCTACGCGCCAGAGCCAGACACGCTGGGCGCCGTGGTGGAGAGCGTCCGGATGTGGGGCCACTTGACCGGCCACCCTGCCGAGGCAGAACTCGTCGCCACGGACATGCGGAAGCGGATCGACGCGACGCTGGCGATGGTCGCCTCCGTCCCCGAGGGCCCGCGGGCGTACTACGAACTGAGCGACTCGCTCTTCTCCGTCGGCGACCAGTCGTTCATCGGCTCGATGCTCACGCTGCTGAAGGCGAAAAACATCGCGACCGGTGCACCCACGTCCTTCCCGCAGTTGACGGCGGAGGCGGTCATCGCGCGTGACCCGCAGGTAATCTTCCTCGCGGACGCGTCTAGTGCGGGCCAGAGCCTGGAGACGCTGAAGAAGCGGCCCGGTTGGACCTCGATCAGCGCGGTGAAGGATGGGACGGTCCACCCGGTCAACCCGGACATCGGGAACCGGCCGGGGCCGCGGATCGTGCTGGCGCTGGAGGAACTCGGGCGGCTGCTCTACCCGGATCTGTTCCGGTAGGGCCGGGTTACCCCCCGCGGCGGAAGATGCCGCCAAACATCATCCCGAGCACGGCACCCACCATCGCGCCAACTACCGGCATCAGCAGGACCGAGGCGACGTTGCCGCTCTCCCCCAGCACCTGACTGATGCCGAAGGCGAGGCCAGCTAGCGCACCAGCGAACAGGCCCACCGTGACCGGGGAATGTCCCATGCGCAGAGTCTAGCCGCCTCGTCGGCGGATGCACAGGTTCGGCGGCTGATGCGCGCTGAGAAGAAAAGAGGCATCATCGTGGCAGGGCGTGTACCTGGCACCGCCTGGAGGGAATCGCCCAGTGCTCTCTTCGAGTTCCGCGATCGTCTTTGCTCTCGCAGGCACAGTACCGGGTGTCGTGCTCCGGTTGTCAGGCACCCACCTCGGTACCCTGCCAGATACCGCCCTTTTCGGTCTCGCGATCGTCTCGGCGGCCTTCCTGCTGGCGTGGACCGCGGAGGCCTCAGAGACGGAGATCGCGCAGGGGCTCGCGGTCGCGTTCGTCGCCTTGATCGCCGTGCTACCCGAGTACGCCGTGGACATGACCTTCGCCTGGAAGGCCGGGAAAGACGCCGCATACGCCCCATTTGCCGTGGCAAACATGACCGGTGCAAACCGCCTGCTCATCGGCGTGGCGTGGCCGCTGATCTTCTTCCTGTTCTGGCTGAGGAGCCGGGGACGCAACCTCCGTCTCGAGCGTTCCTACAGTATCGAGGTGATCGCGCTGGCGATCGCCACGCTCTACTCCTTCACGCTGTTGCTGAAAGGGTCGATCAACCTGGTCGACACGGCGATTTTCGCCGCCATATTCATCGGGTACGTCAGCATCATCATGCGCGCCCCCTCCGAAGAACCCGACCTCGTAGGGCCGGCGCGCCTCATCGGCGCCTTGCGTCGGGGACCACGACGGCTGGCGATCACAGGGCTGTTCGTCATCGCCGCCGTCGCGATCGTGGCGTCGGCGGAGCGGTTCGCCGAGGGACTGATCCACTCGGGGACGCAACTGGGCATTGACGAGTTCACACTCGTCCAATGGCTCGCCCCGTTTGCCTCGGAAGCGCCGGAATTCCTCGTCGCCGGGATCCTTGCCTGGCGGGGCCGGGCGGCGGTGGCAATGGGCGCGCTGCTGTCCTCCAAGGTAAACCAGTGGACGCTGCTCATCGGCGGCCTGCCCGTTGCCTACGCCATCTCCAGTGGCACCCTGCATGGGCTCCCTCTGGACGTACGCGAGATCGAAGAGCTGTACCTGACGGCTGCCCAGTCAGCATTCGCGGTCGCCGTGTTGGTCAGCCTCAGCCTGGCAAGCCGAGAAGCGATCCTGCTGCTGGTGATCTTCTCCGTGCAGTTCTTCCTGTCGGCGATCCACGTACCGCTGCCTTTTGAAATTCTGGGCGAGACCGTGCTCACCTCCTCGGACGTCCGGCGTGTCACGGGCACGGTCTACCTTGTGCTCGCCGTCTACATCTTGGTCAAAGAACGACACGAGATCGCGCATCTCTGGCGCAGCGCGCGGAAGACCGCCCGCGACCCCGGTGCGGAACACGAGGAAGAAGCCGAACTGCACGCGCATTCGACGTAGGAGCGGCCAAGCACGGACGCGCCCGAAACGGTGGCCGCTTCGACTACGCGCGCACCACCAGCACGGGGAGCGTCGAGTCCTGCAGGATCTGCTGCGTGACGGAGCCCAGCATCCCGCGAAGCCCGACGGCACGCCGGCTCGCGATCACGATGATGGCCGCCCCGAGACGTTCAGCCTCCTGCAACAGGCGATCCGGTACGTCCTGGCCACGATCAAGGAGGATGACGGACTGGGAGGCGCCCGGAGGGGCCTGCCGTCCCATTGCGGCGCGCGCGCGCTCTGACACGATCACCATTGCCTCGCGCGTGGAAGGCGCCCGCACGTCTGCTGCATCGATGAGCGGGTTCAGGATCTGGACCAGGTCGATCTGACCATCGGAGCCAGCCAGCGCCAGCGCCTGCCGCAGGGCAGCCTGAGCGCCGTCCGAACCGTCCCACGCCACCAGAAACCGCATGCGGCACCTCCGTCGTCCAATCCTATCGTACGGCGCGGGTTGTGACGCACGCGCGGCATCCCGTAGACCGATGGCCGCGCGAAGGCCGTACCATCGTGATGGATGAGCGATGGATGAGGATTGAGATTCTCCGTGGCCATGACGACCCGACAGCCACTGACATTCGGGACACTCCCCGGGCGGGCGCATCTCCCCGCGCCCGAGGGCGGCGCACGCGTCCTGCTCGTCTCCACCTACGAACTCGGACATCAGCCGCTCGGCCTCGCCATGGCGTGCGCGGCGCTGCGCGCCGCCGGCCACGATGTCCGCACGCTCGACGTCTCGGTCGAGCCGCTGGCCGCAGCCGCAATCCGGGACGTCGAGCTCGTCGCGATCTCGGTTCCGATGCACACCGCGGCGCGCATCGGGCTGCAGGTGGCTGACGCCATCCGTCAGGCGCACATCGAACTACGGCTCGTCTGCTTCGGTCTCTACGCCTCTCCCCTCGCCGGACATCTCGAGAAGCGCGGCATCGAGGTCATCGGCGGCGAGTACGATCTCGGGTTGGTCGAAGTAGCGGCGCAGGTCGCGGCACGTCGCACCGGCCCCGTGTCCGGCGCGGGCGTTGCCCCGCTGCTCACCCGACAGCAGTACCTCGTCCCCGACCGCCGAGGGTTACCGGAACTCGACCGCTACGCGCGAGTCAGGCGGGCGGACGGCGAACATCTCGCCGGGTATGTCGAGGCGACACGCGGCTGCGCGCATACCTGCCAGCACTGTCCGATCACGCCGGTCTATGGTGGTGCGCTTCGCGTGGTACAACGCGACGTGGTCCTTGCCGACATCGCCCAGCAGGTGGAGGCGGGAGCGGAGCACATCACCTTCGGCGACCCGGACTTTCTGAACGCCGTGCCGCACAGCCTCGCCATCCTTGACGAGGCGCACCGCCGCTGGCCCGGACTCTCCTTCGACGTCACCGTGAAGGTCGAGCACCTGGTCGAACACGCCGACGTGCTGCCACGCCTGCATGCGGATGGCGTGCTCTGGCTCACCAGCGCGTTTGAATCGTGCAACGACGCCATCCTGAAGCGTCTCGACAAGGGCCACACGCTGGCGGACATGCACCGCGCTCTCGCGCTCTCGCGCGCAGCTGGGCTCCCCGTGCGTCCAACGTGGGCCGCATTCACGCCATGGACCACGCTCGACGACGTCATCGAGATGTTCGACTTCATCGCAGAGGAGCGTCTGCAGCGCGCCGTGCAGCCGGTGCAGTACGGCCTGCGTCTCCTCCTCCCGCCGGGCTCGCCGTTGAACGCCCTCCTGGCGACCGAAGGCCGCCTTGGCCCGTTCGAAGAGCCATTGCTGACCTATCCCTGGCGCAGCGTCGACCCGCGCGTGGACACACTGCAGGCCACCCTGGCATCGATGGCCGAGGCCGCTGCAGCGAATGGTACGGACGACGCCTCTGCGTTCGAACAGGCGCGGACTGCGGCATACGTTGCCGCGGGCCGGCCCGTACCGGTCGCGAGCGCTGTCGGGCCGGACGTGCCGGGGCTCACCGAGTCATGGTTCTGCTGCGCAGAGCCGACGGCGGGACAGCTCGCAGCCCTGGCCCTCGCCTGACGGCTTCAGACGAACGCGCGGCGGCGCTGCACCTCGACCGCAGCCAACACCGCCGCGGCTGCGAGTCGCGCATCCGCGAACGCGGGGGGGATCCGGCCGAGCGTGACGCCTCCAGTACGCGCGCGGTCCGGATCCGGCGTCGCCGGGATCTCCCCGATCTGCGCGACCACGCGTCGAAGACGCTCCAACGCGTCCTGTCCGATCGGTTGGCCATTTCGGCTGTTGCAATTCATGGTCCGCAGGACATCGGCGGCAGTGATCGGGCACCCTCCGGTACGCTGGCAGGGCATCGAGGGGATGGAATCCACGTTGAACGCCGACGACGAACTCGCCTACCTGCGCGCCTTCGAACAGACGGCGGTGACGAAGCCTCAGATCGTCGCGGACAATGTGCTGACCGGGATCTTCCTGACAGACGCCCGCTACCGCACCGCCCTCACCGCCCTGCTGCTCCAGGAGGCGGTCGAAGCGGGACGGAGGCTCGCCCTTGTCTGCATCGCCCTGGCCGGGCGGACCCAGCCGCCCGCCCGCTCACTGGCGAGACCGCTGCCAAGCCTCGAGGAGTGGCAGGCGTTCGCAGAGGCGGTCGGAGGGTTCGAGGATCCGAAGCAGATCCTTGACTGGCTGCATGTCGACCAGTCGGCGCTGCAGAGCGCGGATGAGATGCTCGCCTTCGGTGGGCTCACGAAGCTCAACGCCGCCGTCCGGGTGCTGGAGGGCGGCCCCCCCGAGGTTTCCGTGGAGCGCGACGAGGCGGGGACGGCAATCCTGGTGCTGCACTCCTACGCGATGGACGGCGGGCGCGCGGAGGCACGTCTCCCGCTGGTAGACGACCAGATCATCGCGCTCGGAGATATGGCCGGTGACTTCGTCGCCTGGACGCGCGATTTCCTGGGCGCTTATCTGGATGCACGTGCCGGCCGTTAACCCGCAAGTGTCGCGATCAGGATCCCCGCCGTCACGGAGACGTTGAGCGAGGTCACGACGCTCCCATTTGGAGGCACGGCGCACACTTCGTCGCAGGACTCGAGGACCAGCCGGCGCAGGCCGGTCTCCTCATTCCCCAGCACGATGAGCCACGGGCGGTCGCGCGGCATCTCGCCGAGCGGCTTCGCCGCGTGCTCGGAGCTCCCGAGCACCCAGACGCCTGCGGCCTTCGCGGTTTCGAATGCCCGCCGCAGGTTCGTCTCGATCGCGTGCGGCACTGCATCCACACCACCTGAGGCGACGTCGTAGACGACTGCCGAAAGCGGCGCTGCCCGGTCCGCCGTCGTGATAACCCCACGCACGCCGAAGAACGCCGCTGTGCGAAAAATCGCGCCTACGTTGTGCGGATCCTGCACACCATCAAGCGCAATCCAGCGGTCGCCGCTGCGGGCGCCCGCGAACAGGCTCGCCAGCGATTCCGGCAGGCGCGGACGGATATCGGCCTCCGCGCCGGCACGTCCTCCGGCCCGCTCACGTTCAGCCGTCCGGGCGGCTGTGCCGGCCTCCAGACTGTGAACCCGGATGTCGCGCGCCCGGGCCCGCTCGGCGACCTCGCGCCAGGTCTTCGACCCCGCCTCACCCGGCAGCCGCACGTCCAGCACGTCCGCGGGGCGGGCTTCGAGCGTGGCGAGCACGCTGTGCGGGTTGCGCAGGGTGAGGTGCCCGGGAGCCTGCTCGTCCCGGCGCGCGGGTAAGTACTGAGGCCGCGTTGGGCGTGCTGAACGTCCCCCTCCGGTGGGGCGCGGCGGACGGGAGGGACGGTCGGGCCCACGGTTCATACACCCACGATACGTCGCGTGGGAGGCGACGTCGCGCGGGTCACCCTTTCTTCACAACTCGCGAAGTCGGGCATGCGACGATTCGGCCCCACCTTGAGGAGGAGCCCACGGTACAGATATTCGGCGAACTGGAACGTCTATTCTCGGAGGTCCTCTACCCGTACCGCGTCCCGCTGACGGCCGGTATGGCGCTGTTCATCGCGGCGGCGGGCGGCTGGGCATGGCGCGCAGGGTGGGTTACTCGCCTGCTCGCAACAGCGCGACGTCGCCCGGGACCGTTCGCCCTCGTCGCGTTCGCCACACTCGCCATACTCGTTCCGCTGGCAAACTACCTCGTGGCGCCGCTATGGACGCGAAGCGTGGTGATGGAGGTCAGCCCGCTGGATGCCGCATATCCCGGGGAGCAAGCGCTGCAATCTCCCGCCGTCGTGGGAACACCAGTCGCATCGAGCGCGCCCCCATCAAGCCCGGCCCCTTCTTCGTTCGAGGCACGCGTCGTCCGACGGGGCGAGTGGAAAGGCGCGGACGAGTTCCACTTTGCGCGCGGGCGCCTCCTCGTGATCGAGGTCACGCCCGGCCAGTACGTGCTCCGCGTCGAGGACTTCTCCGTACGCAACGGCCCCGACCTGTTCGTCATGCTCTCCCCGGCGGCCGACGGCTATCGGGACGGCGCTGTGAAACTCGGACGGCTCAAGGGGACGGATGGCGCATTCAACTACGAAATCCCTGCGGGCACCAAGCTGGAGGCCTTCAGCAGTGCCGTGATCTGGTGTGAACAGTTCTCGGTCCTCTTCGGCACCGCGCCCCTCACGAGGGCATAACATGGAGGACATGCGCCCCATTTCGGACGCCGGGGTAGACTCAACAGACCTACCGCACACCGCCGCAAAGCAGGTGTGAATGCTGCACGCATTCGGACCCCGTCTGCGTCACCCGCTGCTCCCCGTGCTCGCCCTCGGACTTGCAGGAGTCCCAGCGTTAGCGATCCTTGCCCTCGGGGGTCGCCAGTTGGATGTCGCCGTGGCCGCGCACGGCGCTGATGAGCAGCCAATCGCCGCCCTGGCTACCCCATGCCCGGGCACACCGTCTGCGGATTCAGCAACCGAGGGATGTGGCCTGCTGCTGGATGGGCTCCGATTCGTCACCTGGGATCGACCCTCGATCCCGGTGGAGACGGCGCTGACACCCGCCCGGCTGGTATTCGCCGGCGGGCCCCGCAACGGCGAGCCGAACCCGCAGAGCGCGATCACGGTGTGGCAGCGAGGTCCGGAGGGCGTCTGGCATGTCTGGGGAATGCACGCGCCAGCGGGCATGCCGCTCCTCGGCCAGTTCGAGCGCGGGGGACAGTATGCCATCCTCAGCACCACGCCAGTCGCGTGGAGCCTGCCGCCCGCGTCCGCGAGCACGTCGATCTTCGCTACGGGTCAGGTCGTCTCGTACTACGGGTTCCCGGGCGTACCGACGATGGGCATCCTCGGCGAATACCCGCCGGACGAGGCGATGCGACAGGCCGTGACGCAGGCGGCCGTGTACGACGCGCTGAACGGCGACCGAACAGTGACACCGGCGCTGCACCTCATCACGGCGGTGGCGCAGGCCAGCCCGGGCTTCGATGGGACCTACCTCGGCCGCCTCCCGCTCAGCACGGTCCAGACGTACGCCGACGCCGCAGCAGCGCAAGGCGGTCTGCTCATCATCGACATCCAGATCGGCTGGTCGAACCCCCTGACCGAGGTGCGCGGGTACGAGGAAGCGCTGCTCCTGCCACACGTCCACGTCGCCCTCGACCCGGAGTTCGCGACCATCCGCAAGGGCGACCCGCCCGGCGAGGCGATTGGTAGTGTCACGGGGGACGAGGTCAACGCGGTGCAACAGTACCTCAGCGACCTGGTGCGCACGTACAACCTGCCACCGAAGGCGCTGGTGGTCCATCAGTTCCGGTGGGACATGATCCTCGACCCGTACCGCATGGCTGCGTACCCCGGCGTCGACCTCGTCATCGACATGGACGGCTGGGGATATCCGGGCGCGAAGCTAAGCGGGTACGAGGCGTATGCGCTCGCGCCCTACGCGCCGCGTCCGGGCTTCAAGCTCTTCTTCGGTTGGGACATACCGCTGCTGACGCCGGAGCAGATCCAGGGGCTGCCGCGGCCGCCCGACCTAATCATCTACCAGTAGCCAGGGCTTTCAGGTTGTCGTCTGCTGCTGCCCGGCCTGCGCTGGCCTTCGCCGGGAGTTCCACGCCGTCTCGGACTCCCGAAGGGCCCGCACGCACGGACGCCGCCTGAACGTCGGCGTCCGATATCGATACATCCAGGCCCGGCGAGTCACCGCTTCGCGATCGCGTCGACCTCGGCCATCTCCTCGGCGGAAAGCTTCCATGAGGCGGCCGCGGCATTAGCCGCGACCTGCTCCGGCTTCGTCGCGCCCGCGATCACGGAGCCGACGTACGGCTTCGAGGCGAGCCAGGAGAAGGCGAGTTCGAGCAGCGTGTGCCCGTGCGTCTGCGCGTATTCCTCAAGCCTCTCCACGACGTCGAAGTTCGAGTCGGTCAGCGCGCGCTGCCCGGCGGGGCTGGCGGCCAGACGCGTGCCTGCCGGCGCGGCCTCACCCCGGCGGTACTTGCCCGTGAGCAGACCACTCGCGAGGGGGAAGAACGGCAAGACGCCCAGGCCAAAGGCTGTCGCAGCCGGCGCGACCTCCTGCTCGACACCACGGGTGAGCAGCGAGTACTCGTTTTGCGCGGAGATGAACCGTGTCAGATGCTCCCGCCGCGCAATGTGGTGCGCGTCTGCGATCTGCCAGCCGGCGAAGTTGGAGTTGCCGAGGTAGCGCACCTTACCGTCGCGGACGAGATCGTCCAGCGCTCGCATCGTCTCTTCCAGCGGGGTCGTCGGGTCCGGCCGGTGGATCTGGTAGAGATCGATGTAATCTGTCCCCAGCCGCCTCAGAGAAGCGTCCACAGCGGCCATGATGTACTTCCGCGAGCCGCCCGAGGTGTGCGGTCCCTCGCCCATCTTCATGCCGAACTTGGTGGCGATGATCGCCTTCTCGCGCTTGCCGCCCTGGAGCGCCTTGCCGAGGTACTCCTCCGACTTGCCCTGACCGCCATACACATCGGCTGTGTCGAACAGGGTGATGCCCTGGTCCAGGCAGGCGTCCACTACGTTGGCGGTGGCGGCGGCGTCCATACGGCCGCCGAAATTGTTCGTGCCCAGTCCGACGACTGAGACCTGCAGGCCGGAGTGGCCCAGGTTGCGGTATTCCATCGAGTTCCCCTTCGCACAGTCGGTGAGTGGGCCGACGAAGTATAAGCCGCGTGGAGGAGGCTCCCGGAACGGCTGATCCGCGTGCCGCAGGCAATTTTCCGCGGAGCGCCTCAACGGTCCCGGCGCCGGTGCGCGGCCCTCCCACTCCGGGCCGCGAAGTCCGATGATGGTTTCACGGCCCGAAATTCAACCGCGGCTCGAACGAGCGGTACGGGAGTACGGATGCTGTATTATGTCACTGGTGGTCGGTACGCCGACACCACGTTCAGCACCCTGCTGGAGCCAGCACCTCCGCTCGGGCCGTTCGCCACGCACGAAGAGGCGCTGGAGGCATGGCGTCAGCGCGCCCGCGCCACCATCGACTTCGCAAGCGTGCGCTTCCAGATCACGTGGCGGGACGACGCCGGGGAACCGCCCGCCCCCACCCCCCACGCCCCGGGTGCCGTCGCCTGATCGGAACACAACCCCGCCGAGCAGCGCGTACCGCGTGGACTCGGTAGGATGCGGCCCGAAGGGGTGGACAATGCAGAAACCGCACGCCGGTAAAGCCGACTACGAGAACGCCTTCCGCGGCTTCCACTTCCCGATGTCACGCGCCGCGATCCTGAACGCGGGCCGCGACAAGGGAGGCGTCGACCGCGAGGTCGCGATCGTCTTCAAGGCACTCCCTGACCGGAAATACACCAGCCTGGATGACCTCAAGGAGGCGATCCGCGCGGTGTACCGGACCAGTGGCGTCGAGGACACCGACCTCCCGATCTAGCCCGGCATCCGGGTTACTTGATGCTGACAAGTTCGACTTCGAACGTCAGCGCTTTGCCGGCAAGCGCGTGGTTGGCATCCACTGTCACGCCACCGGCATCGACCTTCGTGACGACGGCAGGCGCACCGCCGATCTGCACCCGGTCCCCCGCTTTGAGGCCAGCTGGCGCCTGGGCCGCGGGGATCGTTACCACCATCTCCTCGCGCCGCTCTCCGTAGGCCTTGGCAGGTTCGAGGCGGACTTTGTTCTTGTCACCCACCTTGAGCCCCATCACGGCCTCGTCGAAGCCGGCAATGACCTGCCCCGAGCCGACGGTGAACGAGAGCGGCTCGCGGCCCCTGGAAGAGTCGAACTCGGTGCCATCGTCCAGTGTCCCGCGGTAGTGGACTGAGACGGTGTCCCCATTCTTGACCACTCGCTCCCCCTGTTTCACGGTCGCGGTCGCGGAGGCGGTCACGGCCGTCGCGGTGCCGAGGACAGGCTCGCTGTCACCCCCGCAGCCCGCGAGGGCCAGCGCGACCACGAGGACGGACGTTCCGCCCAGGAGACGCGTCAGGACAAGCTTCCGGCGCATGGATAGTCGCATTAAAAACGGTACACCGGTGTCCGCAAAGCCGCCTCTTGCCGGTCGTCGCCGGGGGACACACGGGGGTAGGCTGGACGCGTGAGCCCAGCGAGCCGACGTGACCCTAGCCACCTCGCGTGGATCGACCTCGAGATGACGGGGCTCGATCCCGAGCGGAACGTCATCATCGAAATCGCGACGCTCGTGACCGACCGCGACCTCAATATCCTCGCAGAGGGGCCGTGCCTCGCCATTGCGCGGACGGAGGTGGAGCTCGCCCGGATGGACACCTGGAACGTGAAGACACACACCCGGTCGGGGCTGCTGACCCGCATCCGGGACGAGGGTGTCACCATCGCCGAGGCGGAGCGGCAGACGCTCCTCTTCCTGCGGAAGTGGCTGCTGAAGGGGACCTCGCCACTCGCCGGGAACTCGATCGGGCAGGACCGCCGGTTCCTCCGCCGCGAGATGCCGAAGATCGAGGCGTTCCTGCACTACCGGAATGTGGACGTCTCCACCGTGAAAGAACTCGCACGCCGCTGGTATCCGGCTCTGCCACCCGCCGAGAAGAAGCAGGCGCACCAGGCGCTGGAGGACATTCGCGAGAGCGTCAACGAACTCCTCTACTACCGCTCTCTGATCTTCCGCCCGGCTGCCGATGTCACTTCACCCACCTCGACATCCCCGGAATCTGCGGCTCCCACGTAACGGCTGACCTCACCCCTCCAGTGGCGCCCCAGCCTGTCGATAATCCTGGTTGGCTGGATGGAGCGGAGTGATGGACGGGGACAGATCGGCTTCGGTACGAGCATGGCACGCGAGCCGCTCGGACGGATCGCGCCACCTGGATGCTGAGTCCGGGCACTCGCCTCTGGTCGCCTCGGTCATGTCGCGCCCCCTGGTCACCATCCCGGCACACGCGTCGCTGCAGCATGCGCGCGCAGTGATGCGGGAACACGGCATCCATCACCTGTTGTTGGAAGACCAGGAGCGGATCGTCGCGATTGTCTCTGACCGCGACGTCGACCATGCGCTCTCTCCGTGGGCGGACGGGCCGGCGGCCACCCGGCGAGACGACGACACGCTGAAGCGCCCCGTCTATTCGTGCGCGACGTTCTCCATGTACACGATTCGGCATGACGCCCCGCTCGAAGAGGCCGCGGCGGTACTGCTCGCCCATGCGATCTCCGCGTTGCCAGTGGTCGGCGAAGACGGCGGGATCGCCGGCATCGTGACCATGAGAGACATGCTGCGAGAGTTACTGGCTTGTCGCGTCGTGACTCAGTGACGCCCGGCGGAGTGGCCGCGCAAGCGTCCACGCCTCGGCTGCCACGCCGGAAGAGGTAGCGAGCGCGGCACCTACCCCGGGCGGTGGTGTTCGTCGCGCTGGCGCTGAAGGCTTCACAGGCCTGCTCGCGAAGCGTGTCGAGGCGGGCGGCGGAGGCGGGTGCAGCACCGGGTGGCGCTGGCGAATTCGATGGGCAGGTGTGACACACGGCCGCGTCACCCTCCGCTCCGACCGAAGCCACCCGGCCCGGGTGACAGTATCCTGCGAGCATGAGCGACACTGTAAACCGCCTCGTTGTCATCGCCGGGACGGCGCTGCTGGCGCTGTCGCTGGTGACGTGGATGGTGCTCTCCGGACTGAACCGCCCGATGTCGTTCCGTCTGACCGTCGCACCGGTCGCGCTCGGCGTGGTGCTGGTCGCGGTGGGGATCCTCGGCTGGGCGGTCGCGGCATGAGCGGGCGGCGCATTCAGGAATACCGGCTGTACGAGGCGATCCAGCGACAGCCAGCGGAACTGACCCGATTGTTGAAGGCGAGCGAGCCGATCGATCTGGCCGCGGAGGCGCTGGGCGGAGCGCGCCGTGTGTTCTGCGTCGGCATCGGCACTTCATGGAACGCCGCCAGCGTGGCGGCGAACTTGCTGGGCCGCGCCGGCGTCGATGCGCGCGCGTGGTCCAGCGCCGATTTCGTGCATTACCCTCCGAAACTGACGCCAGACGACGCGGCCATTGTGTTCACACACTCAGGGATGAAGCAGTACTCGCGTGCCGCCATCGATCTGCTCGGCGCAACGCGTACACCCCTGGTCCTCGTCACCAGTACCGAGTCGGAGATCAAGGCAGGCACGCTGCCTATGGGGACGACCGTGCTACGCACCGTCGCGCGTGAGCAGAGCGCGATGTTCACGGTCTCGCACACCGCCGCGATGTTCCTGGCGGCGCGCGTCGCCGACACGCTTCGCACCGGCTGTGTCGGCGACCTCGGCGCGGTCCCGTACGCCGTTGAGGCGGCGCTGGGTCTGGAGCCGGAGGTCGTCGCGCTGGCGGACGCCTGGCACGCGAAGCGGACGCTGGTCGCGCTCGGCGCGGGCCCGCACGAAGCCACCGCCCACGAAGCCGCCATCAAGATCGCGGAAGCGGCACGCCGTCCTGTCCGAGGGCACGCAGTCGAGCAGTTCCTTCACGGCCCGCAGGTGCAGGTCGAGAGCAGCGACGCTTTCCTCATCTTCGCTGGCGCGGGAGCGGGACTCGAGCGGACACGCGAGGCTGCGGCATTCGTCCAGACGCTCGGCAGCGAGGTCGCATGGGTCTCGCCGGTGGCGGCTCCGGACTCTGCGTGCCACCTCGCGGTCCCGGACGTGGGCGAGGCGCTCGCGCCGCTCGTCGAGGTCATCCCCGCACAACTGCTCGCCGGGCACCTCGCCGCCATCGAGGCCGTGGACGCCGACAACTTCCGCCGCGACGACCCAGCGTTCGGCGCGGCGCGCGCGGCGATCAGGCTCTGACCATACCGGTACTCGACCGGCCACGAGAGGAGTACGACTGTGATCACTGAAGTCGACATCCGAGTCCGCTCCACGGATATGGACGCGGACGGGATCGTCAACAACGCCCGCTATTTCGAATATTTCGAACAAGCTCGCCTCGAACACCTGGTGGCGATCGGACTCGTGAAACGTCCTCGACCTCCCGGGGAGCGCAGCCGGCCTTTCACGCTTGCCGAGACGAAATGCCGCTACAAGGCTCCGACGTCTCACCGAGACGCACTTGTCGTGCGAGCATGGACGCAACAGGTCGGCAACCGGAGCTTCATCCTCGGATACGAGATCGTCCGCAGCGAGGACGGCGCCGTCGTTGCTGAAGGTAGCTCTGCACAGGTCTGGCTCGACGCCGACGGTCGACCCACACCGCTCGATGGCGAGACGCGGGCTAGCCTCGTCCATTCGATCGAAGAGCGCCCACCGAAGTCCTGAAGCGCCAACGCACACCGCGACTATGCTCCAGCCATGGCTGGCTACTCCGGCACGCCGCTTGTCCAGAAACTCGGGATCGAGCCGGGCCACCGCCTGCTGCTCATCGGCGCACCCGAAGGCTTCGACGCCACGCTTGGCGCGTTGCCGGAGGGCGTGACGGTCCGCCGAGCGGCGCGCGGGACAGCGGACGTCGTGGTGCTGTTCACCGCGCAGCGGGCACTCCTCGAGGCCCGCATCGACACGCTGGGGGCGGCGGTGTTCCCGGACGGCGCAGTCTGGGTTGCCTGGCCGAAGAAGACGGCGAAGGTGCCAACGGACATGACGGAGGATGTCGTGCGAGAGGTCTGCCTGCCGCGCGGGCTCGTCGACAACAAGGTGTGCGCCATCGACGAGACGTGGTCGGGACTGCGCGTCGCCCACCGGGTTGAGCGCCGGCAGAGGTAGCGCATCACGGTCGTGGAGCTCCGCCCACCTGTTCCCGCCCCTTCGCGCGGGTTACGCTCAAGGCATGCCGGCTGTACGACACAGTACTCACAGGAAGCGCGAGGGGTGTGATGGCCATCGACGGGACGTGGAACCTGAACTTGCAAACGCCCATGGGCGAGCGGCCCGTGGTCGTGCGCCTGGCGGCGGCCGGTGGCGCGCTCAGCGGCGCGATGGTCGGAGCGGCCGGGGAGACGGCGATCTTCGACGGCGCCTCGGATGGCACCTCCGTGCAATGGAGCGTCATGTTCACCGGCGCGATGGGCGAGATGAAGCTGGACTTCGTCGGCGCGGTCAATGCCGACGCCATCGCAGGGACCGTGCAGTTTGGCGCGTTCGGCTCGGGAGCATTCACCGGCACAAGAGGCTAACGGCCACCCGACTCCTCGCGGGAAACAGAAGGGGCTCCCTGTGGGAGCCCCTTCGTCGTGCCTTCCAGTCGCGGGCTACCCGCGCGGGAGACCCAGACCACGAGTGGCGATGACGTTCCGCTGGATCTCGGACGTGCCACCCGCGATCGTCGAAGAGACGGTCGAAAGGTACATCGTCGCCCAGCGGCCCTTCATCGGGGAGTACTCGCTATTGCGGTCGCGCAGGCCGCCGTAGAGGCCCAGCAACTTCGTGGAGGTCCGCGCGATGCGCTGGCTGAACTCAGTGGCGAACACCTTCGTCATGGACGCCTCGTAGTTGGGGATGAGGCCACGCGACTGCATCGAGATCACACGCTGCGACAGGGTCTTCGCCACGGTGGCCTCGATGTACCGGTCCGCGAACTCGAGCCGAGGGGCGTCCACCTGACCCAGGCGAGTCTTCCCCGACTTCGCGTCCCGCTCCTTCAACAGGTAGTTGCGCAGCGTGTCCAGCATCTTGCGCTGCCCGACCGCGGAGCCGATCGACGAACGCTCGAAGTCGAGGTGTGTCGCGCCCACGTACCAGCCGCGGTTGATCTCACCCACCGCGTTCTTCACCGGAATCCGGACGTCCTCGAAGAACGTCTCGTTGAAGCCCCGCGCGTCGCTCATCTGCACGAGCGGGCGGACTTCAATGCCGGGCACATTCATCGGCGACAGGAGGTAGGTGATCCCGCGGTGCTTCGGCGCCTCCGGATCGGTGCGCACGAGCATGAAGATCATGTTCGCCAGGTGGGCACCCGAGGTCCAGATCTTCTGGCCGTTGACCACGAAGTCGTCCCCGTCGCGGATCGCCCGCGTCTGCAGAGAGGCAAGGTCGGAGCCGGAGCCGGGCTCCGAGTACCCCTGACACCAGCGCGTCTCACCGCGCACCATCGGCGGCAAGAACTCCGCCTTCTGCTCGGGCGTGCCGTGCACCATGATCGTCGAACCGACGTCCGGCACGCCCACGCGCGGTGCGCTCCGCTCCGCGATCGTCTCGTTCAGGATGAACTGCTCCATCGGCGACAGGTTGGCTCCGCCGTATTCCTTCGGCCACGCGGGCGCGATCCAGCCCTTCTCGACCAGCGCGGCGCGCCACTGCTTCATCGCGTCGGCACGGGCGCCCGGCGCAACAGGGCCGCCTTCCGAGAACGGGTCGTCGCTGTCGCCAACCGTCAGCGCATCCGGGAAATTCTTCGCGAAGAAGCTCTCCACTTCCTTGCGGAAGACGGCCTGCTCCGGGCTGTCAGCGAAGTCCATCGTTATATCCCCTCACGTACTCCGCTCTCGCACAGTCCTGAATGCTACCGGCTGAATGATGGGCTTTCTACTTAACGTGAGGGTCTGCGCCATAACGTTCCGCATCGGACAGCCCTGCGTGGATTCGCCCATCACGAGTGTGAACGCCGAGGGAGCGCCGGACGAAAAAAATCGAGCGGCAATTGCCGCTCGATTTGGATGGACATGCGGTGGCAGGCGACCCTGTGAGGGGTCCGTCACCTCAGTGACGGACCCTGGTCGCGGTGACTACTCGACGGTCTTGCCGGCGGCCTCGGCCTCGTCGCGGCCCAGGCCCATGCGACGCGCCATCAGCACCTTCTGCACGTCCGCCGTGCCACCCGGGTGCAGCGCGGTGATCGCCCCGCGGTGGTAGGCGTCCAGTGTCCCATCGGAGAAGTCGAACGCGCCGCCGTTGATCAGCGACGCGGGGCCAAACAACTCCTGCAGGTTGGTCGTGATCTCCAGGCCGTGGAGTTTCCGGTAGTACGAGGACTGCGAGCCCTCGTACGACATCTTCTGGTGCGTCCGGTTCATCCAGTAGTTCCGCAGACCGAACAACCGGGATACTTCCGTGTCCACGAAGATGTCCGCCAGGCGGTCACGCGCCTCCGGGTCCTCGATTAACGGGCGGCCGTTCCGCTGCTGCGTCTTCGACCATTCGACCGCGCGCCCGAACCACTTGTTCCGCTCGATCGAACCGCCGCCGCCGTGCTCCAGCTCCAGGTGCGTGCTCGCCACCTGCCAGCCGTTGTTCACCCCGCCGACCAGGTTCTTCGCCGGGACGCGCGCGTCCTCGAAGTACACCGTGTTCTTCACCGACGAGCCGACGCCCTCGCCGCCGTCGCCGAGCAGGTCCATTGGCACGATCGTCACGCCGGGGGTGTCCGTCGGGATCATGAACCATGAGACGTTACGGTGGCGCGGGCCGGTCGGGTCCGTGCGCGTGAACGTCCACAGCATGTCCGGCTTGTGCGAGCCACCCACGTAGATCTTCGTCCCGTTGATGACGTAGTCGTCACCGTCGCGGATCGCGTCCGTCTTCGTGCCCGCGAGGTCGGAGCCCGCCTCCGGGGCCGTCAGCAACTGCCACGTCACAACCTCGCCCTTGAAGATCGGGGGCAGGAAGCGCTGCTTCTGCTCCTCCGTACCCCAGACAAGGATGCTCGCGCCGCCAAGGCGCCCGCCGCTGTCGTAGTACGGGGGCAGGCCAACGCCGAATTTGTCCAGCTCCTCGTGCAGGATGACCGACTGCTCGAAGTTCAGGCCCCCTCCGCCGTATTCCTTCGGGGCGGTCGGACGGAGCCAGCCCTTCGTGCCGAGGTCGCGGCCGACCTGTCGCATCTTGGCGTAGTTCTCGTCCGAGTCGTGGTCGCCCTCGATCTTCGGAACGTGGGTCTCGGCCCAAGCGCGGACCTCCTTGCGGAAGGCCTCCTGTTCCGGCGTGTAGGAAGGTTTGAAGTCCACGGCTCACCCCGCTGGTTACTCATGACGTCTCTGATGGGCGTCACGCATGTTATGGCGTTTGTATAGCAGAAAAAATAAGGGAACAGACGTCCCCGCAGCGAAGATCTTCCAAAACGCGTTTACGCGTCCGCTTCGCCCTTCCGGTCGGGGGCCGTGCGGTGGAGACCCGATCGCGTCCCACCGGTGAACGCCATCGCGGCCGAGCCCACAGCCCAGATCATGACGACAGCGCTGACAGCGAACGGAATCGCGGGCGGGACGGTCATCGATGGCTCCTCACACGGGTCACGCAGGCGACTGCGAACCCGGAGGCGGGTGCAGTCCCGTCGTTGCCGCACAGTTTCGCGCCTGGAGCTCCTGGCGTGAAGCCGCCCGCCGGGCATCCATAACAAGTCTCGTCACCGCCGGGCGCTACGCCAGGGCTTCGCGCAGCCGCTTCGCCGCCACATCCACCGTTTCCAGGCCATGCGGGAAGAGGTGGGCCGCCGTGAAGAACGTGTGGATCTGCCCGGGGTGCCGGGTGAGGGTCACATGAACGCCGGCGGCCTCGAGCGCCGCGGCGTACGCCTCGCCTTCGTCACGCAGCGGGTCGAACTCGGCGACGTGGATGTCGGCAGGCGGCAGGTCCGCGAGGCTTTCCGCGAAGAGCGGAGAGATCGAGGGGTGCGCACGGTCGACACCCGCCGGGGCGTAGTGGTCGTAAAACCACTCCATCGACGACCTCGTAAGCAGATAGCCGTCAGCGTTCTGCGAGTACGAGGCCGTCAGCATGCGGCAGTCCGTGACAGGGACGACCAGCAGCTGATGGCGGAAGGCCGTGCCGCCTCGCTCGCGCGAGAGCAGCGTGACCGCCGCCGCGAGGTTTGCTCCGGCGCTGACGCCGCCGATCGCAATGCGGGTCTGATCCCCGCCGTAGCGTGCGGCGTTCTGCCACGCCCAGACGGCGGTCGCGTAGGCGTCGTCGACTGCAGCGGGGTACGGGTTCTCCGGCGCGAGGCGGTAGTCGACGCTGATGACAATGACCCCAGCACCTACGCAGAGCCGGCGGGCAGTTGGGTCGTCGTGCTCGATACTCCCGACCACCCAGCCACCGCCGTGATACCAGACCAGCACGGGCAGGTTCGGGGCGTCTGAGGGGTAGTAGAGGCGGATCGGGATCGGGCCCTCCGGGCCAAACACTTCCATGTCCTCGACTCGGGCGACCTCGGGGCCTGGCGGCGCGAAAGCACGGGCGGCGCGGGCCTCCTTCGGAGTCAATGTGTGCGTCGCCGGCGCGCCAAGGGCCGCGACCTGGTCGAGAAACGCCTGCGCGGCTGGATCCAGCGGCATCGAGTCCCCCTCCGCACTGAGGCCCGGGTTCTACCACACGCGACCGGCTGGCTTCCAACCAGACCTCAGGCGGTTCAGCCGTCGGGCGCGATGAGGTGCACTCGAGGAAAGTACGAGCGGTACCGACCGGCGTCGCGGGTCAGCAACTGATAGCCCGCGACGGCCGCGTGCGCGCCAATGTAGAAGTCGGGGAGCGGCGAGCGGCGGACGCCACCCGCCTGTCGGTATTGGAGGAACACCTTCCCGGCGAGGAAGGCGGCTTCGTACGGGAGGTCTTCCCTCCGATAGAGGTCGAGGGGGAGCGCTGCCTCCAGCGTCTCCACGGCCTCGAACCCGATGGACACCTCGGCGTAGACCAGCGCGTTGATCACGAGGATCTCTTCATCGGCGACGCGCGCCAGCGTCGTCGCGGACCACGTTCCCCAGCGCGGATCTTGCGTCACGACATCGAGCAGCACGTTGCTGTCGACGAGGACGGGGCTCACGCGTCCCCGCGGGTGAGCGCCATGATCTCGTCCGTCGACATGCTGACCCCGCCGGCCCGCCGCAGCGACTCGACTGCCATCGCCCCCCGCGTCGGTCGCCGCGAGGTTCGAGCCTTGATGATCCGCACGCCGTTCTTTTCGAAGACGAACTCGACCTCGGTGTTTGGCAGTAATCCGGCGCGCTCGCGGATCGCCTGGGGAATCGTGACCTGCCCCTTCGACGTGATGCGCATGGCCAGTCTCCTCTTACTGGTAAGAGTAATACTCTCCATCCCCCCCGTGCCACTCAACCCGCACGATGGGGGTGGCCCGCCGTACGCTGGAGGGCATGACCGCCACCACCGCGACCGATGTGCTGGACCGCTTCCACCCCGCCGTGCGGGCATGGTTCGCCGAGCGGTTCGGCGCACCGACGGACGCGCAGGCCGAGGGCTGGCCGAGCATCTTCGACCGGCGGGACGTGCTGCTCGCCGCGCCGACCGGGTCGGGCAAGACGCTCGCGACGTTCCTCGTGGGACTCGACTCCCTCGTGCGAGAGGCCGAGGCTGGGACGCTCGATGACCGCCCTCGGATCGTCTACGTCTCGCCGCTGAAGGCGCTCGGCAACGACATCGAGCGGAACCTGGACGAGCCGCTCGCCGGGATCCGCGCGGCGGCTACCGCCATGGGGCTCGACCTCGGCGCGATCCGGACGGGAGTGCGCACTGGCGACACGCCGCAGTCCGAGCGGCAGGCGATGGTGCGGAAACCGCCCCACATCATGATCACCACACCCGAGTCGCTCTACCTCCTGCTCACCGCCGAGCGAGGGCGTGCGACGCTCCGCGGCGTCCACACGGTGATCGTGGACGAGATCCACGCGCTCGCGCGCGACCGGCGCGGCAGCCATCTCACGCTGAGCCTCGAACGGCTTGACCACGTCGTGACCGCGGCGGGCGGGGCGCGGCCGCAGCGGATCGGGCTCTCGGCGACGCAACGGCCGATCGAGGCGATGGGCGCATACCTCGCGGGCGCAGGCAGGCCGGTGGCGATCGTCGACCGCGGGCACCAGCGCGACATCGAACTGCACGTCGACGTGCCGAAGACGGACCTTGAGGCCGTCGCGCCGAAGGAGCAGTGGGGCGAGATCTACGACCGGCTCGCGGAACTCGTGCAGCAGCACCAGACCACGCTGATCTTCGTGAACACGCGCCGCATGTCGGAGCGTGTCGCCCACAACCTCGTCGAACGCCTCGGCGAGGACGCGGTCGCCTCGCACCACGGGTCGATGTCGAAGGAACGTCGCCTGAAGGTGGAGCAGCGGCTGAAGGCGGGCGAACTGAAAGCGCTCGTCGCGACGGCGTCGCTCGAACTCGGCATCGACATCGGCAGCATCGACCTCGTCTGCCAGGTGGGATCGCCGAGGAGCATCGCGACATTCCTCCAGCGCGTCGGGCGGTCGGGGCACGCGCTCGGCCTGCGCCCGCACGGGCGGCTCTTCCCGGCGTCGCGCGACGAACTGATCGAATGCGCCGCGCTGGTCCGCGCCGTGCACGCGGGCCGCCTCGACCGGATCGTGCAGCCGCAGATGGCGCTCGACGTGATGGCGCAGCAGATCGTGGCCGAAGTGGCCGCCGAGGAGTGGACGGAGGACGGGCTGTACGACCTCGTGCGCCGCGCCACCCCCTTTGCCGCCCTCACGCGCGAGGCGTTCGACGAGATCGTGGAGATGCTGGCGACCGGCATCGGCACGCACGCGGGGCGAACGCCGGGGCTCCTCCACCGCGATCGCATCCAGGGGATGCTGCGCCCGAAGCGCGCGGCGCGGCTGACCGCCATCACCAACGGCGGCACCATCCCGGAACTCGGCGACTACCGCGTGGTCGTCGAACCCGAGGGCGTGCAGGTCGGCACGGTCAACGAGGACTGGGCGATCGAATCGCAGGGCGGCGACGTCTTCCTGCTCGGCTCCACCTCCTGGCGGATCAGCCGGGTCGGCCAGTCCACGGTGTTCGTGACCGATGCGCATGGCGCCTCCCCCAGCGTCCCGTTCTGGCTGGGCGAAGCGCCCGGCCGCACGATCGAGCTCTCCGAGGAAGTCGGACGGCTGCGGCGCGACGTGGCGGAGCGACTCGACGGCGACCCCGAGGCGCTGCGGGCGTGGCTCTCGATCGAGTGCGCCCTCCCCGCGCTCGCGGTGGACCAGGTGGCCGACTACCTGCGCGCCACGCGCGATGGCCTCGGCCTCGTGCCTTCCGACACCGACGTGGTCTTCGAGCGGTTCTTCGACGACGGCGGCGGGATGCAGCTGGTGGTACACGCGCCGTTCGGGCAGCGGATCAACCGGGCGTGGGGACTCGCGTTGCGGAAGCGGTTCTGCGTCGCGTTCGACTTTGAACTCCAGGCGGCGGCCAGTGACGACGCGATCCTGCTCTCGGCGGGGCCGCAGCACTCGTGGCCGATGGAAGAGGCGTTCTCCTGGGTGCAGCCCGAGAACGTCGAGGAATCCGTCCACTCCTCCGTCTTCTACATCCCGCTCTTCCCGACGCGCTGGCGGTGGAATGTCACGCGTGCCCTCGCCGTCCCGCGCTCGCGCGGCGGCCGCCCGGTGCCGCCCTTCATCCAGCGGATGAAGGCGGACGACCTGATGGCGGCGGTGTTCCCGGAGCAGGTCGGCTGCCAGGAGAACATGACCGAGCCGCTCCGCCTCCCCGACCACCCGCTGATGCGCCAGACCATGCGCGACTGCCTCTTCGAGGCGATGGACGTCGAGGGGCTGAAGGGTGTGCTGACGCGCGTTCGCGCGGGCGAGATCCGCTACCACGCGCGCGAGACCGTCGAGCCCTCGGTGATGGCGCACGAGATCGTCAACGGCAAGCCGTACACCTTCCTCGACGACGCGCCCCTCGAGGAGCGCCGTACCCGCGCCGTCAGCCTGCGCCGCGGTCTGCCGGAGCACGCGCGCGACCTCGGCGCGCTCGACCCGGAGGCGATCGAGCGCGTGGCCGACGAGGCGTGGCCCGACCCGCGCGACGCGGAGGAGACGCACGACGCCCTGCTCAACCTCGTCGCCGTGGCTGAGGACGTCGTCGAGGACTGGGCGGACTGGCTCGCGGAACTCGCGGGACAGAAGCGCGCCGCCGTCCTCGACACCGCGCGCGGGCGGCTCTGGTTCGCCGCCGAGCACCTCGAGGCGGTGCGGCTGCTCTACCCGGAGGCGACGGCGTCCGCGCTCGACGTGCCGCCGGCCGCGCTGCTGCCCGTCGAACATCGTGAGGGCGCGCGCATGCTGCTGCTGCGCGGCCACGCGGAGGCGATCGGCGTCGCGACGGCCTCGATGTTCGCGGCGCGCACGGTCCTCGACGAGCAGGACACCGTCCACGGATTGACCATGGTGGAGACGCAGGGGTTCGTGCTGCGCGGGCACTACACGCCGGGCGTGCGCGAGGACGAGTGGTGCGACCGCCGCCTGCTTGCCCGCATCCACCGCTACACCCTCGACCGGCTGCGCCGCGAGATCGACCCGGTGTCGAAGCAGGACTACATGCGCTTCCTCCTGCGCTGGCAGCACCTCGACCACCGCACGCTCGTCGAGGGACGCGGCGGCCTGCGCGCGCTCATCACGCGTCTCCAGGGCTTCGAGGCCCCCGCAAGCACCTGGGAGGGCGAACTGCTGCGCGCACGGATGCGCGAGTACCACGCCTCATGGCTGGACGAACTCTGCCTCGCCGGCGAGGTGACGTGGGCGCGCCTCACGCCGCGCAAGGCGAACCCGGACGGGCCGCACCTCCTCGGCACCGCCGCCACGCGGGCGACGCCGGTCACGCTCGCGCTGCGCACGGACCTGCCGTCGCTCCTCGCGGCCACACGCCACTACGCACCCGCAGAGGCCGCCGACCCCGCAGGTGGCGCGGCCGGCGAGGTGATCGCGCTGCTGCGGGACAAGGGCGCGCTCTTCTTCGAAGAGATCGTGCGGGAGACGCGCCGCCTCGTCACGGACGTCGAGGACGGCATGCGCTCGCTGATCGCGGCGGGCCTCGTCGCCTCAGACGGCTTCCAGGGGTTGCGCGAGATCGCGGGCGGACGGCGGCGCAACGGCCGCGGCGACGGGCGACGCGGCGGGAACTACCTGCGCGGCGGCCTGTTCGCTGGCGGCGGCCCACCGGGCCGCTGGGCCGTCGTGCAGACGCCCGAGGTCGACCCCACCGACGAGGACGCCCTCGCCGAACAGATCGCGCGCGTCCTCCTCGACCGGTACGGCGTGCTGTTCCGCGACGTGACCTCGCGCGAGCCGATGACGATCCCGTGGCGGCTGGTGATGAAGGCGCTCCGCCGCCTCGAGGCGCGCGGGGTGGTGCGTGGCGGCCGCTTCGTCATGGGCGTGGCCGGTGAGCAGTTCGCTCACCCCGAGGCGATCCCGCTGCTGCGCGCGATCCGCAAAGAACCCCTCGACGGCGTCCCCATCACCGTCGCCTCGACGGACCCGGCGAACCTGACCGGCCTGCTCTTCGGCAACCGCGTCCCCGCCCAGCGCGGGCGGGCGGTGACGTTCATCGACGGGCTGCCCGCAGAGATCGCGGCGCCAGTAGGGGCACGCTAGTCCGCAGGACCGCGCTGCCGATCACTCAACTCTTCAATACTTGCCTCAAGGCGATTGACCTCACGGATCACATCTTTGAGTGTCGTCGTATCTTCACTCTTTGGCGCTGACACAAAGAACGACGTGATACTCGCTGTCAGCACACCAAACAGCGCAATGCCGAGAATCATGAGGAACACCGCGACGCCACGGCCTTCAGCAGTAACCGGATATGCATCGCCATACCCGACAGTGGTCACCGTGGTGGCAGCCCACCAGAGTGCTGTCGAGAATTCCTGAATTGTCCCGTCGCTGCCTCGCTCGAACCTCGTGACAGCCGCTGCTGACGCCACGATCAGCACGAGGCCGGTCAGCAGGACGTACTGCAACCCGCGCTCGGCGAGGATGGAACGTACCGAATGAGCGAACCGCGCGGTTGCTGCGAAGAGTCTGGCCCCTTGACCAAACAGAACGAGACGCGTTGTCCGGGCGAGACGGAGCGGTCTGAGAAACGGCAGAATCACGATCAGCACATCAAACCAGTGCGTGCCCAGATAACGAAACCGACGCTCGGCGAGATAGGTGTTTGCGGCAAGCTCGATGGCAAAGGTGGCCCAGATGAGCCACTCGATGCGTTCAAGCGCATCCACGGCTGAGTCCGAAAGATCCACCAACATGGGGACAAGCAGTACCGCGACGAACATGAGTGACAACACCAGCATCGGCGCGTCCACCGCGCGCTGGAAACGCTCTCGCGCATCTAGTCTGGTGTCGTCAGCGCTCATCAGACGCACTGTAACCCTGAGACTGTGTCCGCGTGGGGCATGTTCAACAGGCGGCGCAAATGCACTACCGCAAGGGCAATCACAGAGGGGAGCCGACCGGCTCCCCTCTGTGCGCTCGACTCGTGAGCAGACGCTACGGGATGTGGTTCTGCGGGCCGACCTTCACAAGGTTGCCCGAGCCAGACTGCGTGAGCACGTGGTACTCCCAGGTGCCCCAGACCGCCCAGTCCGGATTGCCGGTGTAGCGCGGATCGGTGCGGCTAACGATCAGGTAGTTGTACTGGCCGTTGTCGTCGTATCCGCTGCAGTTGATGTGGTTCTGGATCCACCCCTCATCCATATACGGGGTGTTGCCGAAGTCGGCGCGATAGTTGACGACGTAGTCGCAGCGCGTGAGCGTGGCCAGGTCGAGCGCGCCCAGCGAGCCGACGCTGCCCATGACGCGCCCGTCCCCTAGGTCCCAGTACCAGTCTCCGCCTCCGTCGTAGGCGTAGATCGAGGTGTAGTGGCCGTTCACGTAGACGCCCGCGTCCGGGATGCCGTTGCCGTCGCGGTCGTACCTGGCCGACGTGTGGCCGGGCACTCGCGTATCGGCCTCAGCCAGACCAGGGCCGCCGAACGCGGCAACGATCAGTCCCAGGCTCGCTGCTATCACGGCGGCACGCTAGATCAGGACTCGGCGCCTTCGCGATGTGTCCACGCTTCACCTCCCGCACCCCGACAACCCACCGGAGCATACTGGCGAGACGCAACCTGCGATCTGGTGCATCCGCACCAGTCAGTCGCGGCCGATCCTGACCACTATTCCGCCGGGGGAGTCGCGCTCGCGACGATGCCCATGATGTTGCCCGAGGGGTCGCGGAACTGCGCCATCGTCACGGCGCCGGGGATGACCGTAACGGGCATCACCTGCGTGGCGCCGTTCGCGATCGCGCGGTCGAGGTACTTCTGCGGGTCGTCCACCTCGACGTAGATGACGACGTCCGCGCCGTCCTCGGAGGCGTCGATCGCGCCGGCGATGCCACGCTCGCCGGTCGCGCTGGATCCGGGGTCGACCATGCCGTAGTTGAACGGGTTGTCGGCCTCGACCTTCCAGTCGAAGGTGCGCGCGTAGAACTGCTGGAGCTTCTGCTTGTCCTGGCCGGGGCCGGCGAGGATCTCGAAGTGGACGATCGGGTTCATCGGGCGCTCCCTGCTGGCGCGAGGCCTGTGCGAACATCGAGTGTACGCACCGGCCAGCGCGGGCGCGCTACCGTTCTGGCATACGGCGGGCGGAAGGCGAGGCACACGATGGACCTGCAACTCACGGGCAAGCGCGCGGTGGTGACCGGCGGCAGCAAGGGGATCGGGAAGGCGTGCGCCCTCCTCCTCGCGCGCGAGGGCTGCGACGTCGCGCTCGTCTCACGGACGCAGGCCGACCTCGACGCCGCGGCGAGCGAGATCGCGGCGGCAACCGGGCGGACCATCGTCGGGGTCGCCTGCGACACCGGCGACGACGAATCGGTGCGCGGGATGATGCGGGCGGTGGTCGCGCGCCTCGGCGGCGTCGACATCCTCGTCAACGCGGCGGCAAAGCCGGGCGGCCAGCAGCCGCCGCCCCGCCTCGCGGAGATCACGGACGAGGCGTTCAACGACGACATGAACGTGAAGGTGCTGGGCTACCTCCGCTGCGCGCGCGAGGCCGCGCCGCACATGGCCTCGAACGGCTGGGGCCGGATCATCAACATCTCCGGCCTCGCGGCACGTCAGACCGGCTCGATCATCGGGTCGATGCGAAACGTCGCCGTCGCAGCGCTCACGAAGAACCTGGCGGACGAACTCGGCCCCCTGGGCATCAACGTCACCGTCGTCCACCCCGGCCTCACGCGCACCGAGGCGACCGCGGGCGTCATCGCCCGGCGCTCCGCTGCGCAGGGCGTGTCCGCCGCGATCATCGAGAGGCAGATGGCGGAGGGGAACACCGTCCGCCGTCTGATCGACGCCAGCGACATCGCGGCGGTGGTGGCGTTCCTCGCGTCGCCGCTCTCGGTCGCGCTGAACGGTGACGCCATCGCGGCGGGCGGCGGTGCGCCGCGGTCGATCCACTACTAGCCACGACGGGCGCCGGATCCGGCGCGGGCTAGGTCGCCCCCTCGACCGGATCGTCCGCTGCCGCACCCCGATGCCGCCAGCACCTGGCGTCACGCGCCACGCAGCGCGAGCAACCCGAGGTAGGCCACGTAGCCGCCGATCAGCACCGCCCCTCGCCCGCGTCCGAGGGTCAGCCCTCGTAGGGGGATGAGCAACGCTGCCGCGACAGCTCCGGCGATGACTGCTACGAGGATCTCATCGACGTGCAACGAGAACGGGCGGATCAGCGCCACGCCTCCGACGATCCAGAGTGTGTTGAAGATGTTGCTGCCGATGACCGTGCTTGCGCCGAGGTCGCCATGGCCCCGCACCCGGGAGACGACGGCCGTGGCGAGTTCCGGCATCGATGTCCCAAGCGCGACGATCGTCGAACCGACAAGGAACGGGTCCCACCCGAGCGTCTCGCCGATGCCTCGTGCCGCCACAATGACCAGCCGCCCGGCCAGGAGCAGGAGCGCCACACCTCCGACGGTCAGCAGCCAGGCGTGGCGGTGGCGGTCCTCGGCGGGACCTATCGTGCCGTCCCTCGCGTCGACCGCGTGGCGCACCGTGGTCCCTATCCATGCAAGGAACACCGTGACCATGACGGCCCCGTCGGTCCGGTCGAGCCGGCCGTCGAGCGTGAGCAGGCCAAGGACCAGCGGAGCCGCAAGAGCCACGGGGAGGTCGCGCCTCACATCCCGGCGGCTTAGCGTCAGCGGCGTCACCAAGGAGACGATCCCGAGGATCAGCGCGATATTGACGACGCTGCTGCCGAGCGCGTCGCCCACCGCCACCGCCGGAGCGCCCGCGACCGCCGCGTTGACGCCGACAGCCATCTCGGGGGCGGAGGTGGCGAATGCCGCGATGGTGACGCCGACGATCCCGACCGGCACGCGGAGCCGTGCCGCGACCCCCACCGTGCCGCGGACGAACACCTCACCCCCGAGGGCGGCAAGCGCCATGCCGGCGAGGAGGAGCGCGAAGTCGTCCATGCCCGCCGCTCTCCACGCCTGGCCCGCACGCAAAGGACCACGCGAGCCGCGCCCGACGGGTCAGCCCTAAGGTTAGTCGATGCGCACGCGTCGGAGCCGGAGGCTGTTCGTCATCACGCTGACGCTGGAGAACGCCATCGCGGCCGCGGCGACGATCGGGTTGAGGAAGCCGCGCGCGCCGAAGACCGGACGCAGCACCGCCGGCACCGCGGCGCCGCTGAGGAGCCACTCGAAGAGCATGTAGCCCGCCCCGGCCGCGACCGGGATCAGCACGACGTTGTACCCGAACGCCCACACCAGGTTCTGGCGCATCACGCGCATCGTCGCGCGGCTCACCTCGATCGCGCGTGAGACGGCGCCGAGGTCGGCGCGCATCAAGGTGACAGAGGCGGTTTCCATCGCGACGTCCGTGCCGCCGCCGATCGCGATCCCGACGTCCGCGGCAGCGAGCGCCGGGGCGTCGTTGATGCCGTCGCCGACCATCGCCACCACGCGGCCCTCCGCCTGCAACGCGCGCACAACTTCGGCTTTCCCCTCGGGGCGGACATCGTCTTCGACGCGGTCGATGCCCGCCTCGGCCGCGATGGCGCGCGCGGTCGCGACGCCGTCGCCGGTGAGCATCACCACCTCGACGCCGGTTGCCCGCAGCCGGGCGATCGCGTCGACGGCGCCGACGCGCAACCGATCCGCCACCGTGATCACGCCGGCCGGGCGGCCGTCCACCGCGACGCGGATCGCCGTCGCGCCTCCGCGCGCCGCCTGTTCCACGAGGAAATCGAGGCGCATGCCGCCACGCGTCGTGCCGTCCACGCCCGACGCGCGCAGCAGATCGGCATTCCCGACAAGCACCGTCCGCGTCACTCCGTCCAGCGACACACCGGCCTCAATCCCCAGACCGGGCACCGCGCGAAACGTGAGCGGCCAGTCGAGCGTGAGCCCTCGACGCTCGGCCTCGGCGACGACCGCACCCGCGTACGGGTGCTCGCTGCCGCGCTCGGCCGAGGCGACGAGGCGGAGCAGGGCGGCCTCGTCCACGGGCGCTTCCGGTACGAGCTCGATGGCGGTCACGACCGGGCGCCCTTCAGTGATCGTCCCGGTCTTATCAAAGACGACGGTGTCGATCCGCCGCGCGTCCTCCAGCGCCTGCGCGTTGCGGACGAGGACACCCGCGCGGGCCGCGCGGCCGAGGCCGACCATCACGGCGGTCGGCGTCGCGAGGCCGAGGGCGCACGGGCAGGCGATGATGAGCACCGTCACAGCGTTCAGGATCCCGAGCGTCAACGAAGGCTCGGGGCCCAGTGCCCACCAGCCGAGTAACGTCGCCGCCGCGATCACGAAGACCACCGGCACGAAGACCGCCGCCACTCGGTCCGCCAGCGCCTGCACGGGCGCCTTCGACGTCTGCGCCTCCTCAACCAGCCGGACGATGCGGGCGAGCGCCGAGTCGGCGCCGACCGCCGTCGCGCGCACGCGCAGCAGGCCAGTCGTGTTCATCGTCGCGCCGAAGACGGGGTCGCCCGGCGTCTTCGCGACCGGCAGCGACTCGCCCGTCAGCATCGACTCGTCGACCGCCGACGAGCCCTCGACCACTTCTCCGTCGACCGGCAGTTGCTCGCTCGGCCGCACGAGCACGATGTCTCCGGGCTGGACAGCGCGCGCGGGGATCTCGAACTCCTGGCCTCCTTCGAGGACGCGCGCCGTCTGCGGCCGCAGCGCGAGCAGCGCGCGGATCGCCTCGGAGGTCTGCCCTTTGGCGCGCGCCTCCAGCCAGCGGCCGAGCAGGACGAAGCCGACGATCGCAGTCGCGGTGTCGTAATAGACGGAGAGGCCGATGCCGCCCGCGGCGACGATGTCCGGCGCGAACGTCACGACTGTGGAATAGATGAACGCCGTGAGCGTGCCGACGGCGATGAGCGTGTTCATATCGCTCGAACCGTGCCGCCCGACCTTCCAGGCGGCGCGCAGGATCGGCCACGCCGCCCAGGTCACCACCGGCAACGCAGCGATGAACTGAAGACCATTAGTGAGGTCGAGCGAGACATCGTGGATCCAGTGCCAGCCGAACCAGGTGACGCCGTAGGTGTGGATGACCATCCACGTCATCAGCCCGGCCGCGATCACCAGCGAGACCGCCGCCCGCCGCGCGAGGTCCACCGACTCGCGCGCACGCTCCGCCTCCAGCGTGTGGCGCGCGGCATCCTCGTCCTCGCCCGCGTCCGGCATGCGCAGGTCGTACCCCGCTCGGTCGACCGCAACACGCAGCGCCTCGACGTCCACGCCTGCCGGGGCGTCCACCGTCGCCTGCTCCGTGGCCAGATTCACGGACGCCGCCGCCACACCCTCGACGCTTGTCAGAGCGCGCTCGACCCGACGCACGCAGGAGGCGCACGTCATCCCGCGCACGCCGAAGCGCAGGCGCTCGGCCGATGACGGCGGTGGGGAAACGGTGGTCATGGGGTGCCTCTCGGCTACTTGTTCGCGAGGCGGTACAGCTCGACGAGCTCACCGAAGACATGCTCGGTGTCGCCGCCCCGCACGGCGTCCGCGACGCAATGATGTAGATGCCCGTCCAGCATCTTCGCCTCCATCTTCTCGATGGCGCGGCGGACGGCGAACGCCTGCTTCATGACGTCCACGCAGTACTGGTCTTCCTCGATCATCTTCCGGACGCCCTGCAGGTGGCCGTCGATGTAGTTGAGGCGCTTGAGGACATCGGCCCGCGTGTCTGCGTCCATCGAGTGGCTCCCTTGCCGGACCCGCTAGCGACGCAAGGCCATCGCGGCTTCCATCGGCTGCCCCCACGACATCATGACCGTCTGGACGTCGATCACGTCGTAGCCATCGAGCGCGCGCAGGCGCGCGCCCGCGTCCGGCGCAACGAGCACATGGTGATTGCAGCAGGCGTGCGGTGTCTGCTCAGCGCGTGACCGGTCGTAATGGAAGACCTCGGTGGTCGAGCCACAGGGGCAGGAGTACGTTACGTCCGCCCCGGCCGCCGAGGCCTGCGGACGGTATGTCGGGACAAACGCGCGCTTCGCCGGTGCGCCGCCCGCCATCGGGAGCATCGTGACGTTCGTCCCGCCGGATGCCATTCCGCCACCGGTGGGTGCATCCTCCGGCGCGCCGAGCGGGTAGCCCTCGCCAGCGAGGGCCGCCGCAACGACGTCGAATGCCGCGCCGGAAGGGACATCGAGGCGGAACGACCGGGATTCCGGGTCGCCCTCGATGAAACGGACGCCGGCGACCCCGCTGGCGGCGGTTTTGATGGTGGCGATGCAGTGGTCGCAGGTGATGTCGGGGGCGTAGAGGGTCATCTGAGGCATGGCAGGCTCCTTACGCCCGGTAGTATACCCCTACCCAGGGGGTATGGGTATTGGTGCGGCAGACCCAGGCAGCACGCGGTACAGTGCCGCACCGGCGGTAGCGAGGACAGCACGATGGCGATTGAGGCGCAGCCCGAGCCGTCCGCGACGCCCTCCGGCGCGCCGGCCCCGGCGAAGCGACCGCGCACGAACGCGTTCGAGTCCCTCCGGAACCGCGATTTTCGCCTCCTCACGCTCAGCACGATCTCGCTCGGCTTCGGCCAGTGGGGCCAGCAGATCGCGCTCGGCTGGCTGGTCTTCGTGCTCACGAACTCCGCCGTCCAGCTGGCGAACGTCGCCTTCATCGGGGGCGTGCTCTCGCTCTTCCTCATGCCGGTTGGCGGGATCGTCGCGGATCGGTATCCGAGGCGCACGGTCATCATCCTGGCCACGCTCGCGGACACGGCGCAGGCCGCCGCCGTCGCCATCCTGGTGCTCAGCGGGCATGTGCAGGTCTGGCATGTGTACGCGTTCAGCCTGCTCACTGCTCTGACGACTGCGATGAACCAGCCGGCAAGGCAGGCGTTCGTGGGCGACCTCATGACCCCGGCGACTCTGCCCAACGCCATCGCGATGAACTCGATCGCTCAGAACATCTCCCGCATCGTCGGCCCCTCGCTCGCCGGCATCCTCACGGCGGCCTCGCTGGCATCGCCGTTCATCTTCGTCGCCGCAATGCGAGGGCTCGCGTGCGTCAACACCGTGATGATGCATCCGCCACGCGCGCATGTGGCCGCCCGCCCGGCCCGCAATCCCCTGCGCGAGATCCTCGAAGGGTTCCGGTACATCCTCGCCGAACCGCGGACCCGTGTGCTCCTCGCCGTGAACACACTGCCCGCGCTGCTGATCTACCCGTACATCTCCTTCATGCCGCTATTCGCCCGAGAGGAACTCGGGCACGGCTCAGGGACGTACGGGCTGCTCGTCTCCGGGATCGGCATCGGGTCGATCTTCGGGCTGCTCGGCCTCGCCTTCATCGGAGACCGTCTTCGGCGCGGGGGGATGCTGACGCTCGGCGGGCTGATCGTCTATGTGATGCTGGTGATGACGTTCACGCAGACGCGGGAGCTCTGGCAGTCGATGGCTGTGCTGATCACGGCGGGCGTGATCCACGGATTCTGCCTAGCACTGAGCAACACGCTCTTCCAGACCTCGCTGCGCCCGGAGATGCAAGGGCGCGGCATGGCGGCGTGGCAGATGGGCTTCGGCCTCACACCCTTCGGCACGCTGGTGATGGGGCATCTGATCAACCAGTACGGCATCCGGTCCGCCGAACTCGGCTTCTTCGCCGTCTGCCTAGCCTGTTTTCTCCTGATCCTCGGCTTCAACCGGGCCATCCGGCGCGCCTAGCGCCGACTCTCGAACTGCGCCCTACGATCGATGGCCACGATGGCACCCCGCACATGACGAGCGAGACCGATATGAACTTCGCACACGGCGTCTGGCATCCCGGCGGCGACCGCCCGCTGCCCACGATCATCGCCTTCCACGGGCACGGGGCGCACGGACAGGACCTGATGGGCCTCGCCCCGTTCCTCGGCGGCGGGCGCTCGCTCCTGCTCTTCCCCGAGGCGCAGTACGTCCTGCAGCCCGGCACGCTCTCCTACACCTGGTTCAACACCAGCGGCGACCTCCGCCGCAGCCCCGAGGAGTTCGAGCGCATCGTCAGTCTGCTCCACGAGTTCATCGAGGTGGCGTTGCCGCGCTATGGCGGCGACCCGGAGCGCGTCGCGCTCCTCGGCTTCTCACAGGGTGGCAGCATCGCCTACCGACTCGGACTCGCCGAGCCGCAGCGATGGCAGGGCGTCGCGGCGCTCTCCACCTGGCTCCCCGAGGAGGCCGAGGCCGCCGGCCACGCCGCCGACCCGGCGGCGGTCGCCGCGCTCCCGCTGCTCATCCAGCACGGCACGCAGGATCCGATGGTCGGCCTCGACCGCGCCCGCGACTCGAAGACGCGCCTGGAGGCGCTGGGGGCGAAGCCGGACTACCGCGAGTACCCGATGGCGCACCAGATCGGGAACGAGAGCCTGCGCGACCTCGCACTCTGGAGCCAGCAGGTCCTCGACGTCACGCCCGAGCAGTAGCAGAGAAGTAGCAGCGGCGCGCCGCGCCGCGATCCGGTAGCATCGCGCGGCCTCGACACACTCGACCAGTGCGAGGACACGAAGGGAACTGACATGACCACGTCTGCTTCGCGGTTCGCGAACTACCTCGAAGAGATGCGCGCCTGCGCCGAGGCGATCAGCCTGAAGCCGCGCGAGTTCGTGCAGCCGGCGGACCACCACGTCACGCTGAACGGCATCGGCTTCCACTACGTCGACTGGGGGAACCCGCACCTGCCGCCACTGGTGCTGCTCCACGGCGGCGCCCTGACAGCGCACACCTGGGACATGGCCGCTCTGCTCCTGCGTGACCGCTACCACGTGATCGCCCCCGACCAGCGAGGCCACGGCGACACCGGATGGACGCCCGAGTCGCAGGCAAACGAAGACAACGGCGACCTGATGCTGCGCGACACCGAGGCGTTCATCGAGCACCTCGGCTTCCCGAGCGTCATCCTCTGCGGCATGTCGATGGGCGGCCAGAACTCGATCCGCTACACTGCGCGCCACCCGGGACGGGTGTCGCGCCTGATCATCGTGGACATCGCCCCCGTCACGATGCAGGAAGGCCAGATCGAGATGGAGGCGTTCCGCGTTGAGACGGAGACGATGAGCCGCTTCGAGGACTTCCTGGAGCGTGCGGTCAAGTTCAACCCGCAGCGCAAGCCGGCCCACCTGAAGTACAGCCTGCTGCACTCGCTCAAGCAGACCGCTGAAGGGTGGACATGGAAGCAGGCACACCGCGGGGCACCGGCGCAGGTGGACGAGGCTGCGATGAAGGCCGCCGCGCAGCAGCGCAGCGAGGCGCTCTGGGCCGATGTCCGCGCGATCACGACGCCGACGCTCCTCATGCGCGGCTCGATCTCGAAGATCCTCGCACCGGAGGTCGCCGCCGAGGTGGTGAAGACCATGAAGGACACGGAACTCGTCGTGATCGAGGGCGCAGGCCACTCTGTGCAGGGCGACCAGCCCGCCGCGTTCGCGCGCGAGGCGATGGCCTGGCTGGACCGCCGCGCCTAGCGCTCGCTAGAACCCCTCGGGCGTATGCGGTGCGTACGCCGTCGCGAAGATCGCGTCGGCGCGCCGAACTGCGGCCGCGTCGCCCGAGAGCATCCCGGCGCGCTCGATCCGCGTCGCGGAGCGGAACACCGTCAGCAGCGACGCCAGCGCGTTGACCGACAGGTCGAGGTCGGCGGTTCCCGCTGCGGTGGTAACGCGCGACTGCTCGCCGTCCGTCTCGAATCGCCAGACGCCGTCGTTCCACGGCGCGAGGTCATCGTGGACGCGGAGCGTCAGCGCGCCGGCATCGCTGTAGGGGCGTGCCTCAAGGGCGCGCGGGATATCGACGACCCGCACCCACATCGCGTCCCCGGTGGCGCGCCGCAACTCGCGCGGCTCGAGCAGGAGGTCCTGGAGCGGATCGTCCGGCTCCACCTGCCCGAATCGAGCGCGCAGCACCAGGTCGTGAGCGCGGAGGTACTGCCACAGTGCGCGACGGGCGTCGAGGTCGAGCGCGAAGAAGCCGCATACTTCCATCTGCTGGTCGGGGCCCGGCTCACCGGTCTGGTGGTGTTCCTTCGCGGTGTACTCGATGAAGCGGCGCGCCCGGCCCGCAGCGTCCTCGGCCACCGCCACGCGATGGCCCTTCCGTTGCGCCTCCCACCACAGGTACTCCCAGCGGGCTGCATCGCGCATCGGGACGAGGTTGCGGGGCGTCGCCCACTCCTCGTGAATGCGCTCAACAACGGCGCGATCGTCCGGCGATGACTGGTCGATCAAGCGCACCTCACCGTCCCAGGTGAATTCCTCGCGTGACGCGACGAACCGGGGATCAACGTTGTACGAGATGTATTCAGAGCCACGTCCGTAACCGAAGCGCTGGTAGATCGCGCCCATCGAGGCCCACAGAATCACGGCCGGCTCACCGCGCTCCCGGTGGACCTCCATCGCCCGCGCCATTAGGCGCCGGAGGTACCCGCGACGGCGGAACTGCGGGTAGGTGCCCACCATCGTGACGCCGGGTATCGAGGTCGGACGCCCGTTGAGGCGCACCTGCCACGGCACCCACGCGTACGTCGTGGTGACCTTGCCGTCCACGAAGACGCCGAGGCGACACTCGGCCGGCAGAGGCGAGGGCATCGTCGCGTATGCGCGGGCCTCCTCAGGCGAAGAAGCGAACACGTAGTGCGGCACCGCGTCGAACGCAGGGAGCTCCGCCTCCGTCGCGGCGCGGATCTCGATCTCGCGCGGGCGACGCTCCGGCACTACGTCCGCCGTGCCGCGAGGGCCTCGGCGACTCCGGGCTCGCTCCACACGACGCCCTGCGCGCGCAGTCCGGCGATCTGCTCGGCGGTGTAGCCGAGTTCCACGAGCAGCGCGTCCGTGTGCTCACCGGATGCCGGCCCGGGGCCGAGCCGGACAGGCGTCCGGCGCATGCGGACGACCGGGCCGTGCCGCCGGTAGGCGCCCAACGAGAGGTGCTCCACCGTCGTCGTGTACTCGTTCACCTTCATCTGCTCGTCGCGGAAGAAGAACTCGGGGGGCGTCGGGCCGTCCGCGCGCACGCAGCCGATGCCCGCCACCGTCAGCAGTTTCTCCCACTCGTCCGCCGTGTCCGTGCGGAACATCTCCGCGAGCAGGCGGGTGAGCGCCTCGGCGTTCGCCTCGCGCGCGACCCGCGTGTTGAAGCGCGAGTCGACGGCCAGCTCCGGACTGCCGATGCGGCGACAGAACCGCACCCACTCCTTCTCCAGCAGCATGCCGAGGAAGACCCAGCCCTCTTTGCACTCGTACAGCCGGTAGAGCGGGCCGGTGCCATGCAACCCTTCGTCGATCGCCGGGCGCGGCTCACGGTCCTCGTACCAGAAGAAGTCGTCGGCATTCGCGTAGGCGTTCGCCCCCATCATGTCGATGAAGATCTCCTGGCCCCGGCCGGTGCGCTGCCTCGCCATCAGGCCGAGCATCGCCGTCGTCGCGACGACCGCGGAGGTGTTGGGGTCCGGGTTCACCTCGTTGGCGCGGAACAGGCGCCGTGCGCCCTCGCGGATCACCTTCATGTCATCAGACGCCGGGGGCATGCCGCCCGCCTGGTACTGCGCGCCGCCGAGGGCCGCCCCTGGGATAGGGTGCGTCGCCGGCCGGTGCGCGCCGGGGCCGTCCGGCCCGTAGCCGTTCACGTTCACGTAGACAATGTCCGGCTTGACCTGCTTCGCCTGCTCGTACGCCATGCCGAGGCGCTCCGGCACGCCCGGCCGGAGGTTGTGCACGATGATGTCGGCCTGCGCGATCAACGCATGCACAATCGCCTGCCCCTGCTGGTCCTTCAGGTCGACCGAGATGCTCTCTTTGCCGGCGTTCGTCTTCAGCGCGCCGAGCGAGCCATTCTGCATCCACCGCCACGGATCGCCACCGACCTGTTCGATCTTGATGACGCGTGCGCCAAGGTCGGCCAGGTGCGAGCAGCCGAGCGGCGCGGCGATGATCGTTGAGAAGTCGAGCACCGTGACGCCCTCCAGCGCCGCGCGCGGCGGCTGCTGCCCGACCAGAGGCTGCCACGGCACGCGCTTCGGCTCGCTGAGGATCGACATCGTGTGCTGGCCGACCGCCGCGATTTCGCCGCGCGGGACGCCCGGCGTCTCCGTCAGCCGCGCGACCGGGCCGATCTGGCGCATCGGAGGCCGTCCATGCTTCGCCTCACCGAAGAAGCCGAGGACGGCCTCCATCACGGAGGTCGACGCCTTCAGCCGGGTGCCGCGCGGATCCTTCACCTCGATGACGTGGCCGTTCATCGCCACGTCCGGGTCGTCCAACGCCTCCTGAGTGGTGTGGTACGGGTGTGCGACCACCCCACCGTGCTCGGTGAAGATCTCCATCCACTCGTCCGCGGTCTTCTCGCGCATGCGCGTGAGCATCCGATCGCGGAACGCCTCGCGGACTTCCTCCGTCCACATCGCCGGCGAGCCCTCGTGCTCGCCGTCGGCGTAGATGTCCATCATGTCGGCCGCGGCGACAAAGTTGTCGAACAGATGCTGGAGCAGGTTCCCCATCTGGATCCACGTCCCGTCCTTGGTCAGGGCGGGGTGGTAGTTGATCGTCGGCATCGTGGGGACCGGTGGCGCGGGCCACTTCTCCGGCTCGCGCTCCCGCAGCGAGGACATGAGCAGCCCGCCCATGTCGTACGACATCAGCCCCTGCAACAGGCTCGTCTCCACGTACTGCCCGTAGCCGAGTCGGTCGCGCGCAACAAGGCCCGCGAGGATCCCCGTGACCGCCGCCTGCGAGGCCGCGTGCGAGGCGACCTGGACCGCGGCGAACTGCGGGCCAGGACGTGGCGCGACGCCTGAGAACGACATCATCCGCCCGGCCTTCGCGGCGACCACCCCCTCGTAGCCCGGGTACCCCACGTACGGTCCGTACGGCCCGAAGCCCGAGATGTTGCAGTAGACGATGCCCGGGTTGCGGTACGCGAGTACGTCGTAGTCGCAGCCGAGGTCGACCGCCGCCTGCCCCCGGAACGAAGTGACGACGACGTCCGCGGTCTCCACGAGCTGGTTCAGCCGTTGCTGCTCGACTTCGCGCTTGAGGTCGAGTTCGACCGACCGCTTGCCGCGCAGCCACATCGGGGCCGAGGCGAGGAAGCGAAATGGATCCCCACCGGGGCGCTCGACTTTGATGACGTCCGCGCCGAAGTCCGCCAGGACCATCGTCGCCATACCGCCCACCGGGCCGCTGGTGAGGTCAATCACACGTATGTTATCGAGCGGTCCAGGCATCGCAGTCTCCTCGGCGTCGCGTGCGCGGCGCAGTGTACCGGAGCCTAGCGCACCGCCGTCACCATCTCCTCGCCGGGCAACGACGCCGCTGCTTCTCCCAGCACCCGCGTCAGCACGTCGAACTCCATTGCCGCCGCGTCGATCCCACCGGACGCGATGAGACGTCGTGCGACCATGCGGGCGAGGTCGCCCGGGTGTTGCGTAGCGCGCACGTCACGGAAGCCGGCCGACTGCAACGCCCCCATCAGCCACGGTGTGGTCCAGCGCCGCAACTCGACCACCAGCGAGGCGCTCGCCATCGACGCCAGCCGCTCTAGAAGCGGCTCACCGATCGGTGAGCCGGCGCGCAGCAGCGTCTCGCCGTACGCACGCGGTTCTGCGGCGCTCGCGATCAGCGCCTCGCGGTGCGCCTCGGCCGCCACGCCAACCGACGGCAACAGCAACAGATACCGGCGTTCTCGCGCGGGCACCTGCGAGCGCCGCGCGTAGACATACAGCAGACCATCCACCCCCTCGGTCAGCGCGACCGTCTCGACCTCCGGCGCCGGCAGCCGCCACACCTGGTACGACGCCCGCAACACCCCGCCCGGCCGAAGCACGCGGGAGATCTCCTCGAACGTTCGCTCGGGGTGGGGCGTCTCCTCCAGCGAGGCCGCCGCCGTCACGAGGTCGGCCGTCCCGTCTAGAAACGGCAAGGCGTCCGCCGACGCCGTGACGAACGACGCGTTCGCAACGCCGAGGCGGGAGGCGTTCGCCCGGCAGACCTCGGTGCGGCGTGACGCAGGATCGATCCCGGTCACCTGCGCGAGCGGCAACGCCTGCGCCAGAGGGATCGCCGGCCAACCGTCGCCCGGGCCGATGTCGAGGACAGCGCGCGCCGCGGGGAGGGCGCCAGCATAGTCGGCAACCCGAGCGGCCGCCGCCCAGTGATCCTCACGCCGCGCGTCGTACGGCACGTCGACCGCGGGAAGGTTCCCGCTCGTCCACAGCCGCGTGCGCTGATAGATGGCGCGGGCCGCGTCACTCTCCTCGGGCGGCATGAGCGCGTGCCACCGCCGTTCGAGGTCCGTCAGGTCGTCCGGCTCGCTGAGTGTCATCGGGTGGGTGATAGCAGAGGTGCAGCCATCGCTCGGTGGCTGCCCCTCGATGAATCGACTCTGCCGCGCTACGGGTCGATGCGCGCCGAGGCGCTGCCCTGCACGACTTCCTTGCCGTCCTGGTTCACCGTGCTCAGCTTCAGGTCGACGAAATGCTGGCCGCCCTCGGAACGGACAGCCTCTACTTCCGCCTTCGCCGTGAGCGTGTCGCCCGGAAACACCTGGGAGACGAAACGGACGCCGAACTTCGTGAGGCGACCGTCCCCCACGTAATCCGTCAACATCTTGCCGGTCAGTCCCATCGAGAGCATCCCGTGTGCGAAGACCGCGGGATATCCCGCGACCTGCGTGGTGAAGACCTCGTCGGTGTGGAGCGGGTTGTAGTCGCCGGAGGCGCCGGCGTACTGCACGATCTGCGTGCGGCTCAACTCCCGCACCACCACCACCTCGTGCCGATCACCGATCTTCAACTGGCTTGCCTTGAGCGCCATCGGGATCCCCCTAACCCTGCGATACCGGGCGCTCGGTTTGCACACCGACCGACCGTGCCGTGATCACGAGGTTGTTGTTCTGGTCGTAGTACTCCGTGATCGATTCGGAGAACTTCAGTTTGCCGGCGCGACGGCCCTCCGCCTCCCAAGTCTTTCCCGGCTTGGTCACAGCGTGCAGCACATCCCCGGGCCTCAGGTGCCGGTGGTACTCGTAGTGCTGTTCCGCGTGCAGCCCGGAACCGCCGCCACCCCCGGCGCGCGGTGCGGTCTCGGCCGGTGGTTCGGCGTTGCTCCCGCTCGGGCTCTTCCCGGAGCCGAACCACCGCTGGCCGATCTTCGGCCGAAGGCCGTACTCCGGGTCGAACTGCGCTGAGGCCTGGACGAACGTCGGCGGGGCGATGATGCCGCCTGGCTCCGTCTGCTTCGCCGCCTCTTCGCTGTAGTAGATCGGGTTCGTGTCGCCCACGGCACGCGCGAACAACATGATGTGCCCGGCTTCCACCGGGAATCGGTCGACCATTCCGGCCTCCTCGAATGCAATCGTCCCCTCCGAGGGTGGACGTCTTCCTGCTAGGTTCGCGCGGCATCGTAGCGCCCATCTCGCGATGCGCGCGTGGTGCGACGGGAGGAACGCGGGGTCGGTCTAGAACAGCGTGCCGGTGCGGATCCAGCGCTCCACCCCGTAGACCACGAGCAACACGGCTGCAATGGCCAGCCACTTCCAGTAGTACTTGCCGGGGTCTTCGAGGAGATTCATGGCTTCAGCCTAGCGCCTCCGCAACGGAGCGCGCGATGGGCAGGCTCGCCGTCAGCCCCGGCGACTCGATGCCGCCGAGATGGACGTAGCCCCGGTCGTGCCAGATGAGGAAGTCGACCAGCCCCTGGTTTGGCCGCTGGATCTTCGGACGGTAACCCACCTGCCCGGGCGCGATCTGGTCATCTCGCAGCCCCGGGAGGAACCGCCGGCCGGCTGCGAGAAACCGCGCCCGCCACTCCGGCTCATCCGCCTGCCGGTAGTCGAGCAATGCCCCCTCCGGTAACCATTCCGTCGCGGGCCCCAGGTGCGCACCGCCGTCCGTATCCACAGTGAGGTGCAACCCGAGCCCCCCGGCCTGGTGTTCTGGTAGCGGGTACACCGGCCGCGAGATCATCCGCGCGACCTCGGGATCCACGATGTCGTAGTACCGCCCACGGTTCGCGAGCTGACGGAACACGGGCGCATCAACACCCTCGTGCATGCCCCCGTCGATGGGATAACCAAGCGCGGCGGCGAGGGCGGGCGCGCCGTGGCCGCCACTGTTCACCAGCGCCGCGCAGGTGACCCGGCTCTCCTGGCCGCTGGCGTCCCGCAGGTCGAGGCGGAACCCGCCCGCGATCCGCTCGGCGCCGGCGACCGTGTGCTGGTACGCCAGAAGCGCGCCCTGGGCGCGCGCGGCGCTTTCGTACGAACGGACAAGCGCCGCCGCGTCCACGACACCGGTCGAGGGCGACCAGATCGCCTCAACGGTCGGGACGTGCGGTTCCAGCGCCCGCGCCTGCTCGCCCGTCAGCCGCCCAATCCCGCGCACGTCGTTCGCGGTCGCCTGCTGCCACACTTCATCGAGGCCCCCGCGCTCCTCCTCGGACAGCGCGACGATCAGCTTGCCGCAACGCCGAACGGGGACGTGATGGGCGTCCGCCCATTCATAAATGAGCGGATTGCCTTCCCAGCAGAGCCGGTGCTTCAGAGATCCGGTTTCGTAGTAGATCGCGGCGTGGACGACGCCGGAGTTGTGCGAGGAGGTCTCTCGCCCGTACCCCTCATGCCGTTCGATGACGAGGACAGAGCGTGTATGCGACAGCCGCTCCGCGATCGCCAGGCCGACCGCGCCCGCGCCGATGACCACCACCTCGGCGTCGTGAGGGGCATCCGGCGCAGCGGCCGTCACACGCGCGTCCGGGTGCCGTCGGCCGTGATCACCTCGTGACTCGCCACCACGCCGTCGAGCTGCGTCCCGGGCGCCACCAGCACCTCGCGCAGCGTGCAACCGCGCAGCCGCGCACCCGCTCCCACCACCACGTTCGGCCCGAGTGTGCAGTCCTCAACGCTCGCATCGGCGGCCAGGAGCGCGGGGACCTCCAGCAGCGCGCGTTGTGTCGCGAGCAGGCTCGACAGGGTGCCCGTGTCCAGCCAGTCGCCCCGGAACTCCGCGCCGCCCATCGGGTAGCCCTCTTCGTGCATCACGGAGAGCGTGCCGCTCAACTCGATCTCACCGCGCGGGCTCAGCGCCGGGTTCGCGCGCAGCCGCTCCACGGCACGCGGCGAGACCATCCAGATCCCCACCAGCGCGAGGCTGGAGCGCGGCTCCGCCGGCTTCTCCTCCAGGTGCACGACGCGCTCGCCGTCCAGCACCACGATCCCCATCTCACGCGGCCGGTCGGTCTCGTGCAGCACGTACCAGGCGTCCATACCCGACGCGAGGAACGACCGCACCTGGTCGCCCAGGCTCCCGGGCCCCTCCTCGTTGCCGCGCAGCACCGTGTCAACGGCCGCCACTACGACGTACCGGCCGTCGAGGTGCGAACCCGCGGACAACAGCGCATCCCCGGAGCCACGCGGCTCCGCCTGCACCGCGACGTGCACGGTCATGCCAGCGGGCGCGGCTTCGCGCGTGGCAGGACCGGTGCGATCATCCTGCCCCCCGACGACGACCACCACCTCGGTAATGCCCGCACGAAGCAACATCTGCATCGAATAGGCGATGAGCGGCCGGTTCAGCAACGGGATGAGCGACTTCGGCATCCCGTCGGAGAGCGGCCGCAGGCGCGTGGCCCTGCCGCCGGTAAGGATGACGCCGAGCGGTGGGGTGTCCAGGTCAGGCACGAGATCCCCTTCATGTGCGGTGCTCCGGTAATACCGGAGCAACTCCCCGGCCACAACCCCCGCGGATCACGCAGTCCTGCATCGGGCGAGTAGGATCGGCGCAGATGGCTCCCTTCCCACCCGCCCCGATTCCGCGCACCGTCTCCCCCACCGTGCGTCCCGGCGTCCGGCCGGGGACCGTCGTCGAGGACGAAACGAAGGTCGTGCCCGAACCGCTCTGGCGGCTCGTCCTTCTCGACGACAACGACCATTCATACGACTACGTCATCGAGATGCTGGGTGCGGTATTCGGCTACGGCGTCGAGAAGGCGTTTGCCCTCGCGCGTATCGTGGACACACAGGGCCGCGTCACGCTCATGACCGCCGGACGGGACGCGTGCGAGGCGAAGCAGTCCCAGATTCATGCCTACGGCGCGGACCCTCGGATTGCCGGTTCGAAAGGCTCGATGTCGGCCATCATCGAACCGATCGACGCCCCACTGGCACCCTGACTGTCGTAGGCTGCGTCGGGGGTGCGGAGGAGGGTTCTGCACATGGAACCGATCAGTGATCTGAGCATCGCCGGCATCCTGGTAGGGGCGCTGGCCCACTTCGTCCTCGGGGCCATCTGGTACTCGCCCCCGCTCTTCGCGAAACCCTGGGCGAAGGTGCTCGGTATCGAGATGGGCGGAGGGGGCCCGAGCATCGCCATCCCGCTCATCGTCAACGCCGCCGGTGCGATCGTCACCACGGCGGTCGTGGGGATCATCTACCTGTGGGGTGGCGGCGACGGCCTGCAGGACGGCGGCACGGCAGGCCTGCTGGTCGGGGCCGGCGTCGTGGCGATGGAGAACCTCAACCGCCCGATGTACGAACGTGCCCCGTGGGTCCTGTACCTCATCAACAGCGGCTTCGCGATCGTCGGATTCGCCCTCGCGGGGATCGGCTACGCGCTGGTCGCGTAGCCGGGTCGCTGCCTGCGGCGTGGCTGCGCCGCGCCTTAACCGCGAGCGCGGGGTAGACTCGCGGTGTGCCTGACGACTCGAACCCACCGCTGAACCTCGCGCGCTGGTGCCTCGGTGCGCGCGCCGCGGGCCCGCTCGCCGGGCGGCCGGCCTTCACCTTCGTGCACGCCGACGGCCACGAAGAACACTGGCCGGCCGCCGAGTTGTGGGCCCGCATCGCGCGCACCGCCCGAGGACTGCTCGACCTCGGGCTGAAGCCGGGCCAGCGGGTGCTCGTCCGCCTCCCCCACGCGCCTTCCTACGCCTTCGCCTTCTTCGGCGCGAACCTCGCCGGCCTCGTCCCGATCCCGTCCTCGCCCGCGCTCACCGCCGAGGAGGCCGCGTTTCTGGCTCAGGACGCCGAGGCCGCCGCGCTCGTCGCAGGCGACGGCATGGTGATCGATGGCTTCCACGGACTGGTGCTCTCCGAGCGCGACCTCGAAGCCCTCGATGGCACGGCGGCCCTGCCGGAGACGCACGCGGAGGACCCCGCGTTCCTGATCTACACCTCGGGTACCACCAGCAAACCGAAGGGCGTGCTGCATGCCCACCGCACCGTCTACGGACGGGCGATGATGCGCGAGGGCTGGCAGGGGTTCGGCCCAGACGACGTCACCCTGCACGCCGGGACGCTCAACTGGTCGTACACCCTCGGCGTCGGGCTCATGGACGCCTGGGCGGCTGGCTCCCACGCCATCCTTGCCGTGGGCGTCGAGCCGACGCAGTGGCCCGCGCTGATCGAACGTCTGGGCGTCACGGTGTTCGTCGCCGTGCCGACCGTCTACCGCCAGATGCTGAAGTACGCGCGGGTCGAGGATCACGACCTCTCCCGCCTGCATCACGTCCTCGTATCCGGCGAGGCCCTCGCCCCGACGCTGTACGACGAGTGGACCAGCCGCACCGGCACCGAGATGTTTGAAGCGCTCGGCATGACCGAACTGAGCACCTACATCTCCGCCGGTCCGGTCACCCCCGTCCGCCGTGGCTCCCCCGGCCGTCCCCAGCCCGGCCGCCGGGTCGCCATCCTCGACCCCGCGAGCGAGGAGCCCCGCCTGCTCCCGCCCGGCGAGGTCGGGCTGTTGGCCTCGCACCGCAGCGACCCTGGACTCATGCTCGGCTACTGGCACCGCCCGGACGAAGAGGCGGTCGTCTTCCGCGGGGAATGGTTCACCGGGGGCGACCTCGCTGCCATCGACCAGGACGGCTACGTCTGGTTCCACGGCCGCGCGGACGACACCATCAAGTCGTTCGGCTACCGCCTCTCCCCCAACGAAATCGAGGCCGCCATTGAGGCATGCCCTGGCGTCCTGGAAGTCGCCGTTGTCGGGCACCGGATCGATGAGCAGAAGACACTCGTCACCGCGTGCGTCGTCCCGCAGGTCGGCGCGACCATCGACATTGCCACGCTCCAGGCCCACGCCGCGCAGCACCTTGCCGAGTACAAGCGCCCGCACGAGTACGTCCTCCGGACCGAACCGCTGCCCCGCACGCGCAACGGGAAACTCGTACGCCGCGTCGTCCTCGAGGAGCTGGCCGGCGGCTGAGGCTCCGCAGCCCGTGTAGAGTGACGCCTCCGGAGGACGCATGGGCATCTTCGAGTACCCGCTGCTGGCTCTGGCCGCGTTCGCCGCGGGGGCGATCAACGCCGTCGCCGGCGGCGGGTCGCTCGTCTCATTCCCGGCGCTAGTGGCCGCGGGCTACCCGACAAAGGTCGCCAACGTGACCAACACCGTGGCGCTGTGGCCCGGATACGTCGGTGTGTCGATCGGCTACTCGGCGCAGTTGAGCGATCAGCGACGGCGGGTCATCGCGCTCACCGTCCCCAGCATCCTGGGCGCGATCGCCGGCTCCGCGATCCTCCTTGCCACGTCCGACGCCTCGTTCGACCGGATCGTCCCCTTCCTCATCCTGTTCGCCGCCGGGCTGATGGCCGGGCAACCACGCCTCTCTACCTGGGTCGCCCGGCACCGTCCTCACGGGGCGGAAGGTCGCACGCCATTCGAGTTGCACGCCGCGGTCTTTGTCCTGGCGATCTACGGTGCGTACTTCGGCGCCGGATTGGGGATCATCACCCTGGCCGTCCTCGGCATCCTCCTGCCGGACGACCTCCATCGCTCGAACGCCCTCAAGGGATTGCTCTCCGCGATCATCAATGCGGCCGCCGTGGTCTATTTCGCCGTCTGGGGCCCGGTCGAGTGGCTGCCCGCCGCCGTCATGGCGGTGGCGGCACTCGCCGGCGGCTACCTCGGCTTCGGTGTCGCGCGACGCATCCCCGTGCCACGCCTGCGCGCGGGCGTGATCGCCTACGCCGTCGTCGTCGCCGTCGTGCTGTTCGTCCGCTGACCGAGGATCCCGATGCCGAACCCGCGCACCCGCCTCGTACTCACCGACGCCGAGCAGGCAGAACTGCTGCGCGGGGCCCGCATCCTGCAGGTCGCGAGCATCAACCGCGACGGCACGCCGCACCTCGTGCCGATGTGGTTCGAGACCGACGACGACGGCGTGATCGTCTTCACCACCTACGCCTCATCGCAGAAAGTCCGGAACCTCGACCGCGACCCACGGATCACCGTCCTCGCGGAGTCCGGCGTCGTATACAACGAACTGCGCGGCATCTCGATCGATGCGCGTGCCGAGGTCGTCCGCGACCCGCAGGTGACCGCGCGCGCCCTCGCCCTCATCGGCGCGAAGCACGCGGGACGCCCGCGGCCGGAGCGCACCGCAACCCCGCCCGCCGAACTGCCGCCACAGGCCTACAAGCGCGTCACGGTGCGCGTCCACCCGCTGCGCATGCGCACCTGGGACCACCGGAAACTGGGCCAGTGATTCCACACCTCGATGTGTCGCCGGAGACGCCCGTCGCCGAGCCTGTCCAGCAGGAAGTCACGGGCACCGAATTCGTACGCCGCGCCACCGTGGTCATCCACAACGACGACGTGAACAGCATGGACGATGTCGTCCACGCGCTCCTCGCCTCCGTGCCGGAACTCGCCCTGGAACGCGCCGTCGAGGTGATGCTGACGGCGCACCACCACGGCCAGGCGGACGTCATCACCTGCCCGCTCGAACGAGCCGAGCTGTACCGCGACCGCCTCGCCTCGCACCGCCTCACGGCGACGGTCCGCCGCGGATAGCCCGCTACCGCGTGCGCAGCGGCGACAATCCGAGGGCCCGCCGCCGCGTGTTCGCGGCCCGGAACACGAACTCCTCCTCCGCGACGAACCGGCCGAGCGCGGCGGTGCTGACACCGAGATGCGCCGCAGCATCAGCCAGCGACCACCGGTACGCCTCCAGCAGGTCGAACACCACGGCGATGGCGGCGGCGTAACGGGGCTCGCGGCGGATCGCCGGGCCGCTGCCCGCACGCACCAGCAGGACGAGGGCCGCCGGTGGCTCCCACGTCGCCGGGACGATTGGTTCGCGCACCTCGATGGCGATGGCGAGACGAAGGCGGCGGACGGCGCGGGCGCGGTTCTCGTGCTGGGAACGGGACTCATCCGCCTCGGCGGAGACACCGGTCGAGGTGTGGCGCAGGCGGACGGCGGAGTCCGTCTTGTTCCGCTTCTGCCCGCCCGGCCCGGAGGCGCGGAACGTATCCACGGAGCACGCGGCGATCAGGCCCGCGTCGTCCAGGGCCAGCACGCGGTCGCGGAGCGAGATCTGAGGCATGTCTGGAACGGTATCCTGCCGCGCCTCGAACATGGGCGTCGGGAGGGCTATCCTCGGCGTCCGGCGGGCCTCCGCGGATGCAGAGCGCCGGGCACGGCATGGAGCGAGCGATGACCCAGAAGATCCGCGCGCAGTTGATCGGGGCGACCGGCTACGGCGGCCTCGGCATCCTTGAACTCCTGCTGGGACACTCGAACTTCGAGATCGCCGCGCTCGTGGCGCGCGACGACGCCGGCAAGCGCATCGACGACGTGTACCCGCACCTCGCGGGACGTTGCGAGATGACCGTGCAGGCACCGGACTCCGTCCAGGTCGGGGCGGACTGCGACGTCGTGATCTTCGCGACGCCGGACCGCGTCTCGCAGCCGTACGCAGCGGACCTCGTCGCACGCGGTGTGCGCTTCATCGACTACTCGGGCGACTTCCGCTTCAAGGACACCGCGGACTACGCGCGCTACGCGGACCGGCACCCATCGATCAGCGACTCCACCCACCAGACGCCCGACCTCCTCGGTCGCGCCGCCTATGGCGTGACCGAGCTGAACGTCCCCGGCATCGCCGCTGCGCCGATCGTCGGCAACCCCGGCTGCTTCGCCATCGGCATCGTCCTCGGCATGGCGCCCCTCTACCAGGAAGGGTTGGTCGAGGACTGCGTGGTGATCGTGGACGGGCTCACTGGCTCCTCGGGCGCGGGGAAGAAACCGGCGCCGCTCCAGCACTTCAGCCACCTCAACGACAACGTGGTCCCCTACCGCGTCCTCAACCACCAGCACACTGTCGAGGCCGAGTTCACCCTCGGCCGCCTCGGGAAGGCGAAGGGCGCGACCGTCGACTTCATCCCGCACCTGCTGGGCACAACGCGCGGCATCCTCAACACCATGCACACGACCCTCACGACGTCGATCTCGCGGGAGGCGCTGCTGGCGCAGTACCGCGCCTACTTCGCCGAGCACCCGTTCGTCCGCGTGCTGGACACGCCGCCGACGCTCAAGGGCACCCTCGGCTCGAACTACATCGATATCTCCGTCTTCACCTCCGCGGACAACCGCCGCGCGGTGGTGATGACCTCGATCGACAACCTGATGAAGGGCCAGAGCGGATCTGCGATGCAGAACCTGAACGTTATGTTTGGTCTGCCGCAGAACGCCGGCCTAGATCGCGGCCCGCTCTACCCGTAGTCGCGTCCGGTCGCACGCCAAGTCCCTCACACCTCCGGCCCGAATCTGGCAGGTCATGGGATCTGCCTGCCCGAACGGATACGCCCCGCGCCTCGTTCCATCTCTGTCAGGCACCAGCCTGCGACCGGGTACGGCAGGGGCCGCCACCAGATGTACCCGGAAGACGGTGCCGGCCGTTCCCCCGCCTCAGGCCGGCGCCGCTTCCGGGAACTGACGGGGAAGTCCGATCGTGGAACAGGACGCGTCCCGACTGCGTCCGCAAAGGGACGCTATCGTGATGATTCGGACGGCGGCACTGTGGGCGACGGGCAGCGCCCCCTCGGCCGTGCCGTTCAGCGGTGCGAAGGCGGGCGCGTTGGATCGGACTGCAGCGCGCAACGTCGCCGTCTCGACCGACCCGGTCGAGGTGACACGCCTCGTCGACCGAGCAAAAAGCGGTGACGCCCAGGCGTTCGGCCTGCTCTACGACCGCTTCCAGCCGGAAATCCTCCGTTACCTGACGCACCGCGTCCGCAACGCAGAGGCGGCGGAGGACATCACCCAGCAGGTCTTCCTGAAGGCATGGCAGGCGATCCCCCGCTTTGAACAGCGCGGCGTCCCGTTCAAGGCGTGGCTCTACCGCATGGCCCACAACCAGATGGTGGACCACTTCCGCACGCACAAGGCCACGAGCGAGCTGGGCGACTTCGACCTCCCCGACGACGCCGACCAGGAGTCAGCGCTCCTCGCAGGCGAGATGAGCGAGGCCCTCCAGCGCGCCCTCGCCCGACTGTCCGAGGACCATCGACAGGTCCTCACCCTGCGCTTCCTGATGGAGAAGTCCGCCCGCGAGATCGGCGAGGTGATGGGCCGCAAAGAGGTCACCATCCGCGGCCTCCAGATGCGCGCCCTTCAGGCGCTGCGACGCGAGATCGAGTCGACGGGGGGGCTGCCATGACCGCCCTCCCGATCGATGTCATCCTCGACCGCTGCATCGAGGAGATCCGCGGCAGCCGTGCCACAGTGGAAGAGTGCCTGCTCCGCTACCCGGAACACCGCCGCGAGTTGGAGCCCCTGCTCCGCGCCGCCGCCGTCATGAGCGCGCTGCCTCGAGGAGAGCAGGCGACACCCGACCCGCAACGGCGGCTCGCGTTCATGGCCGCGCTGCGCGAGACGCCCCAGCAGCGCCGGCGGCGGCGGTTGCCGTCGCTCCGCATCCTCTTCGGCGCAGGCGCGTTCCGGGTCATCGGACCGGCATTCGCGCTCGCGGCGCTCGCCGTCGCCATCGTCCTCGGTGGCGACGGGACACCGGCGACCGCTTCCACGCTCACCGTGTTCGATGGCGAAGTGAACCGCCTGGACGGCGTCGAGTGGAAGCCACTGCACGACGGCGACGAGTTGGAGGCGGGCGTGCGCATGCGCACCGGCGCCACCGGCTACGCCCTGATCACCTTCCCGGACGGCTCCACCATCGCGCTCGATCCGCTGACCGAGCTCACCATCGAGACGCTCGCCGTCGCGCCTCGACGCATCGAAGTGAGGCAACAGTCGGGGCGCCTGTGGCACGACATCATGCACGACGAAACGGACGGCTCGCGCTTCGTCGTGCTCACGCCGGATGCGCGCGTGGAGGTGCTCGGGACTGTCTTCGAGACCACGGTGGACGCCCGCACCGGCCAGACCGACGTCGCCACGGTCGACGGCGAGGTCCGCGTCGTCGTTGGCGAACACGCCGTCCCGGTCGGGCGCGGCGAAACCCTGCGCGCCCGCAAGTCCAGCATCGGGGAGGTCTCGACGTCCCCGCTGCTGGACAGTGCCCTCACGGTCCGCGGCCCCTTCGCCGCGGCGATCATGGCCGCCGACGGGCGTGGCACCGGCATCCGCCCGGACGGCGTGGTCTTCCGCCAGTTGCGCGGGGTCACCACGGAACGCCATGACGACGTCCAGCGCTTCGACCTTCATGACATCGACACCGGGGAGTTCGTCCTGGTCATCCAGCGCTACGCCGACGGTGCCGGCGAGATCCTGCTGGATACGCCCGGGGGACAGCGACGGTTCGAGGTAGACACCGCGACTCGCACCGCACGACTCCCGCTGCGTCTCCAGCTCGTCGAAGGCCTGCCATCGCTCGTCGCGACCGGGCTCCAGAGCATGGACGGTACGGCTGCGCCGACGGCGCGCGTTGCGAAGAGCGACCGCACGAAGGATGCCGTCGACCTCGCGGCCCAGGGCAAGCAGGACGCCACCGCCGCCGTGCGTGCGGCTGCCACCGGCACGCCGACTCCCAAGTCCGCCGAGAAGTCCGAGGAGAAGAAGACCCCCACCCCGAATGTGCCAGGGCGCGACGACGAACGCGGCGACAGCTCCGCGCGGACACCCTCAGCGACACCGGTCCGGCCCGCCCCTACATCGGTCGCTACCCGAGTGGCCACCACGGCGACAGATCCGGCGGTCGTCGCCTACACCCAGCGGCTGCGTGCCGCCGTCGCATCCGGGAAGCTCGACACCATCCGTGCGGCGCTCGAAGAGGCGATCGCGGGCGACAACGCTGCGCTGAAACGCGGACGCGTCGCCGCCATCGCCGCGGCGCTGGAAAACGAGACGAACGCCCAGCGCATCGGCACGCTGTTCGTCGCGGGACAGAACGCCACTCTGCGAGACAGCCTGCGCGTGGCGCTTTCCGAGGTGGGCGGGGAAGGCCGGGCACGGTTCGATGCCGCGATCGTGATCGCGGATGCGCGTCGGCTGAAGCAGCTCTCCGAGCAACGGACGCCGACCGCCACCCCGACGCGGAACCCCACCGCGACCGCCACGTCGAGCGCGACCGTCCGCCCGACGGCGACTGTCACGCCTTCCGTGCTCCCGACGCGGTAGCCGTTAACCCGTCGTGACGGAGTCGGCCGGGGGCTTCACACCGGCCGGACGCATCGCGATCCCCTCCGCCGCCAGCCGAGCGTGCAGACGCTGCATCAGCGCATGGCGCAGGGCCGCCGCCTCCGCGAAGCCCCGGGCCCGTTGCCGCACCACCACCTCGACGTGCGACTCCGCGAAGCGCGTGAACCGCACCAGCGGCTCCACGTCGCGGACCGCCCCCGGATCCTCGTCGCGCACACGGCGCGTCTCCGCCAGAAGCACCTCAGCCACGCGTGCCAGGTTGGCGTCGTACGTCACGCCGAGGTCCACGCGGGCATCCATCGCCGCGTCGCTGGCCGAGTAATTCGTGACCACTGACCCCGCGAGCAGGCTGTTCGGCACGATCACGATGTTGTTGTCCACGTTCCGCAGCCGCGTCGCGCGCCAGCCGATGTCCTCGACACGCCCGGACGGCCCACCGGTGACCTCGATCTGGTCTCCCACACGCACCGAGGCGTCCGACAGCATGTAGGACGACGCAAACAGATTGGCGAGCAACGGCTGAAGCGCCAGCGCGACCGCCAGACCGCCGATGCCCAGTCCGGCGAGCAGCGGGCTGATCTGGATCCCCAGGGTGTCGAGCACAATGATCGCGCCGACGAGGACGATCGCCACGCTGGACGCCCGGCGCACCAGCGGCACCGTCCGTCCATCGAGCCGTCGCCCGACCGCCCCCGGCCTGGCTGCATACCAGACCAGCAGCCGCGACACGATCCGCTGCGTGGCGAAGGTCACGATGGCGACCGTCGCGGCGATCCATGCCCGCTCCAGACGCGGGTGGTGCGGCTCGATGTAAGAGAGCGTGCGAAGCGCCAGGAAGAGCGCCTGCGCGAAGACAAGCAGGACCAGCGGGGCACGGAGCGCACCGGCCAGCGCCTCGTCCAGGTCGCGGTGAGTCGCGCGCGTCACGCCGTGCACCGCCCACCGCAGCGCCACGGAGAGGAGCCGTGCGGAGGCGGCGGCCAGCAGCACGAGGGCGAACGCCACCGCGGTCTCGCCCCATTCGGCGCGGGTCAGGCCGAATCCAAGTCCGTCCACCGCCGCATCCTATCCCACACTTGCTTCACATCTAGACTAGATGCGCATGGCATACTCGATGCGCTCAAGGAGACCGCCATGTTCCAGTCGCTGTTCCGCTCCCTCGCCCGCACCGTCGAGTTGATGAAGACCTCGTGGCGGGTGCTGATGCAGGACCGGGAACTGATGCTCTTCCCGATCCTCTCGGGCGTTGCGGTCATCCTCATCGCCGCCCTGTTCGCCGCGATCGCCTACAGCGTCGGGACGTTCGACCGGCTTTCCGCCGCGAGCCAGGCCGGCGGCCAGACCTCCTTCACGGGGGCGGACATCGTGCTTGGCGTGGCGCTCGCCTTCATCGTGACCGCGATCACGGTCTTCTTCAACGCGGCGCTGATCGCGGCGGCGCTGGAACGGCTGGGCGGCAGCGACCCGACCGTGGGCTCCGGCCTCCGCGCCGCCAGCGGCAACATCCCCGCCATCCTTGGCTGGGCAGCGATCTCCGCCACCATCGGCCTCCTGCTCCAGCTCGCCCGTGGCCAGGCGCGCGAGGGCGCGGGCTCGATGCTCATGCGGATCGCGATCGCGATGGTCGGCGGTATCTGGGCGTACATGACGTTCTTCGTCGTCCCGGTCATGGTCGCGGAGCGCCTCGGCGCCGTGGCCGCGATCAAGCGTTCGGGCGCGCTCTTCCGCCAGACCTGGGGGCAGCAGGCCGGCGCGTCGTTCGGCTTCGGGCTGATCTACCTCGGCGCCGTGCTGGTGACGATGGCGGTCGCCATCCCGCTGATGATGGTCTACCCGCTGCTTGGCATCATCGCCGGCGCGGCCGTCTTCGCCGTCACGTTCGGGGCGGTCGCGGCGATGGAGGGCATCTTCAAGGCCGCGCTCTACCGCTTCACATCCGGAGAGCACTCCACTGCTTTCGACGACGCCACGCTGCGCTCCGCCTACCGCGCGCTCTAGTCGTTCGAAGCCCTCGGCTCCGACGCTAGGCGTGCGCTCCTTCGTCCGGATCGAGGCGCTCCCCGGCACGGATCGAGACGGGTAGCCGGTTCTCCGCCGGGGGAATCGGACACGAGTACCCCGGGTTGTAGGCGCAGTACGGGTGGTACGCGTAGTTGAAGTCCACCAGCAGCCGCCCGCCCTCCAACACCGGGAGGTCAAGGTAGCGCCCGGCGCCGTAGGTCTCCGACCACGCGCCGGCATCGACGAACGGCAGGAAGAGTTCGCCCGAATACGGTTGGCGGAACACCGTCAGCGACTGCTCCACACCGTCCACGGCGAACCTGATGCGTGCCCACCGCTGGTACTCCCGCGTGTCGCCTCCGAACTCCACGATCTCGGGATCGTCGTACGGCTCCGGCGTCACCTCGAATACGAGCGCGGGGGCCTCCGCGTAGTACGTCAGGCCGCGGAACGTGCGGCGCTGCGATGCCGGCAGCGGCGACTCGGGCTCGTCCCGGAAGAACGCATCCTTCGCCGCGCGATAGGTCTCCAGCTCGGTCGGCTCGCTCATCCTCGTACCGGCCTCTCCGCGTCGCGCAACGCCGTCACGAGGACACGCGAGACGCCCGCCTCTCGTACCGCCTCGGCGATCGCACGCGCGGCTTCGGGGTGCGTGTCCGCCTGGTTCACCACCACGGCGAAGGCACGCCCATCAGCGTGCCGTCGCCCGCCCTCCTCGTGCGCCAGCACGCGCGCGATGAGCGCCGCGTCGCACACCGCATCCCCCGGCAGCCCCGGCATAATAGCCCGCACCCGCTCCGGCCGGTGGACATGAATCTCGGCCAGCGGATGGCCGAGGACGCTCGCACCGACGACCACGACCACATGCGTCGCCGCGTCAGGGATCACCGGCTCGTGGTCGCCCGGCGCCTTGAACGCCCGCGCCCGGCTGCCATCCGCCTCCACCAGCACCGCGTCGACTCCCTCGATCCCCGCCAGCGCGGCGATCTCCTCCGGTGCGACCGGCGCGAGACGGCCCGCCGGTTGGGGCTCCACGCCCGCGACCACGAGGATGCCGGAGCCGCGCGACGCCCGCGCGGCCATCGATGCGACGTCGCCCGGCCGGACCTCGATCAGCGGCGGCATGGGCCAGCCGTGCGGCGCCGCCGTGAACCGTGCCGTGCCGGTCACGACCGCCCGCCCGCCAAGCGCGGCCACCTCGCGCGCCAGCGCATACGCCAGCGAGGTCTTGCCGCCGCCGCCGACCACCGCGACCACCGGCACACCACGAACCTTGTCAAGCGCCAGCGCGTGCCAGAGCGGCGCGCGACGGAGGGCGTCGGCATCCCTGTTCCCTATCATCGACGGGGCGGCATCGAGGTCATCGCTTCAATCGTAGGGCCGAGTGGATGGGGTGCCGTATGGCGGCAGAGACCGACGTCAGCGCCATCATCCTCGCCGGGGGCCGCTCCTCTCGTATGGGTCGCGACAAGGCGTCGATCGTCTTCGACGGGGAAACGCTGCTCCAGCGCACGGTGCGTGCCGCCGCCGAAGTTGCGTCCGAGATCGTCCTTGTCGGTGCGCCCGGACAGGCGCTCCCTGCCGTAACCGCCGCCTGCCCCGTCACGGCCGTCGAGGATGCCGTCGCCGGGGAGGGCCCGCTCTTCGGGTTGGCGACCGGCCTCGCGGTCGCCACGGGAAGCCACTGTCTCGTCCTCGGAGCGGACATGCCGTTCCTCCAGCCAGCCCTGCTCCGCCTGCTGGTCGACCGGCTTCGCGGCGCGCACGCCGAATCCGGTGCTCGCTGGGTCGTCCCGATCGCTGAGCGCCGTCCTCAACCGCTGTGCTCCGCGATCGCGAGTGACGCCCTCGCGATCCTGCGTGCGCACCTCGACGCGGGCGACCGCGCGCCCATGGCCCTCGCCGCCGACCTCCGCCTCGTCCGGCTCGACGAATCTGTCTGGCGCGGCGCGGATCCCGAGGGCCTGTCGTTCGTGGACATCGACACCCCGGAGGCGTTGGACGAGGCCGCGCGGCGGCTTTCTGACAAACCACTGCCCTGACCCCCTCGACGCCCCAACGCGTCAAAGCCGTGCGCTACCGTGCCCGCGCGGCGTCGGCGGCTCGCCAGAGAAGGCGGGGCGCTCTCCCCACGTCGCAGGGCGGGGTCGGTCGTGCGACGGCGCACTCGCGTCACCATCGGCGCGTCCCTCGCGGGCCTCGCGCTCGTGCTGGCCATGCGCGCGCCCGCGTTCTCGGACGGCTAAGCCCTCACGAACGGCGGCTTCGAGGCCGGCACGGCCGCCTGGTCACCCCCGGTTGGCGCAACGCTCGCCATCACCGCTTCCCCGGTACCCGCGGAGGGCGCGAACGCCGCACACCTCACCTCGACAGGTGCCGGCACGATGTCGCTCTCCAGCAAGTACTGGGAGTCGTCTGAGCTGACGGTCTCCTGGACCTATCTCCTCACCGCGTTCGTGCTCGAAAACGACGCGAGGACATCGACGGTGACTGCTCGGCTGTCGGCACTCTCACCGTCAGACCAGGTACTCGCCGAGGTCGTCGCCACCGTGGGCGGCAGTGACACCGCCGCCTATCGCGCGATCACCACCCCGGGCATCGTCGCCCCACCGGGAGCGAAGTATCTGCGCGTGACCTTCTCCGCTCAGGCATCCGGTCCCGGGGCGCAGCTTTCGATCGACGGCGTCAGCATCACCGCCACTCCTCCGACACCAACACCGACGCCAACGCCAACACCGGAGGCGCCGCCACCTCCACGTCCGGAAGAATCGCCCGAGCCACCAACTGTTATCGTCTTGGCGCCCACCCCAACGCCACGTGCCACATCCACGCCCCGGGCGACGGCCACGCCGCGCGTCACGCCGACGCCGACGCCGCCCCCGCTGCCCGGCCCGGCGCTGCGCAACGCGAACTTCGAGCAAGGGGCCGCGGGATGGAGCGTGACCCGGGGAAGGATGAGCGTGGTCTCGATCATCGACGGACAGTGGGCGTCGTTGCTCCTCACCGCCGATGACGCCGCCACTGCGTGGGTGCAACAGACCGTGGCGGCGGACCCCGGTGGGTGGTTCGTCGCCAGCGCGCTTCTCGCCCCCCTCGACGGCGCCGAGGCAACATGGGTCCGGATTGCCTTGTACGCGAGCCCGGACGGCAGCGGAGCGCAGCTCAGCACCGACGACTCCCCGGCGGTCGCCTCCGTCGCCCCGAACGCCTCCTCCCGCGTGGGCGGTTACGAGGTCGTCTCCACCGGCCCCGTGACGGCGCCTGCCGAAGCCCATAGCGCGCGCGTCCGCATCCTGCTGCGCGCGGCGGACGAGCGCGGCGACAGCGTCGCGATCGATGACGTCCGCTTCGACGCGACCGAGCCGGCCGAGGCCGCACCACCGTCGGCGCCGGCAGCCGCCACCCGCACGCGTGCCACGCCCGCAGAGACCCC
>VGPD01000009.1 GCA_016875635.1 Chloroflexota bacterium
TCGTTCAATGCCATGCCGATGCCCTGCGCGGCGCCGCCCTGGAGTTGCCCCTCCACGTATGAGGGGTGGATCGCCCTGCCGACGTCCTGCACGGCGGTGTAGCGCAGCACGGTGACCTTGCCGGTGTCGGTGTCCACCTGGACATCGCAGATATGGGTGGCGACGGCGGCGCCCACGCCGCTCGGCTTCACGGCGGCACGGCCCTGGATGGCGCCACCGCTGCCGGCGAGCTTCCGGGCGATCTCCTTGAATGTCATGGTCTGGCCGCCCTCTTCGCGGAGGACACCGGCATCGTAGGTCACCTTTTCGGGCTCGACGTCCCAGATCTTCGCTGCGCGCGCGATGAGCTGGCCACGGATGTCGTACGCCGCCTCGATGACGGCCCAGCCGGTGGCGAAGGTGGTGCGGCTGCCACCGGTGTTCGAGGTGTACCCAATGGAGTCGGTGTCGCCGACGGTGGACTTCACCGTCTCGTACGGGATGCCGAGGGTTTCCGCGAACTGCATCGCGAGGCTCGCGCGCTGCCCGCCGATGTCGACTGAACCGGTGATCAGGCTCACCGTCCCGTCCGCGTTCACGGCGGCATAGGCGGCGGATTCGTTGCCGCCGTTGCCCCAGTAACCGGTCGCTACGCCACGTCCGATCCTGTCGCCGTGGATCTCGGATCGGTAATGGGCGCTGTCTCGCGCGGCCTGGAGTACCTGCTCGGTGCCGACGGAGCCGTGCGGGACACCTTCGGAACGGCGCACGCCCTGGCGGGAGGCGTTCTTCAGGCGGAACTCGATCGGGTCCATCTTCAGCATCTCAGCGAGTTCGTCGACGACGGAATCGACGGCAAATTCCGCCTGTGGGGCGCCTGGGGCACGGTAGGCGGCGACCTTAGGCTTGTTCACCACTACCTCGAACCCCTGCACGAGGTGATGCGGCATGTTGTAGGGAGCGAGGGCGCTGCGAGCCGCTCCCGGGACGGGAGCACCGGGGTATGCGCCGGCCTCGTACGCGAGGTGGACCTCACCGGCGACCAGTGTGCCGTCCCGTTTCGCCCCCATCTTGACGCGGATCTGCGTGGCGGAGGTTGGCCCGCTCGCCTCGAAGACCTCGGTCCGCGACATCGTCATCTGGACCGGGCGGCCGGTCTTGCGCGAGAGGAGGGCCGCCAGCGGCTCGAGGTACAGAACGAGCTTGCCGCCGAACCCACCGCCGATCTCCGTCGGCACGACTTTCACCTGCGAGACCGGCAATTTGAGGACGCTCGCGAGCGAGTCGCGCACACCGAACGCGCCCTGCGTACTGGTCCAGATGGTCAGCAGCCCATCCTTGTTCCAGAACGCCGTCGCGTTGTGCGGCTCGATGTAGCCCTGGTGTGCGCTCGCGGTCGAAAACTCCCGCTCGATGACGACGTCCGATTCCGCAAAACCCTGTTCGACGTCGCCCATCCTGATCTCGAGTTGTCGGGCGATGTTGCTCTGGTGTCCGCTGATCGGCTCGAAGAGCCCCTTGATTTCCGCAGTGATGGCGGGGTCGTGCAGTAGGGTGGTGTCCGGGTCGGTCGCCTGCTCCACGTTGAGGACCGGCGTGAGCACCTCGAATTCGACGTCGATCAGTTCGAGGGCATCCTCCGCGACATGGGGATCGGTGGCCGCGACAGCGGCAATCGGGTGCCCCTTGAACAGTGCCTTGCCGGCGGCGATCAACGGCTCGCGCATCCAGCGCTCCGGGATGGGCCCGCGGATCGTCGGTACAGGGTTGTTCCCGAGTTCGGGAAAGTCCGCGCCGGTGACGACCGCCAGGACGCCGGGGAGTGCGAGGGCGCGCGAGGCGTCGATGCGTTTGATGACCGCATGGGCATGCGGGCTGCGCTTGACGCGTCCGTAGAGCATCCCGGGGAGTTTCACGTCCGCACCGTATTCAGCGCGTCCGATGACCTTGTCCACGCCGTCCGGCCGGACGGGCCGCGTCCCGATGACCTGGTATGGGGTGGTGGGCTTCTCGGTCGTGGTCATGGGACCTCCAGCATAGTGTGCAGCGGACGGTCGTATCTTATCCGGCCCGCCCGCCCGGAGGGCGGATCCCCTCGCGTCCCGCGTGCTTCCGCGGCGATACTTGCCAGATGCCACGATTGTTGATGTCCGAACTGCTGGGTGGGTCGCCGGTGCGCCTGGCGCCGATGGCGTCGTTCACCAACGCGCCGTTCCGGCGGGTGGCGGTGCGCTGCGGCAGTGGCTTCACCACGAACGAGGAGATCGACGCGGAGGCGCTGCTCGCTGGGAACGCCTGGGCTGGCGAGTCCGCCCGTACCGAACTCGACGACGGCGTCGTCGCGATGCAGCTGCTGGGGAACAGCGCCGAGACGCTGGTCCCAGCGGCGCTGAGGTTGGTGGAGGCGGGCGCGGACATCGTCGACATCAACATGGGCTGCCCGGTGCCGAAGATCGTCCAGCGCGGCAAGGGTGCAGCGCTGATGCGGGATGTCTCCGCCACAGCACGGATCCTGTCCGCGCTGCGACGTGCTGTCGATGTGCCTCTCACGATCAAGATCCGCGGGGGCTGGGACGAGTGTCAGCCGAATGCGGTTGAGGTTGCGCGGATGGCACAGGACGTCGGGGTCGACGCGATCACCGTGCATCCGAGGACCCGCGCACAGCGGTTTGGCGGTCGTGCCCCATGGGACGTCATCGCTGAGGTTGTGGCGGCGGTGGGCATCCCGGTCACCGGGAACGGCGATGTGACCTCGCTCGCGGAGGCCCGCCGGATGATGGCGGCGACGGGCTGTCGGTCCGTGATGGTGGGCCGCGCCGCCCTGGGGCGCCCGTGGCTCTTCGACAGCGCCTACGATGGCCTCGACAGGGCCGGCCAGGCGGCGTACGAGGAACGGGTCATCGCGGAGCACCTGGACTTGATTGAGGCCTGTTTCCCGCCGAAAGCGGCGCTTCTGCAGATGAAAAAGCACCTGGCGCAATATGGCGCGGGGCGATCAGAGGCGCGGATCAGGCGAGCGGAACTGTTCGCCCAGTCCACAGCGGGGGCGTTGCGAACGACTTTCGTCCGGCAGCGGACGGCGCCGCCGTCCGGAGGTTGGCCGCCCCCCGGGTGACCGCGGGTGTCTCGGGTATGCGTGTCAGCAGCGTCTGGCTTATTATTCGGAACCTCCGACGGTCCTGCGGTCGCCGCTACCCGTCCGGGCAGGGGGGTGTCTGGACACCGCGTGAGTAGCGCTGTGGGGGCGGGGATGACGTTGATGGAAGAGCAGCGGGAGAGCCGTGCCGAAGCGCCGGTCCCAGGCCCCGTTGCCAGCGATGGCTCAGCCGGGCCGGGAGTGCCGGTCCGCTTCGAGGCGACCGAGGATGAGAGCCGGCGCATCGCGGAGCTCGCCGGTTCGACCAGCGGCTCGATCAGGCTTGGCCGCCTGTTGCTCCGGCAGCCGCGCCTCGTCCTTCATGCACTGCGCGTCGCCCTCCGCGGGGCCAGCGCCGGCCTGCGTGCCGACCACACCCTGTCATGGCTGATCCATGTGGACACCGTGCGTCAGGTCATACCGGACGGTGGGATGGGCGCGACATGGGGAGGTCTCGACACCTTCATGGGTCTGGTCGCGCGGTACGTGCCGCGCGACGCGCACGCGCTGGAGTTGGGCTGCGGCGGTGGCCGCGTCACCCGTCACATCCGGCCGCTGGTCGGCACTTTGGTGGCGAACGACATCTCGGAGCGGATCCTTTCCGGGGCGCGTGTCGCCACCGCTCACCTGCCGCCGATCGAGTTCCGGGTCACGAACGGGCTGGGCGATGACCTGCGCGCCGAGGAGTTCGACGCCGTGATCGGGCACGAGCTCTTGATGCAGTTCAATTTCGACGAACTGCTCCGTTACGGTTCAAACGTCCAGCGCGCGCTGAAGCCCGGCGGCGTCTTCATCGCTTCCGTCTACACCTTCGACGAGCCCGGTGAGATGGCGCGGCACATGGAGATGATCCGCAACCATGGCGCCGGGGTGCGCTCCCCGTTCCGCGTCCACCGGATGCCTCGTCGCACCTATCAGGATATTTTCGAGGCGTGCGGATTCGAGATCGTCGAAGTCCAGCGCAGCCGCCCAGACGAATACAAGGCGGAGAAGACCCCCCACACCAACTTCGTCTTGCGCCGGCCTCAGACGTCCGCGAGCTGATCGCGGCCTGTCGACTGCACGAAGGCCCGTCCGGGTTCCCGGACGGGTCTTCGGTGAGGGTTGTTGGTTTTACTGGACGATGAGCACCGTCACCATGCCGAACATCCCTGCCTCTGTTTCGGCGTGAGACAGAATGTGGCAGTGGTACGCCCAGACACCCAGCTCCGTCGCCTCCACGATGACATCGACACGCTCGCCGGGCGAGACGAGGACGGTGTCCGCGATGTACGGCTGCGGGAGCGGGTGGCCGTTCTTGGTGATGACCGTCTGGGTCCTCCCGTGCAGGTGCATCGGGTGGATCTGCAGGCCCTCGTTCATGTAGCGGATGCGGATACGCTCGCCGCGCTTGGCGATGATCGGCCGCCCGCGCGGCGCCCGCGCGGGCGGCCGATCATCGCGCTCCCGTCGACGGCGCTCGGTGGGCGGGCCTCGCGGATTGTGTCGCAGCTGGCGCGTGGCGCCGGTGTGGTCACCACGCGAGGGGACGTACACTTCGTCGTGACCGAGTTCGGCGTGGCCGCGCTACATGGGCGGACCGTCCGCGAACGAGCGCAGAACCTCGTCCGTGTCGCAGCGCCGCAGTTCCGCGATCTGTTGTGCCGCGAGGCACTGGAGACGTACGGACTGCATCTGCAAGCGTGAGACAGTTCGGCCACAGGGAAAGCGAGCCTCCGTGGCGGTCCAGCCCTCTTCGTCCGCCCCGTCCAACCGGAAAGAGCAGGGAGGGCAGGAGCGCCGGTTCTTTGCGGGCCCCCAGTCCCGCCTCATCGAGCTCGGATGGGCGCTGGGTGTCTTCTACGAGTTCTTCAGGGCGTTCCGGGTGCTGCATTTCGTCGGTCCCTGCGTCACCGTGTTCGGCTCAGCGCGCTATGGCGAAGGACACCCCAGTTACGCGCAGGCGCGGGAGATGGGTGCTGCGCTGGCGCGCGCGGGGTTCACGGTGATGACGGGCGGCGGACCGGGACTGATGGAGGCCTCCAACCGGGGCGCGCGAGACGCCGGCGGCCGATCAGTCGGTTGCAACATTCAGTTGCCGATGGAGCAGAAGCCGAACGCTTACCTGGACATCTGGATCGAACTCGAGCACTTCTTCGTGCGGAAGATCATGCTCGCCAAGTATTCCTATGCATTCGTCGTGATGCCGGGTGGGTTTGGCACGCTTGACGAGGCGTTCGAGGCGGCCACGCTCGTCCAGACCGGCAAGATCAAGCGGTTCCCCATTGTGTTTATGGACACGGAGTTCTGGACGCCCCTGCGCGCATTGATCCAGCATCAGGTCGAGGCCGGCACCGTCACACAGCAGGACGCGGACCTGCTCCTCTTCACCGACAGCGTTGAGGAAGCGACGGCGCTGATCGAAGAGGCGGCCCGCTCGCGGTTCGGCCTCACGTACGCTCGGCCGCGTCTCCGTCGCCGCTGGTGGCTCTTCGAGCGGTAGCGCAGGGTTTACCAGGAGCCCCCACCCCCACCGCCGCCTCCGCCACCCGAGGAGCCTCCCGAGAAGCCACTGCCGCCAGAACCGCCAGGGGTCGAGGTGAGCGCACCAGTGCTTCGGTCCGAGAAGCCGGTCATCGCGTTGGCGAGCATCAGCGCGGAGAACGGCTGTGAGGAGACGTACCAGTGATCAGTGCCAGAGGGCACCCCGCGGGGGCGTTGGTCACTAATGTGTAGTGTGTCACTACACAATTGCATGGTGATATTGTCCTCTCGTATCGTCAAGCCGGTGGCTCAACATTGGGAGCGAAGGTATGCAGATTGCACTGGAGCGCCGGGGCGACTACTCGGTCCGCGCGGTGATCGATCTCGCGCGGCACTACGGAGACGGGCGGCGAAAGGCTCGCGAGATCGCCACCGTCATGGACATTCCGGTCCGCTATCTCCCACAACTGCTCGCCCCGCTCGTGCGCCGAGGCCTGTTGGTCGCCACGGCGGGGCCGGAGGGGGGATACGCGCTCGCCCGCGACCCTGCCTCGATCAGTGTGCTGGAGGTGATCGAGGCGGTAGAGGGGCCACTGGAGTCGCCCCGCTGCGTCCTGCGCGGTGGCCCGTGCGACTGGGACGAGACCTGTCCGCTGCACGAAACCTGGGGACGTGCCCGCAATGCACTTGCGGGGGAGCTGGGACGTACCACGTTCGCGGAGCTCGCCATGGCCGATCAAGCGATCCAGAACCGGCCTGTCCGCCCTCGTAAGTCTCCTCACCTTGAGTCGGTGGAACGGCTTGGTGTGCGCGATGGCAACGCGGGCGTCCGCCCCAGCAGACGTTCAGCCCGCACGTAGTTCCGGGGGGCCGTGATGGCACGGGATGCGCGACCGGCCACCGCACCGATATCCGATCCCACCCGTGACGCCGACAGCCACGTCCGGTTCGTCTACGCGGCCCTGTTGTTCGCGACGCTGGGTGGCTTCGGGCTCGCCGTCTGGCTTCCGGTGCAGGCCGCGCTCGGACAGATGGACGTGTCATGGCTGGCCGCCGCGCAGGTCCACGGTCACCTACAGGTGATGGGTTTCGCTGGCCTGTTTGTCCTTGGTGTAGCGACCAGGCTCGCGCCTCGTTTCGGGGGCGGCCATCTAACCCATCCCGCACTCGTTGACGCTGCGTTCTGGTGTCTACAGGTGGGGTTGTTCGTCCGAGGGGGCGGTCAGCCGTTCGCGTCACACATGCCGTTTGCGTGGCTCATGGCGGGTGGGGCCGCACTGGAGTTCGCTGGCGCAGCGATGTACGCCGGATCGGTTGTCCTGACGTTGCGACCGTCGATCCGTAAGGGGATGCCCAATGCCCTGCTCATGGGTTCGGGCATGGCGTGGCTCGTGGTGCAGGCCGCTCTCGGAGCCGTCTGGTTCCCACAGCTCGCGCTCGACGGCACGAGCGTCCTCCGCTCCGATCGAGACGGACTGCTGGTGTCGATCCAGTTCTTCGGCTTCCTGCTCAGTGCCTTTGCCGGTGTGGGGCTGCGCTCCTTCCCTTCGTTCTTCGGGATGCCGCAACCGTCGGCGCGCATGGGGCACGCCGTATTCGCGTCCCTCCAGGGCGGCCTGCTGCTCTGGGCGGGCGGAAGCCTGCTGGCAATCGGGGGCGTCGATGCCCATCGGGCGGTCGCGGCGGGGCAGGCGCTTGTCGGAATCGCGATGTTGCTGTTGATGAGCACGTTTGGGTGGTGGCATCGCAAGACACGGCTCGCGGTCGCTTCGCAGCCACTGGCCTGGCCGCTGCGCGCGACGCTGGCGATGCTCACGCTCACCGGCCTGCTACTCGCCGTCAGCGGCATCGAAGCATTCGCGCGGGGCGGTGTGATCTCGACCGTGCGCATCGATGCGGTCCGTCACATCTTTGCGCTGGGCGTGATCACGCAGGGGATCCTGGCGATTGCGCAATTGATCCTGCCGGAGTTCGCGAGCGAGCGATTCGTGCGGCCGCCGAGCCGCTGGCGTCCGGTAACGCTGGCGTCCGCGCTGATCGGAGCGGTCGTGCTGCGCGGGCTCATGCCGCTCGCTGGTGTGAGCGGGGACGCCCGGCTCTGGTCGATGGCCGCGGGCGGGGTGCTCGGGCTTGCCGCCATCGCCGCGTTCGGCATCCTGTTTCTCCGGGCGCGCCGGACGCACTTTGCCTACCTCAGCAAAGTCGCGGTCTGGCGCATCCAGTCGCTCCCGACGACCGACTGGCCCCCGCCGCCGCGTCGCGAGGCGCCGCCACCGCTGCGCTAGTTTGGGCGGGCGGCTGTTTCGTTACGCCGTGCCCAGCTGGGAGCGCTGCTGGAGGATCGACTCCGGCGTGTTCTCCAGCACGCCCGCCTCGTGTAGCCGCTCGATCGCCTCAGCGCTCTTGCCGAGGATCTCGCGCAGGACATAGTCCGTGTGTTCGCCGAGGGCGGGCGCGGCAGCGTAGATCGCCGCCTGCGTGCGGCTGTACTGCCACGCCTCGCCGGCGAGGATGTGCGGGCCGGCGCTGCTGTGCTGTACCTCCGGCCAGAACCCACGCGCGGCCAGATGCGGATCGTGGACCACTCGCCGGTTGTCCGAACAGACACCGGCGGCGACGCCGTGCTGCTGGAGGATCGTCATTGCGTGGTCGGCATCCTGCTGCGCGGCCCAGGCGCTGATCGCCGCGTCGATGGCGTCGTGATGCAGTGCACGCCGCTCGTACGTCGGGTAGTCGGTCAACAGGTCGTCGCGGGCGATGGCGGTGCAGAGGCCGCGCCATTCGGCGTCCGTGCCGATCGCCAGTGCGATCCACGCATCGTCGCCGATGCACCGGTAGACGCCTGAAGGAGCCATGTATTCGTCACGGTTCCCGATCCAGCCGGGGTCGTGGCCGGTCATCTGGTATCCGATGACGGATTCGCCGATCCAGTTGATGGTCGCCTCGCGCTGGGACAGGTCAATGTACTGGCCGCGGCCTGTCTTCCGGCGGTGCAGGAGCGCCGTCATGATGTAGCCAGCGGTGTGCATCCCGGCGATCGGGTCGCCGTAGTTGATCCCGGTCTTCATCGGCGTGTCGTCGCCGCGATACCCGGTGCGCGCAACGATCCCGCCGAGCTGTTCGATGGCGACGCCGTAGCCGACGTATTTGGCCTCCGGGCCACCGTTTCCGGACGGCGGCATCGAGACGAAGATGAGGTCCTCGTTCACATCCCGAAGCACGTCGTAACCGAACCCCATCCGTTCGAAGACGCCGCCGCCAAAGTTCTCCACGACCACGTCGGCGATCGCGGCGAGTTCCATGAAGACGGCGCGGCCCTCCGGCATCAGGATGTTCATGCAGACGCCGAGCTTGTTCCGGTTGTACTTGTTGAAGTAGCCGTTCCGGTTCCACGGGTCGTCGCCGGGGTCGTTGTTGGCGTACAGGCTGATCGCGGAGGAGGACGGTGGGGGAATCGCCGGTCCGCGGATGGAATCGAGTTGACGGTTCGCCTCGACTTTGATGATCGTTGCGCCCAGGTCCCCCAGCAATTTGGTGCAGTACGGCCCGGCCCACACCATCGAGCAGTCGAGCACGACGAGGTCGGTCAGCGGCCCCCGTTGTCCGGGGCGGAGCGGCACGGATCCTCCTGAAGCAGTCATCGCGCACCTCCACTCGTGGCCGATACGTCGTGTGTCGCGGCGCCGAAGGCGCCCGCGGCGGACAGCCGGGCACGTGACGCTTCGTCGTGACCGAGCGACGTGACTACCTCGTTCGTGTGTTCGCCCAGCAGCGGCGCCCGCTGGGACTCCCAGAGGCCGTCAGAGAAGTGCGCCGCGATGGAGGGGTAACGGAGCGGTCCCGCGACCGGATGGTCGATCTCGTGGAAGAAGCCGCGGTACTGGAGCTGCTCGTTCTTGAACAGGTCGGCGGGGGTGGCGACGTATCCGAACGGCAGGCCGAGCGCCTGCGCCTTCTGGTAGATCTCCTCCTTCTCGTGGGTGATCAGCCAGGGCAGCATCAGCGCATCGATCTCGTCGCGCAGCTCGCTCTGCGAGCCGGCCTGCTGGTAGCGGTCGTCCGCCAGGACGGGCTCCTCCATCAACGTCGCGATGTTCGCCCAGCGGCGCAGCGGGCCGGAGACCACGCCCACGAAGCCGTCTGCACAGGGATAGATGCCCCATGCCGCGCGCGCGCCGTTCCCGCTCCGCGGATACACCTTCCCCGCGTAGATATACGCCATGTCAGTCATCTCCAGCACTGACGTCGCGTGCTCGAAGACTGACACATCGACGTGTTGGCCCAGGCCGGAGACCGCGCGCTCCCAGAGCCCGGCGAGTGTCGCGATGTATGCGTTCTGCCCCGCGCCGTACTGGCCCAGATAGCCGCCGTTCTTCAGCGGTTCCCGGTCAGGTTCGCCGGTGATGTACATCAGCCCGCTGAGGGCGTACGTGGTGATCTCCCACGCGTGGTACTGCGCGTACGGACCGGTCTGTCCGAACGGTGTGACCGAGACGTAGAGGAGTCCCGGGAACTCTTCCGCCAGCTGCTCGTAGCCGAGCCCGAGACCGGCAAGCATCCCCGGAGGGAAGCTCTCGATCAGTACGTCGGCGGTGTCCAGCAACTCGCGCAGCAGGGCGCGGCCATCCTCGGTCTCGATGTCGAGCGTGACCGAGCGCTTTCCTTGGTTGAGGTAGAGGTGGAACGCGCTCGTCTCGGGGCCAGGGACAGATCCGGGGAACGGCCCCCAACGGCGGATCGGGTCGCCGTCCGGTGGTTCGACCTTAATCACGTCGGCGCCGAACCCCGCCATCATCCGGCCGCAATAGGGCCCGGCGATGTACTGGGAAAGGTCGATGACTCGGATTCCGGTCAGCGGGCCTTCCATACGCTCGTACCTCCGCAACCGTTTTCACTCTCGCTGCGGGGGACTGTAGTCACTGGTACAGGAATCCGCGAGGCGGGCGCGCACCGCCCTCCATCCTCCTCCTCCGGAAGACGAGCCCCACGAAGCCCGGACAACTCGTCCGGGCTTCGTGGGGGGAGGGGAGACGAGGGGACGTGAGATACCGCGGCTCGCCCTGGCCGAACCACGGGTAGACCGGCGCCATGTTGCCGCGACCCAGCATCAGGTCGACCCGGCCCCCGGCCAGGTGCTGGAGCATCGCGTAGTCTTCAGCGATCTTCACCGGGTCGTTGGTTGTGATGAGGGTCGTTGCGGTCGACAGAGTGATCCGTTCGGTCCGGGCGGCGATGTAGCCGAGCATCGTCGTGGGTGACGACGGTACGAACGGCGGATTGTGATGCTCCACGGTCGCGAACACGTCGAGGCCGACCTCTTCGGCCTTCAGTGCGATGGCGACCATCGCCTGAATCCGCTCGGCCTCGCTCGGTGTCCGGCCGGTCGTGGGGTCCGTGGTCACGTCGCCGACCGAGAACACGCCAAACTGCATCGTCATGGACGTGCGAAGCCGGGCACGGTCACGCTGAAGAACTCTGTCAGCAGCACTGCCATCTCACCGGGGAGGTCGATATTCGGCGAGTGTCCCACCCGGTGGTAGACGTGGAGGAAGCGGTTCGCCTCAGGCAGGGCGAGATATTCCGCGAGGATGTGTGGGACGCCAACCGTCGTGTCGAGGTCGCCGCTGATCACCAGTGTCGGCACGCGGATCTCGCCGAGGCGCGACCGCAGGTCCAGCGAGGCCATTGACCGCCGGCTGCCGATCAGTCGCTCAAGCGGCGTGCGGGCGACATCCTCAGCGAGCTCGCGGCGATAATGCTCAGCCAGGGTCTCGTGGCGCGTGGCGGGGGCAGCGGCGCCGGATGTGCTTCGTGGCGCCTCGCCGGTGCGGAACTGGGCGCGGATCTCGTCGTCCCATCCGGGTGTGAGCGCCGGCCGTGAGGCCAGTGGGGCCGGGTCGAGCAGGGTGAGCGATCTCAACAGCGCCTGATGGTCCAGCGCGAACCGTGAAACGGTGGCGCCGCCCATGGAGTGGCCGACGAGGTGAACATCCCGCAGTCCCAGGGTGGTCACCGCGCCGGACAGATCGCGTGCGAATGCCTCCACCGTGTAATCGGCCTCGTCGGTGGAACGGTCCGAGTCGCCTGCACCACGGTTGTTGATTGCCAGTACGCGGAACCGTGTCGGGTCGAGGCGCTCCTGCATCGCGCGCCAGATGCGCGCGCTCGCGGTGTATCCATGTACGAGGACGACCGTCTCGGGGCCGGAGCCGTGCTCGAAATATTGCAGGCGGACGCTGCCAGCCTGTAGGAAGTCTGATTGCATGGATGCCTCCTCCGTCGACCGTCAGGTTACTCCTCGGACGGTCAGACGCGCTGGCCTCGGGCCATGTCAGGCCGTCTGGCGCGGCTCCCGAAGCGTGGCGAAGAGCAACGCGCACAGTGCGAGCAGCACTCCCGCGAGCGCGACGAACCCGAGTCGGAGCGAGGTCGCGGCGAACGCGGCGGCTGCCGTGGGACCGATGAGGAACGAGAGGGCCTGTGCGCTGCTCGCGATGCCGAAGCCGGTGCCTCGGCGTTCGCGCGGGACGTTCGCGGCGATCAGCGCGTTCGCGGCAGGGACCATCGTCGCCTGCGCGAACGCCAGTCCGGCGAATGTGACGATGAAGACCGGTGAAGAGTGCGCCAGCGCCAGCGCGAAGTACAGGGCGGCGGAGCTCGCGGTCCCGAGGAGGAGCGTGAGGCGGAGCCGTCCCGGGGCCACGTATCGCTGGCCGACGAGGACCACCCCTGCCACCGCCGCAATGCCGGCACTGGTGAATGCGAGGCCGGTGGCCCCCGCGACCTCATCCCGTCCGAGAATTTCCTGGAGTGCCCCCGGCGCGGAGAGCCGTACGAGCTGGTCCAGCGCGAACAGGAGGAAGAAGACGAACACCGCCAGATAGAACTGCGGTTTGAGTGTCCGCCACAGCGGGGGGCCTCCGGCTGCCGACCTCGCGCGGGTGGTACCGGGACGGTCGATGTGGTCGGTGGGGACGAGGATGAGCACCACGACCGCGGCGATGATCGGAAGCATCGCGCCTGCGAAGATCGCGCCGCGGTACCCGAACGAGACAGCGAGGAGCGCACCGACGGACGGCCCGACCATATTCCCCACATGCTGGGCGCCCGTCACCGCGCTCAGGCTCCGGCTCATCCTGGTGTCCGGGACGCTGACGCTGGTGAGCGCGATGGCCGCGGGCACGAATCCGGAGAACAGGCCCTGTGCCGTGAACGACACGACGATGTGCCACGGCGCCTGCGCGAACCCCCCGATGAACATCGTCAGGGATGCGAAGCAGAGCGCCCGCACGAACATGAGCTTGCGTCCAAAGCGGTCGGCGAGGATTCCCCACAGGGGGCCGCTGATCAGGCGCCCCATCCCGAGCCCCGCGTTCGCGAGCGCCACCCAGACGAGGGCGTCCGCGTTCGAGGTGGCGCCCAGCTCCCGGATGTACAGCGGGACGAAGGGGATCCAGAACAACACCGCGAAACTGGCGATGCAGGTGCCCGCGGCGATGGCCCAGGTGGCGTGGCCGAGACCCTCGCGCGCATTCGGGGGAGGCGTGGGCGAGAGAGTCATACCGCGTCCTCGCTTCGGCCTTCAGGTGCTCGGCATCACCGGAACGTTCGCAGACTAGCCGAGGGCGACCTCGGCTGCCCGCCCCGGCAGACCATCCCCGGCGCTCCCGCGATATGGTGGTGGTCGGTTCCCGGGGGAGCCCTGGACGGGGTGCAGATGTCGACATTGCCGCAGCGCAGGCTCGGTCGGACCGGCCTCATGGTGACCGCCGTCGGGCTGGGTGCAATGGACACGCCGCACTCGCCCGAGGCGGCCGAGACGGTAGGGACGGCGCTCGACCTTGGCGTCAATTTCATCGACACGGCCCGCGAATATGCGGGCAGCGAGTTTATGCTCGGACAGATCGTGCGTGCCCGCGGCGCCGCCGGGTTTCACATCGCCAGCAAGACCTTCAGCCACACCATCAATGGCAGTCAGCGCGATGTCGACCGTTCGCTGGGCACGCTCGGCGTCGACCGGATCGACCTCTACCAGTTGCACGACATCTCGACATCTGAGGCGTGGGATCGGGTCCATCAGGAGGACGGCGCGCTTGCGGGGTTGCGGGACATGCGGGAGCGCGGGCATATCGGGCACATTGGCATCTCCACCCACAGCATCGAGGTACTGGAACGGGTGGTCGAGAGCGACGCCTTCGACACCGTGATGGTCGAGTACTCCGCGTTCTCCCCGCAGACCGCCCGGCTGATCGAACGGGCATGTGCACGGGATATCGGCGTGATCGTGATGCGCCCGCTGGGCGGTTCCGGGCGGACCAGCGAGATGCGTGGCAGGATCGCCGCTGGGTACGATGGCATCCTCACGCCCGCGAATCTGCTCCGCTACGTGCTGTCGCATCCGGGTGTCGCTACCGCCATCCCCGGTGCCCGCTACCCGTCGAGGGTGGTCGAGAACGTGGCGACCGCGCAGGCGTTCGTCCCGCTGACGCCAGAAGAGAGCCACGAATTAGAAGTGGCCGCCGGGGCGCTGTATTAGCGCGTCTGAATAGTGCGTTTCTGGGCCGACTTGGCCGTATCGTAGGGGCCTTGTATCCCATCAAACCACGGAATGGATGCCCACATGCCCGACCTCCCCAGACGTCTGCTCGGACGGACCGGCCTCGAAGTCACATCGCTTGGCTACGGCGCCATGGAGTTGCGTTCGCTCGACGAGCCTGCTGCGCAGGCCATCCTGGACGCGGTGCTGGGCGCGGGGATCAACTTCATTGACACGTCGATCGACTATGGCCGCAGTGAGGACCTGATTGGCCACTGCATCTCGTCGCGGCGGGCCGAGTTCTTTCTCGCTTCGAAGTGCGGCTGTGTTTCTCGTGACACGGGCGGCGACCATGTGCACACCGCCGAGAGTATCCGCGCCGGCGTCGAGAACTCGCTGCGGTTGCTGAAGACCGACTATCTCGACCTTGTCCAGTTTCACCGCAGCCTGACCGAGGTTGAGTTAAAGGAGCATGGCGCACTGCAAGAGCTGCTCAAATTGCGGGACGAGGGCAAGGTCCGCTTCGTCGGAGTGTCCGGGACGCTGCCGAACATGAGCAAGCAGGTTGACATGGGCGTGTTCGACGTGTTCCAGGTGCCCTACTCTGCGTTGCAACGCGAGCACGAGGCGGTCATCACGAAGGCCTCGGCGGCCGGTGCAGGGATCGTCGTGCGCGGCGGCGTGGCGCGCGGGGCGCCGACGGACTGGGAGCACCGCCAGTACTACATGCTCCGCACAGAGACGATGCGTGACCGATGGGATGAGGCGAGACTCGACGAGTTGTTGAGCAACGGCATGACCAGGATGGAGTTCATGCTGCGGTTCACGCTCTCCAACCCTGACCTCGACACGACGATTGTTGGGACAAAGAGCGTGGAACACCTCGCGGGGAACGTGGCAGCTGCCCTCGCGGGCCCGTTGCCCGCGGATGTCGTCACAGAGGCGAAACGGCGGCTTACTGCGGCTGGTTCGGCTCCCGAGCCTGTGTAGCTGCATCAAGGAAGGTAGCCCCGCTATGCCCACGGCCTACGAGCGCGCACTGGTCCGCGCTGTCCCCGATGTGATCGAGGAAACCGTGCGGATCGCCGAGATCCCTGCGCCGACGTTCCACGAGAGCGTGCGCGCGGCGTACGTCCACGACCGTCTGGCAGTCATCGGTGGATGGTCACACCTCGAGGTCGATGGGCTTTCGAACGTCATCGCCGTGCGCAAGGGCGAGGCCGGTCGGGCGCGGCTGCTGCTGTGCGCCCACCTGGACACGGTATTTCCGGATCCGGCCACGCCGGTGGTGCGGAGTCGCGGCAAACTCATCGGCCGCGGTGTCGGCGACAACAGCCTGGGGGTCGCGGCCATGCTCGGAGTGGCTGAGGCAATGCAGACGACCGCCGTCCGCGGTGTCGGCGACATCATCTTAGCGGCGAACGTCGGCGAGGAAGGTCGCGGCGACCTCCGTGGCGCACGCCGGCTGGTGAGAGACTACGCGCGCGACTTCGATGCGATGATCGCGATCGAGGGCCACGCGCTGAACCGCGTTCAGACGCAGGCGGTCGCCTCGCTCCGGTACGAGGTGAGCGTGGAGACTGAGGGCGGTCATTCCTGGGGGGAGTATGGCCGGAAGAACTCGATCGCGCTGCTGGCCCGCGCCATCGTCGCCCTGGAACCGCTGATGCCAGACCCGAAGGCGACGCCGAAGACCACGATGAATGTCGGCGTCATCCGGGGTGGCCGTAGCGTGAACACCATTGCACCTGACGCAGTGTTCGAGCTCGATATTCGCTCGGTGGAACCGGCGAATGTGGACGCTCTGCTTCGACAGGCGCGTCTCGCGATGCGGCGTGCGGTTGGCGACGAGGCCGAGGTCCGCTTCAAGCGTATCGGCGCGCGCCCCGGGGGCAGCGTCCCGGCCGATTCGGCGCTCGTACAGGCGGTACTCGGCGCGCGCCAGGGCCTTGGACTTCCTGAGCCGGAGTTTTACGCCGGCTCGACGGACTCGAATGCCGCGATCGGCGCCGGCTTCCCGACGACCTGCATCGGCGTGACCACTGGCGGCGAGCCGCACACGCCACGCGAGTGGATCAGCACAGCTCCGATCAAGCGGGGTGTCCCGTACCTCGGGCGCGCCATTGTTGCCGCCGCGCGCCTTTCGAGGGGCGCTGTCCGGATCGGTTAAGCGCGGTGAGTAACGCCCAACTCCTATGCTGCGGCCGGTGCAGAGGTCTTGGCGGAAGGCGCGGTTGGTGCCTGCGGAGGACGTGCGAGCAACACGAACACGGCGGACACGGCGAACCCGATTAGCCCAAGCGTCCACAGACTTGATGGTTCCATGCCCGAGTCGAGCAGGTAGCCGAATAACGGTGCACCGGCGCTCGACGCGGCGATCGAGACCGGAAGCACGATGCCGCGGATGGCGCCCAGGTGCAGGCGGCCGAAGTAGTTCGGCCAGATCAGGCTGTTCAGCGTGATCCACCCGCCGGCCGCGATCCCCCACGTCGCGTTGTGCGCGAGGATTGTCCAGGTCTGACCGTCGGAGACCACCATCGGCAACATCGACAGCGCCATGCCCGCGACACCGATGAAGCCCAGGTACCGGATCGGCATCCGGTCGGCGACCATGCCGAACCCGAGGATCGAGAACACCACGCACAGCGGATCGAGCGCGGTCCCGAAGCCGACGAGGGAGGGTGTCATGCCCTTGCTCTGCCAGAAGTCGACCCGGTAGACGAGCGTCCCCATCAGCACGACGCCCTGCAGCGTCAGCGCGACCAGCATCAGCCACATCGCCGGCGTGTGCATCGCCTCACGCACGGTCCAGTCCCGGGTCGTTGAGAGCAATGCGGCGCGCGTCTGCGCCCCGGCGGCGGCCTCCACGGCCTGTGCGGATTCAGCGCCATCGGGGTGCAGGCCGAAGTCCTCGGGTGAGCGGCGCATGAACAGCGTGCTAAGGGGGACGACCATACCGGCGACCAGCAGGCCGAACACGACCGTGGTGCTTCGCCATCCGACTGCCTGGACGAGCCACTGCGTGCTTGGCACGGTCAGCACCGTCCCCAGCGCCATGCCGGTCGTCGCGATGGAGATCGCCCGTCCACGGTTTGCGACGAACCACTTGGCCAGTGGCACCTGCGTGAGCAACTGGCCGGCGGGGCCGCCGAATCCGGCGAGTCCGGAGAACGCGAACAACGCGTAGACAGCCCACAGCGAATGCACGGCGCCGAGCGCGATCAGTGAGACACCGCCGATCGCACCGCAGATCGCGCCGAGCCACCTCGACCCGTATCGGTCGAGCAGGACCCCGAGGGCGGGCCCGGTGATTCCGGCGGCGATCAGCCGCAGCGTGAGCGACCACGCCAGGGCGCTCTTCTGCACATGGAGGTCGGCGCTCATCGGACCGATCAGGAAGGAGAACACCACGGCATTCAGCGGCGACACCGACATGTTGATGGCGAACGAGGCGCCCACCATCACCCAGCCGTAATACATGCGGGGGAAGAGTCGCTGCACGCTCGCCTCAATCCAGCCTCAGCCACAGGGCGGCGGAGTCGAGCCCGAGTATGGCACGATTACTGCGGTAGTTCGCCCAGCACGATCACATGCGTGACTCCGAGTGGAGTCACGGAACCACGCCGGCGGATGCCGAACTCGAGGATGCGTGTCCACGAGCCGCCAGCCGGGACCTCGTACACCTCCCCGGTACACAGGCACTGGGCCATCAGCGCCGCGTCACCGGCGTGGGGTTGCGGCAGGTGGGGAGCGACCCAGAATCGGAGTGACTCGCCGCGCGGATTGTCGAGCCTCAGGACGACGCGCTCTGGCTCGTCGAGGCGGACACGCAGGACCCCGTTGGCCAACGCCTCACCAGGCGAGGGCGCTTCGCCCGGGAGGTATGCGTGTGTCTCGCCTGTCGTCTGCCCGTCGAGCGCCCGGTGGAGCGAGACCGTCGCGGGGAAGCCGTCCGGCACCACCCATTGGAAGCGCAACTCCCCGTCAGGGCCAGCTGCACTGGGGCCGTCGCCCGGCCTGCACGCGGTCAGCAATAGCGCGAACCCGATCGCGAGGGTCGCGATGGCAGCGGCACGGGCCGAAGGTGCCCGTGGGGCAGTGACACCAGTGGGCGGGTGAGGTGACGCATGCGGCATGGGGTGGCGATCCATTGTGAGGGGCGAGACGCGAAGCGGGCGCCCGTGGTCGGGCGCCCGCCAGTGTCCGATATTCCAGGTCCGCCTCGCGGTTAGCGCGAGGTCTCGATCTTCGCGCCGTCCTTGTTGCCCCATTCCTCCCAGGAGCCGTCATAGTTTTCGACTTTCTTGTAGCCGACGAGGTACTTCAGGACGAACCAGGAATGCGCCGCGCGCACGCCGGTCTGGCAGTACGTGTATACGGTCTGGCTGTCCGAAGCCTTCACGCCCGCGTCAGCGTACAGCTTCCGCAGCTCCTCAGCCGGGAGGTATTTGCCGTCCTTGCCGTTCGCCAGCGTGTAGTTGACGTTCAGGGCGCCCGGGACATGCCCGCCATTCTTCGCGCGCACATCGCGTCCTGCGTACTCTTCCGGGGTGCGCGCGTCGCAGATCACCTTGGAGGGGTCGCCGACCGCCTTCACGATCTCGTCGAAGTTCGCGATGATGCCCTCGTTCGGGGTGGCGGTGAACGCGTACTGCGTCGCCGTCCGCTGCGGGACATCCTTGGTCGCAGGCTTGCCCTCGGACTGCCACAGCGTCCACGTGCCGTCCATCATCCGGACATCCTTGTGGCCATACACCTCGAGGCCCCACAGGACCCGGGAGGAGCTGAGGTTGTTCGACGCGTCGTACAGGACGATCGTCGTGTCCGGCTTCGCACCCACCGCAGCGAAGACAGAGGCGACCTTCTCGGCCGGGGCGAGCTGGCCCTTCACACCGTTCTTGTCTGTCACCGACAGGTCAGCCGTGTTGATCCATGACGCTCCGGGGATGTGGCCGGCCTCGTAGTCTTCCTTCTTACGGAGGTCCAACACCAGGACATTCGCTTTGGTCGCGTTCTCCGTGACCCAGTTCGTGGTGACCAGCTTGTCCGGGAACGCGTATCCCGCCTTTGCAGCGACTACGGTCGGCACCGCGGCGTTTGCCGCGGCCGTCGGCGGCGGCGTCGCCGCTGCCTGGGGCTTGGCCTCGTCGCTGCCGCAGGCCGCACCAAATACGGCTGCCGCAGCCGTTGCCGTCAGGAATGCCGTCCGCCAGATGGCGGATCGCATGTTCAACATCGCGGCCTCCCTTTCATCGAAGCGGCTCGAGCCGCCTGGTCCTTATTCGCGGCCGTCTGCCCGGGCTATGAGTCCTTGAACAGCCGGATCTTCCACTCGCCCTCGCGGACTTCCTCGATCTCGACGCCGTACCCACGCTTCATCGCCTCGGGCGGGATGGTCGAGAGCGCGGGGGGGTGGTCCGTGATCACGTCGAGTTCGGCCACTCCCGGACGCACCTCGTCGAGTTCCTTGTTCGTCCGCAGCATAGGGTACGGACAGATCTCGCCCCGGACGTCGAGTACCGGGACTACCGTCGATTCAGCCACCTTGTGCCTCCTCACTTCGCGGTCGAGGGGCGCGTGGTCGCAGCTCGACCCGCCATCCCCCCGCCGGTTCGCGGCGAAACGCCGCCCGGACCCCACGGACGGCCGCCGTGGGGACAATGTACTTTACTGCCGTCTCGTCGGCCGTGGTCAGGTCGAAGGACTCTCCGCCCACTGCACGCTCGATGGCGTCCGTGATGACCGGGAGCGCCACCGGGAGGGTCTGACCGGTCAGGTCGATCTGCCTCACACTCGGCTGCTCGCTCATGCGAGCCGCCGGATGATCTGCGATCCCGCGAACGCCCCCGTCGCCATCGCCACCGCGTACACCCAGCCGTTGAGGGCGAGCGAGGGGATCGCGGAGTAGAACGCGCCGAGCGTGCAACCCAGACCTAGCCCAGCGCCGTAGCCCATCACTACCCCGCCGAGGGCTGACTGTACGTACCGCTTCGGCTGTCGAGGGATCCGCAGACGGAACTCTCGCGCCAGCACCGCCGCCGTGAACGAGCCGACGATAATCCCGCCGTTCATCATGAAGCCATCGGTGAACCAGGAATCGCCCGTGATTGAGGGCGCACATCCCGCGAGCGTGTCGAGCCCCTTGAGCACACCCACGGGCTGACCGACCTTCGCGGCGATGTCGTTCGTCCAGCGGGAAATCTCGCCCACGACGCCCATCGGGCGGTACCGGATGAACAGCATGACGTTCAGCAGCGAGAGCGCGATCGCCCCCGCGGCAGGGCTCCATTCCTTTCGGAAGACGCGCTGCAGCGCGGCCCGTACGTCATCCTGCACGTTCGCTGGCGGCGCGGCCTGCGCCCGTTTGATCGGGATTACGGCGAAGGCGGGCGCGCGACGCTCCCACCACAACGTCGCGACGTACGCCGTCGCGAGCAGGAGCACCGTGAGGGCAATCGAGCCCGTGTAGCCGAGCCGCGCGGGCAGCCACTCGCGCGGGGCGGTGGCGATCGTGACGTCCCACCACCAGTTCCACGTGCGATTCAGGGCGAAGAGGCCCACCATGACCCCTGCCATGGCGACCCATGAAGCGACGTAGCCTTCGCCCATCCGGTAGAGCGAACCCGAGACGCATCCTCCCGCGAGCACCATCCCGACACCGAAGAGCAGACCGCCGGCGATGGTCGCGATCCCAACCGGCAGCACGTGCGCGTCCTGGGGGACGGCACCTGTCGCCGGATTGGGCACAATCGAACCCATGATCATCGCGAAGCCGAACGTGGCAACCCCGAGCCCGATGATCAGGCCGCGCAGAGTGCGCCCCTGATGCAGGAGATAGAGGTCACGGAAGCCGGAAACAAAACAGAGGCGGGATCGCTGGATCACGAAGCCGGCTGCGATCCCGACAGCCCAGAAGACCGCCAGTGACGCACGCTCCTGAAGCGCGAAGAAGTAGACCGTTACGGGCAGCAACAGCACCCCGAACGCCCACCAGTTGCGCGGAAGGCCGCCGCCCCGAGTCGCCTCGATTGCTTGCGTGGCCACGGTATCTCCTATAAATCTGCGCAACTTTGTCAACAACCGTCTGTGGCGTCTATCAGCAGTGGGTGGACTGCGGATCATCCGGGGTGACCTCGTTCAGGAAGGGGCTCAGGTTGCCCCGCCCGCAATGCTGGTGGGTATCGCCCGAGGGATCCGGATTCGGGTATAATACGGCCTCGACTGGGGAGCGAGCGGCCCGGCAAGGCAACAGAGAAGGCGGCGACTGCTGATTGGTCGCCGCCTTCTCCGTTCGGATGGTTCTCAGGTGTGGAGCCCGGCCTTGTCCGCCTCTCACTCGTGCGGGGCCGTGATCCCCGCTTCCATCCGTCTCCGCACGGCGCAGGCTCGGCTACCTCATGAGGTTCGGCATGTCGGGCAGCGGCAGCAGCGTGCCGTCGTAGGAGTGCGTCGCTAGGCGGCCGTCGCGGATCTCGAGGTGGCGGCCGACGCTGGGGTTCCGCGCGCCGTCGCTGTGGCCCAGGTGGATGATCTCGGCATGCACACGCCCCGGTGTGATCTCCAGCAGCCCCGCGGTGCCCAGGCGGAATTCCTTGTGGTGCGGCAGCGTCGGGCTGCCCGAGTTCACCACAATGACCCCGTCGCGGTATTCCAGCCGCTCGACGTGCGTGTCTCCGCCGATCAGGATGTCCACTCGCTCGCCACCGAGCGCGTCGGCAAGCAGCACCGGCACCGGTCGATCCTCCGGTCGGAGCTCATGCACCATGCCGATCCGCCAGCCCTCGATATCCAGGATCTGCCGGGGTAGCATCCGGCGGTCGTCGAAGTTGTCGTTGTTTCCGCGTGCCACGACGACGGGGGCGAACTGCTCGCACCAGTCGAGGACGCTCGGGCGGACCACGTCACCCCCGTGGAGGATGAGGTCGACGCTGGCGAGGAAGGCGGCAAGCTGCGGGCCGAGCTGGTCCGGCGTGCGGATGAGCGACGGGAGATGGGTGTCGGAGATGAGCCCTACTCGCATGCCTGGACGCTAGCCTTCGCACAGCGGCACGGCAACCAGGGCGGGCGTTGACGGCCTGAGGCGACGGGCGTAAAGAATGCGGGCACACGAGGGGGGACCATGGCCAGTCAGTCACGAACCGCCGCCATCGTCGGCATGTACGAGTGGCCGAAGCGTCTGGACCGCGACGTCTCGGCAATGCAGATCAAGGCTGCCTCGATCGCGAAGGCGCTGGAAGACGCCGGGCTCAAATGGAGCGACGTGGACGGGCTGTATGACGCCAACGACGGTGAAGGCGGGGGTGGCCTCGGGCTCGCGCCGTACCTCGGCCTGAGACCGACAGTCATCGACACGACCGCCGTGGGCGGCAGCGCGTACGAGTTCCAGACGGCACACGCACTGGCGGATATCGCCTCGGGCAAGTGCAACGTCGCCGTGTTGTCGTACGGCTCGAAGGCCGCGTCCCAGCGGATCCCGATCGGCACCGGCGGCGCCTCGGCTGCTTCGAACTGGCAGTCGAATATGGAGAATCCATACGGGCATACGCTCGTTTCGAGTTACGCGATGGTGGCGAGCCGGCACATGCACCAGTACGGCAGCACTCCGGAACAGTTGGCCGAAATTGCCGTGACGACGCGCTACCACGCCATGCGCAATCCCCAGGCCGTGCAGGCGATGAACGACTTGCAGTTCCAGGGCGTGAGTGAGGTTTCTATCGAGGACGTGCTGGAGTCGCGGATGATCGCAGATCCGTTGCACCTCCTCGAGTGCTGCATGGTGAGCGACGGTGGCGGCGCCCTGGTGATCGCGAGTGCCGATGTGGCGCGCAACACGAGGAAGAAGCCCGTCTGGATAATAGGCAGCGGCCAGGCCACGAAATACCGTGAGAACAAGGGCGACATTACGACCAGTGCTGCGGCTCAGAGCGCGCCGATCGCATTTGGCGAGGCACAGGTGCGTCCGGACGAGATCGACATCGCGATGATCTACGACTCGTTCACGATCACGGTCGCGGTGATGCTGGAGGACCTCGGGTTCTGCAAGAAGGGCGAGTTCGGCGACTTCGTCGCCGGTGGCCGCCTGCGGTTCGACCGGCCGGGAGCGCTGGCCCTGAACACGGACGGCGGCGGCCTCTCTTCCAACCACCCGGGAATGCGCGGGCTGTTCCTGCTGCTGGAGGCGACTCGACAGCTCCGGGGCGAGTCCACCGCGCAGGTGCCCGGGGCGAGGCTGGCGGTGGCGCACGGCAACGGCGGCTACCTGGGCCACACCCACTGCGGAGGCACCATCATCCTGGCTGCAGACTAAGGAAGCACTGCGATGCCCAACCGACCGATGCCCGTCTTTCCTGAGCCCGACACCCAGGCCTTCTGGGAGGCGGCGAAACGCCACGAACTGACCTACCAGCAGTGCAATTCCTGTCGTGGGGTCGTGTTCACGCCTCGCGCCCACTGCACCGCCTGCGGGTCACTGGACCTCGCGACGAAGGTGTCCAGGGGCGAGGGCGAGGTGTACACCTACTCGGTGGTCCGTCAGAACCGGAATCCCTCCTTCGCAGATCTCGGCGCCTACGCGGTGGCCTATATCGATCTGGACGAGGGGTTCCGCATGCTCTCGAACGTCGTGGGCGTCAATGACCCGACGAAGGACGTGCACTGCGGACAGCGAGTGCGCGTCGAGTGGGAGACGCAGGAGTCGGGCGACTACCCGATCCCGGTGTTCCGTCCGATTTAGCTCGGCTGGTCATCGCATCCGGGGCTGAGGCTGCCATCCATCGGGCAGCACACCAACCTCACCGGGCGGCGGCGACCACAGTTGACGTTCCTCGATCCCCGCGGCGCGGTAGCGCATCGCGTTGTCGTGGTAGCCGCCCGTCGGGGCTCCCTGAGACGCGCGCCGGCGCTGGAGTTGGTCGGGCCGGGCCGGCGTGATCACACCGGGCACGCCCATCACGATCGAACCTGAGGGGACGACCTCGCGAGGCGAGACCAGCGCGTTCGCCGCGACGATGCATTCGTCCTCGATCACCGCATCGTCCAGCACCGTGCAGTTGTTGCCCAGGAGCACGAAGTTGCCCACGGACTTGCAGTGGACCACGACTGAGTGCCCGATCGTGATGTTGTTTCCCAGCGTCAGCCCGCCTCCGGAGTGGAGGATCACCCCGTCCTCTACATGAACGTTCTCGCCGACTCGGATCGGAGCGAAGTCGGCACGGATCACCGCGCCCGGCCATACCGTCGACCGCTCTCCGATCTCGACGTCGCCGATGACATATGCCCCCGGCGCAATCCAGGCGCTCGGCGCCACCCGCGGAGTCTTCCCGTCCAGCGCAAACAACATCCCGACCTACCTCTCCCGGTCACCCGGACTGGTTGGATTCGCTGACGGACAGCCAATCAGGCGCGCGGGCCTCGGGCAAGCACGAGGGGGGCAGGTAGGCGAGGGGCTGGCGTGGGAGCGCATAATGCGCGTCATAGCGCCGTACACCTGACGGCAGCGGTGAGGCGGTCGGCATGGCCCGCGATCCGGTAGTTCGGCCCGTCACTCAAGGCGAGGCCTCTGGCCCGACCGGCCCACGCGAAGTCGGCACATTCGAGGCATTCAGGGACCGGGATTTTCGGCTGCTCTGGGCAGGCACCTCCAGTCTCGGGTTCAGTCAGTGGGGCCAGCAGATCGGCCTCAACTGGCTCGTTTATATGCTCACGGACTCGGCCGTCGAACTGGGAAAGGTCGCGTTCGTCGGTGGCATTCTCTCTCTCCTCCTCGGCCCGTTTGCCGGGCTGCTGGCGGACCGATATCCCCGTCGGGCCATCATGATCGGGACCAGCGCCATCGGCTCATTGCAGGCCGCCGTCCTCGCGGTACTCGTGCTCACCGACACTGTGCAGGTATGGCACGCATACGCCTTTGCGATTGTGTCGTCGATCATGAACACGGCGACGGGCCCCGCGCAGCAGGCGTACGTACACGACATCTCGACACCCGAGTCCCTGACGAACGCGATCGCGCTCAACTCCGTCGCCCAGAATGTGTCGAGGATCATCGGGCCACCCCTCACGGGCGTGATCGTCGCGTGGAACGTCGGCGCGGCTTTCGTCATGGTGGCGGCGATGCGCGGTATCTCGATGCTCACGGCGATGGCGCTCAGGTCGCGCAACCAACAGCCTCGCGAGCGAGGGCTGAACCCTGTCACCGAGGTGTTTGACGGTTTTCGCTACCTGGCGAGCGAGAGCCGGCTGATGCTCCTGCTGATCATGAATGCGCTGCCCTCGCTCTTCGTCATTCCGTACCTGTCGTTTATGCCCATCTTCGCGAAGGAGGTCTTCCACGGCGGATCTCGCGAGTACGGTTGGCTCGTCTCGATGCTCGCGATCGGTTCGATCATCGGGCTGCTCGCGCTCGCCCGCGCCGGTGACGTGCGCCACAAGGGGCGCTATCTGCTGGGCGGCGAGATCATGTACGTCGTCCTGGTGGTGAGCTTCACGCGCATGGACATCTTCCTTGCGGCACTCGCCTGTCTCGCGACCGCAGGCCTGTTCCATAGCGTGGCACGGGCGGTGAACACCAGCATGTTCCAGACGAGCGTCCGGTCGGACATGCGCGGCCGGGGGATGGCCGCGTTCAACATGGGGTCTGGCCTGACCCCGATCGGGACGATCTCGATGACGTTTCTCGTCACTCGCCTCGGTGTCCAGGATGGCGTCATGGCGTCTCAGTTGATCTGTGGGGCCGGCGTCCTGCTGGTCCTGATCTTCGGGCGTTCCGTCCGCCGGTCCTGAAGGGCTGCGGCAATGCTGGGAATGTGACCGGGGCCGAGCGGTCGATGCCTCGGAGTTCCGTCGATGGGGAACAGAGACCCCGCCGAAAAGGCGGGGTCTCCGGGTTGCGAAGTGTTCTTTCGTTGACCGCGATAACGGGTTCTCTAGGAACTCATGACCAGACGAGCGCGCCTGGCCACTCAGTTATACGCGGGTACCGATTTGGCTTCGTACCCTAGGTTGGGCGATGGCACTCCACTCCAACTGCGCTCCCTGACTGGGATCCATCTCCATTCCCAAATCACAGAGTAGTGTTCGTGAGCGCGGATACCGAGGGGCAAACGTCCTGCCATTCTGGGGACTTCGGGGCTCGCACCGGTCGACGACGGTGTCGTGAGCCGAGGCGCTCTCAGGTGCGCGCTTCCAGATCGTCGAGCGCAGTTTCTGCGTGGAGCCGTCTCACTGTCTCGGTGAGGAGCGGGCCGATTTCGACGACACGGGCCGACAGTCGGGCGAACCGCGGTTGTAGTGTGTCCGTGACCCAGACATGCCCGATCTCGGGTGTACCGAGGCGTTCCTCAGCGGGCCCCACGAGAACTGCGTGCGTTGCCGCGACGAGAAACGGTGGGAGCGCACCGGCCTGGATCAGGGCGCTGACAGCCGCCTCGATCGTCCCGCCGGTCGTGATCATGTCGTCAACAATCAAGGCATGTCGCCCGGCAACATCGCCTGCGACCGCCTGCACGCGTACCTCGCTGCCGGACAGTCGCTGCTTCCGGACCACGGCGACCGGCAAGTCGAGCGCCAGGGCCGCCACGCCGGCGCCAGCCAGAGCGAGACGCCAGTCCCCCAGCGTCGACAGGAGGCCGCCGAAGCCTGGCCCGACGAATGCCCCGGCACCGAGTGCGCTGTGATAGCGGGCGCTCGCTCTGCCTCGGTGCTCAGGTGCGGCGGCGTCGAGGATCACCGTCAGGCCCACGGTCGACGTAATCGCCGAGCCGATGCCCGAGATCGCACGGGCCAGCATGAAGGTCTGCAGGTCGTTCGACCAGGCGGCGATCAGGCTGCCGCCGCAGACGGCCAGACTGCCAACCAGGAGGACCAGAGCCCTCGGGTATCTTTCGGCGGCCAGGCCGGCTGGTAGGTCGGCGGCCAGTCGCGCGATGGCGAACGCGCCGACGCCCCAGGCAATGGCACCGTAGGAGACACCGAGGTCGCGCTGAATGTCCTTCAGCATCGGCGAGATGACGCCCAGACTGAGCATCACGAGGAAGACGTTCGAGTAGACCGCGAACGGACCCAGGCGGTGCATCTTCACGCGGCTGTCCTGGGATCTCGGCTAACCACCGTGAGGCGAAGGCGAGCGCCAACGGTCGGACAGTCAGACGGACACGGTCGTGTCCACATGCTGGCAGAAGCCGGTGACCACGCGGTTGAACTGTTCCGGGTTCTCCCGGAAGGTGTAGTGGCCACCCTCGTTGAAGATGTGCAGCTCAGTCCACGAGGTCTTCGGGGCGATCACGTCGAACAGCGGCGGCGCCCAGCGCACCGGTGCGGACTGGTCGTTGTAGTCCCACAGCATCAGCACCGGTGCGGGCAGGCGAAGAGATGACGGCCACCTCGGGTGCGACCGTGAAAGTGACGAAGGGGACGCCGTCCGTCGCTGCGCCGGCGGGTGGTGTGGCCGTCGCTTATGACGTCGCGATCTCCGCGGGTAGCCTCACCATGACGATGCGCCTGGAGACCTATGCGTGGTCATCGAGCAACGCGCTCGCAGGGGGGACTCTCTCAGGAGGGAAGGACGTGATCACGCCGGCACTGGTCACGGCGGCTGTGACGAAGATGCAGGCGTCGATGGCGGCTGCACGGTAAGGGGAACCCGCGCTGATGGACCCGAGAGGCCCGCCGTCAGGCGGGCTTTCTCCTTTGCCAAGTGGCTGAGGCAGGCTCTGCGGAGCGAGTCGTCACGTCCGAGGATTCAAGCCCTGAGCGACATAACTGTCATGGATAGAACTTGTGTTCTGATACCATCACCTCGCCTCTTGGTGGGGGAACCAATGCCTACAGCACAACCCGACGTTCAATCCCGATCTGTCGCCTGTCTGGCGATCCCTTCGCTCGCGCTCCATTCCGAACTGGTGGAGCGTCCTGGCCTCGCCGGAGCCCCTGTCGCACTGAGTGACGAGGCACGTTCGCGGGTGGTCGAGGTCACGCGAGAAGCACGGCTCCGCGGTGTGCGGGCAGGGATGACGCTCCGCGATGCGGTGGGGCTGTGTCCCACGCTGAGCATCCTCGAAGCCCGGTCGGCGCTCGTCGCGCAGTACGCCGAGGCGCTGGTTGAGGCGATGAGTGCGGTGAGCCCCTTCGTCGAGGAATCCGAACAGGGGGTCGTCTTCGCTGACCTGCGCGGGACCGACGGCCTGTACCCGCGTGTCGAAGACGTGCGCCGGGCGGTTTTTGCCGGTGTGCCACCCCGATTGAGTCCGCAACTGGGGATCGCCGGGGCCAGGTTTACGGCGTATGTGGCTGCGAGACGCGCGGAGCCATCCGATGCTGTTCATGTGCCGGCGCAACATGCTGCTGGTTTCCTGGCATCGGAGCCCATCGCGCGTCTCCCATTGCCGGTTGAAGAGATCGAGCGACTGCGGATGCTGGGGATATCAACCTGCGGTGAGTTCGCCGCATTCCCACGTCACGCGGTCGAGGCGCAGTTCGGATTCGAGGGTGGCGTCGCGTGGCTGGCCGCGCGTGGTGAAGACCCACGGCCCGTGCGCCCTCGGCCCTGGGTGCGTGAGCGGGTCGTCGAGGTCGCCCAGGCAGACCCGCCCCTCGTCAGCCGCGAGGCGATCCTGCACGCGCTGGAGCAGATGCTCGGCCGTGCCCTGCGCCAGCCGAGGGCTGCACATCGGTTTGTCCGTCTGATCCGGCTGCGTGTGGAGACTGAGCGCGGAGCGCTCTGGGAGCGTGAGCAGGCTCTGCGGGAACCGCTTGGTGACCGTGGGCGCCTGTGGACGGTGTTCCGCACGCTGGTGGAGTACGCCGAGTTCCCCGGCCCGCTCTCACTCGTGACCCTCGAACTTGGCGGGCTGACTGAGGAAAGCGGCCGGCAGCACAGCCTCTTCGTCGAGCAGATGCGTCGCCGCGAACAGCTCGACGAGATGGTGCGCCATCTGAAGGTGCGGTTCGGCGAGTCGCCACTGGCGCGTGTCGTCGAGGTGGAGCCGTGGCACCGGCTGCCGGAATACCGACGTGCCTTGCTGGAGTACGACCCGTGAGGCCGTCCATTGCCAGGCCATCGCTTCGTCCGATCGGACTGCCGCGACCGGTGGGCGTCCGCGTGGATCGCGACAGCCTTCCACGGGCGCTCGTCCGGACTGACGCGCGCGGCAATCGTGGTGTCGAGGCACGTGTCGAGAGCGTCGAAGAGATATGGCGTGTTGCCGAGGCGTGGTGGCGTGAGGCGGCACAGGCGCGCACGTACTATCGCGTCATCCTGGAAGGTGGCCGCCCGTCCACACTGTTTCGCGACGATGACTCCGGTGCCTGGTTCGAACAGCCATACTCAGCAGCCCTCCGATGAGCCCTCACACGGCGGAGTACTCGTGGGAGGCATTCGAGGCGCGCCGGCGCGCGATCGACGACGTACTCGCCGGCGACACGCCACGCTCGATGGCGTCACGCGGCCCGACCCAGCCGGTCCCGCTCTCCGTCCTCGACGGCGTGCCGTACGTCGAACTCCATCTGCATTCGAACTACTCCCTGCTCGAGGGGGCATCGAGTATCGACGAGCTGCTGATCCAGGCGGTGGGCCAGGGGCACCGCGCCCTTGCGCTGACCGACCACGACGCCATGTATGGCTCGATGGAGTTCGCACGCTCCGCGAAAGAGGCCGGGCTCCGTCCGATCACCGGGCTGGAGCTCTCCATCGAGGAGGCCGACGGCACTCGTTCCCACATCACCCTGCTTGCGGAGACCCGGCAGGGCTACTCCAACCTCTGTCGCCTCTCCAGTCAGGCGTTTGGGCTTTTTGAAGGTGAGCAGCCCGACCGCGAAACGCGCCGCCTCGACCCGGTCTTACCCGTCGCTGCCATCGAGGAGCACGCCAGCGGACTCATCCTCCTGACTGGATGTCGGGACGGACTCGTCCCCCGCCTGCTCCAGGAGCACCTACTTGAAGAGGCGGAGGCGGCACTCCGCCGCTGGGTCGCGTGGTTCGGACACGCGAACGTCTTCGTCGAGTTGCAGGACAACTTCGTATTTGGCGACCGCCCGCGCAACCGCGCTCTGGTCGCGCTCGCGGAGCGCGTCAGAGTCGGGGTGGTCGGCACGGGCGACGTCCACTACCACGAGCCCGACCGCCACCGGTTGCAGGATGTCCTTGTCTCCATCAAGCACCGCAAGACCATCGACGAGTCGCACCGCGAGCGGCGTCCGAATGCCGAGTTCTACCTCCGGTCGCCGCAGGAGCAGGCGAGTCGTTTTGCCGCGTACCACCCGGAGGCCGCCGCCAACTCCGTCCGTATCGCCCGTCGCTGTGTGTTCGACCTCACCGAGGACCTTGGCTACTCGCTGCCGTCCCCAGAGATCGAAGGGGGGACGGCGCCGATCGACGAACTGCGCCGCATCTGTCAGGAACGGTTGGAGCGGAAGTACCTGCTCCATGAACGTCCTGCCGCAGAGGGACGCCTGGAGGACGAGCTCGCGCTGGTCGCACTCAACAACCTCGCCGGGTTCTTCCTCGTCTACTACGAGGTCATGAAACTGGCCGAAGTGGTGGCGGCAGAGGTGCGCGGGCCCAGCCGGGCACGCAGCGTCACCGAGCTTCCGCCGGGGCGAGGCCGCGGGTCATCAGTCGCTTCGATCGTGTGCTACCTGATCGGCCTGTCGCATATCGATCCGATCCGCAACCGGCTGAGCGTCGACCGGTTCCTCAACGACGGCATGCTGTCGCGGCCCGATATCGACCTCGACTTTCCGCGCGACATCCGCGAGCGGCTGATCGAGCGCGTCCACGAGAAGTGGGGACGGGACCACGCCGCGCTTGTGGCGATCTTCCCCACCTACCGCATCCGTAGCGCCGTCCGCGACATTGGCAAAGTCCTCGGCCTTCCCGAGGTCGAGGTCGACCGGCTCGCGAAGCGTGCAAGGCCCTACGACCACGCGACGGGGGTTGGTGAGGAAGTGCAGCGCCAGCGTGGCGTCGTCGATCCCACCGTCGAGTACGGCGAGGAACGGGCGTGGCGCCATCTCTCGGAGATGGCACATCAACTGGCGGGCTTTCCCCGTCACCTCTCGCAGCATGTGGGTGGCATGGTCATATCCTCTGAGCCGCTCATCGACTGCGTCCCCTGCCAGCCGGCGCGCTGGCCGAACCGCTACCTCGCCCACTGGGACAAGGACAGCATCGACGACGCACGCATGGTGAAGATCGACTTCCTCGGACTCGGCATGCTCTCGGTGGTCGAGGAATGCGTCGATCTCATCGAACGGCACCGCCACATGGTCATCGATCTCTCGCGCAGTCCGGACTTCGGGGACCCTGTGATCTACGACGAAATCGGTCGAGGCGACACGGTCGGCGTCTTCCAGATCGAGTCGCGCGCTCAGATCGCCATGCTCCCGCGGACTCTGCCACGCAGCCTCGATGACCTTACGGTGCAGGTCTCCATCGTCCGCCCTGGTCCCATCGTCGGTGGCGCCGTGAACCCGTACGTCCGGCGTCGAGAGGCACGCCGCCGCGATCCCGGTTACGTCGTGGAAATGCCCGCCTGCATCCGCGAAGCCCTTGGTGAGACGCTCGGTGTCGTGTTGTTTCAGGATCAGGTGATCGAGGTTGCAAAGAAGATGGGCGGCTTCAACGCTGGTGAGGCGGAGACGTTCCGCCGTGCCATGAGCCGCAAGCGCTCGGCGCAGATCATGGAGCAGTACCGGCAGAAATTCATGACCGGGGCACTCACCCATCCTGATGTCTCCGAGGCCGAAGCGACGAGGATGTTCGAAAACCTCCTCGGCTTCGCGGAGTTCGGCTTCCCCAAGTCGCACGGCGCGGCATTTGGCCTGCTCGCCTTTCAGTCGACCTGGTTGAAGCATTATTACCCGCCGGAGTACCTCTGTGCCCTTCTCAACGAACAGCCGATGGGCTTCTACCCGCCGCACGTCCTCACCAAGGACGCGCAGCGCCACGGCGTGGATATCCGCCGTCCTGACATCAACCGAAGCGACGCCCGTTGTACGGTCGAAGAGGTCGCCCCTGATGATATGCAGACAGATCTCCGTGGAGCGGTGCGCGTCGGACTTGGTTACGTGAAAGGTGTGGGGGAGGCAGGCGCGGCCCGCATTGAGCAGGAGCGCCGTCGTTCCGGCCGGTACCGGTCACTGTTCGACTTCGTCCAGCGTACGGGGCTATCGCACGAGGCCTCGACGAACCTCATCCGCATCGGCGCCTTCGACGACCTGGGCCTCAACCGCCGTGAACTGATCTGGCAACTCGGTCTGTTCGCCGGCGGCTTCGGGCATGCGGAGTTGCGTCGCCCGCGTGACCGCCAGATGAGACTCGACCTCCCTACGGTGCAGGACGAGGTGCGTCTGGCGGATTTCAGCGCCTATCAGCGCATGGCGAGCGACTACGCAGTGCTGCGCCTGTCGCCAGATAGCCATCCGATGCAATTCCTGCGCCCTGCCCTGGGGGAAGGTGTGGTCTCCAGCCTCCAGCTCTGCTCGATGCCCGCCGGCGCGCGCGTCGACTTCGCCGGCCTCGTCGTGTGTCGTCAGCAGCCACTGACCGCGAGAGGCATCATCTTCCTGCTCCTGGAAGACGAGTTCGGCATGGTGAATGCCCTCGTCAGTCGCGCGCTCGTCGAGGCCCATCGCGACGTGGTCCGTACGGCGCCCTTCATGCGGGTGAGCGGCCTTCTCGAAGAGCGTGCGGGGGAACAGCGCACATTGATCGTGGAATCGCTCGACGAACTGTTTCCGGCGGACGCTCTGGCGATGCCGCGTGGTAAGGAATTTGGGTAATGGGTCGCCCGCACAGGAGGACGAAGGGAGCCCGCCATCTGGCGGGCTCCCTTCGTCCAGTACGAGGCGGCACGGGATGCGTGAGCCCGGTCTTCTGCTCCCGCGGGTTACCCGCGTGGTAGCCCGAGTCCGCGTGTCGCGATGATGTTGCGGTTCACCTCGCTGGTGCCTCCGGCGATCGTCGCCGAGACGGTGGAGAGATAGAGCTGGCTGTATTCGCCACCGAGCGGCGCCCGCGGTTCGCCCTTCGAGAGCATCCCGTAGAGCCCGAGCATGTTGATGCCACGACGGGCGTTGCGCTGCTGCAATTCGGTACCGAACGATTTCGAGACCGAGCTCTCGGCGTTCGGTACCAACCCCTTGCTCTGCATCCACGTCACGCGGTAGCCGAGGTATCGCGCCACGATCATCTCCGTGGCGGTGTCAGCGAGCTTCAGGCGATTCTCGTCCGTGTCGGCGATCCGTCGTCCGACCCCGGCCGAGTCCGGCTGCTTGGCGAATTCAGTCAGTCGGTTGAACGGACCGATCATGCCCGCCATCCGGAAGATGCCGCTGCGTTCGAAGTCCAGAGCCGTCGCGGCGATATACCAGCCGCGGTTCTCCTCGCCGATGATGTTCTCAGCGGGGACGCGTACATCTTCGAAGAACGTCTCGTTGAACTCGGCGCCACCGTGCATCTGCTGGATGGGGCGGACGGTGATGCCGGGGGTCTTCATGTTGAGCATGAAGTAGGTGATGCCACGATGCTTCGCCGCCTGCCCGTCCGTGCGGGTGAGCACGTGGATCCAGTCCGCATGGCGGGCGCCGCTCGTCCAGATCTTCTGGCCGTTGATGACGAATTCATCGCCGTCGCGCACCGCCCGCGTCTGGAGCGATGCGAGGTCCGAGCCGGCGCCGGGTTCCGAAAAGCCCTGGCACCAGTTCACCTCGCCGTGGGCGATCTTGGGGAGGTGCTCATCCTTCTGTTTCTGGGTGCCATGGATCATCAGTACCGGGCCCACTCGGTCGGCGCCCTGGCCGCCATTCGGCACGCCGTTGATGGAGGACTCCTCCATGAAGATCAACTGTTGAAAGTGGCTCGCCCCACGGCCGCCGTACTGCTTGGGCCAGGCGAGCGTCAGCCAGCCGTTGTCGGCCAGCGCCTTCACGTAACTCCTGGACGCTTCGTCTGCGCCGCCCCGCGCTGAGCCTCCGCTCCAGTGCGTCCGGATGAACGCCTGCACTTCCTGTCGAAACGCCTGGTGCTCTTCGCTCCACGAGAAATCCACAGTGGCCTCCCTGCGGCGCTTACCAACTCGATGATGCGTCCCGGCAATCCTAATACGTATTCGCCAGAGGGGCGGTCGTCGGTCCTTCCTGCGTTAGCTTCCTCGGATCGGAGTACGACTCAGCCTTTTCGAAGCGTGTAGGTGGTCTTGATCCTGAAGCCGGTCTGGACCAGCACTCCCGTGGGGTCGTCCATCGGAGGGCGCACGGTGGCACCGGGCTGGAAGGGCATGTCCACGGGCGGAATGAACGAGGCAGAGCCCGCGCTGGCGGCCCCGGCGACGGAGAGCCCCTCCGTGCAGTCCAGGCGCGCGGTGGGAATGTCCTTCTTGATCGTGATCGTGCCACCCTCGCGGATCTCGGGGATGGTGTCTCCGGCCTTGTTCTTCGTCTTCAGGAGGTCGTAGTAGTACGGGGCTAGGTCCGCACAGTCGCGGAGATGGCCGAGGTCAACGAATCCCATCGAGCACGTGTAGACCACCCCTGACCACTCGGTGCGCCCGGCGTAGTCTGCCATCCCGGCTCCATATTTGTGACGGCCGATCGTGGTCAGATCGCCAAGGTTCTTGACAGTGTTACCTGCGGCGTCGACCGGGAAGTCATAGTCGACGAGAAGGCAGCACGGGCGCATATCCGGCGTCGATGCACCCTTCATCAGGCCGAACTTCGTGGAGGGCGCCGCCACCGGCGTCGGCGGGTGGCCGGGCGTGGCGGTCACCCACTCGCCGGCACAATGAGTGATGTAACAGGTCCCGCTCGGGGCCATCACGGTCACGCCCCACAGGTCGGCGAGCTTGGCGACGAGTGCTGCGCCATCCGCGCCGGCGCCTACGTTGCAGCCGCGCAGCGTGACCTCGGCGTCGGCACAGAATTTCCCGGAGAGCCGCGAGAGTTCGCCGCTCCATTGCAACTCGTTGTAGAGCCCGATGTACTTCCCGGAGTCCGTGGTTTGCCCATCCCCCACTGAGATGCTGCCCGAGTGCCCGTGTCCGATCAGCATCAGTGTCTTGATGCAGTCCCCGATGCCCAGGAGGGCCAGCACCTGGTCGACCATGTTCGCGACGTCCGTCGCGTCCACCTCGCCGACGGAGAACGCGGCCGACCACCAGTCGTAGCCGTTGTCCTCATCGGTGGATTCGACGACAACGATTTCGAGGTCAGCCACCGTCCCGCCTCTCTGGCACAACAGCCACGCGGCAATCCCTCACCGCGAGGGCGACTTCGTCAGCGAGCGCCAGATCTCGATATCTCGCGGTATCTAATGCCGGCGGGCTTGTGACTCGCCTCACACCAGATTGTGTATGTCTTCGCAAGGCAGGCTGTGTCAGATTTGAGCCGGGCCTGGATTGAATTTGAATAGGGCACCCTCCCAGCGGCACCAGGTGAGATCCCATGCGGGGCGTGTTCCGTCCGGTACCGCCTCGGAGGGGCGGGCCCCCGAGTCGCAACCGGCTCGACCTTCCTCTTCCCATGACATTTCGCCTCGCAGTGGGATCTCCGAGAAGCCATGGCAGGCTTGATCGCGCTCGGCAAAGCTGGCTCGTGTCGGTTACATTCGAGTCGCGAAACCGCGGGAGGTGAAGCATGGACTTCTCCATGGGCTATACGGACCAGCAAGAGGCCTTGCGCCGTCAGGTTCGCGAGTGGCTCTCCGTCCACGCCCCGCGAATCAAGGGAAGCCGGGATTCGGAGGCGAACTACCGACTCCTGCGTGAACTGGGACGGCAACTCGGAGCCCGTGGGTGGCTCTACCCCACTGCGCCTGTGGCCTACGGTGGCAGCGGCATGTCCGGTGATTCGGCAATGATCATCGCGCGAGAACTCGCCGCCTATGACCTCGGGTTGCCGCCATTCCCCGACTCCGGTGGAGCGCTGGCGGGGCAGTGCATTGCGATGTGGGGTAGTGAGGAACAGAAGAGTCGAATCCTCCCTCAGATCATCCGGGGGGAGGCGGTGACGTGGCAGCTCGCTACCGGCCCGGAGGGCGGTTCGGACTTCGCCGCGACATCCACGACTGCCCGGTGGGATGGCGAGCAGTACCTCATCAATGGCGTGAAGACCTGGGTCCAGGGATCGCACCCGGCCGAGTTCCTCTGGACCATCGTCAGGACGGGCCCAGAGGATGCGCGCTATCAGAACCTCTCATGGTTCATGATCCCCGGTGACGCGCCTGGCATTACCGTCCGTCCAATGGAGATCTTCCAAAGTGAAGGGCAAATCGGCGGGCAGAAGAACACCGTCTACCTTGACGATGTCCCGGTTTCGGCGGCCAATCTCATCGGCGGCCTGAACAACGGCTGGCGGGTCGCAGAGACGTTCCTCGCGCTCAAGCACGGCATGAGCGGCAGGCCGGAGGCTCGCGACCTCACACCCTGATGGGGAGGCCGATTCACACGACGAAGGAAGCCCCGCGCGCGGGGCTTCCTTCGTCGTGGCCAAGCCATTCCCCCATCCCAGCGTTGGGACCACGGTTGTATTCCCGTCGCACGGCCTCTTACTAGGTACCTGCCGTATGCCCCGAGGGACGATAGGCGCCGTTATCACGAGGTGCCATGGATGAAGTTGTCTGCGCTGCTCACTGTGTTTTTCAGTCTTTTCTGCCTCACGTCCGTCGTTGGGTGCACACGCTCCGCGTCCCCGGAGGTAGAGAGGCCCCCCGGCTCGGCACCGGATGCAATACCGTCGGCAACTGCCACGCCAGCGTCCTCGCGGCCACACATCGTCGTCGTGCTCGATCCCGGCCATGGTGGACGGGAACTCGGCGCTGTCGACGACACGGAGCGGCCAGTCGCCCGGGCGGGCCCCCGCCCCCCGGCCGGCGAAAGCCATCCCCTGGCGGATATCTGTGATGTCAGACAGCGATCTCATATCGATTTTATGAACGTGCCACTTGATAAAGTCAACACGTGGGCGTGCTATAGCGTGTGAGCAACCCGCTTCCGACGATGTGGAAGCCCAAATCGCCACTTCCGCTGATGCTAAGGTCGCGAGAAGCACCAACCTCGCACTGCGGCAGGTCGACGAATGGACTAGACCACCAAACGCCCTGCTCAGTAAGCAGATGCTCTGCCGTTACGTCATGAAGAAGCCCCGCTCAGCGGGGCTTCTTCTATTCCATCACGTGGAGCGGAGGACGGGATTCGAACCCGCGACACCCTGCTTGGGAAGCAGGTGCTCTGCCACTGAGCTACCCCCGCGTTGAGGGAAGCATAACGTACGAGCCCCGGCGCCGGCGATCCACCGGGGCTCGAGGTCAGTCTCGGCGCCCACCGCCACGGTCGTGGCCTCCGCGGTCGTTGCCGCCTCCGCGGTCGTTGCCGCCTCGGTCGTCGTCCTTGGCGCTGCCGCCCTTGCCGCCTCGGTCGTCGTCCTTGGCGCTGCCACCCTTGCCGTCCCCTGTCTTGAGACGGCCGCTTTTCTCACCCTTGGCATCGCTGGCGTCGACTGCCGAGGTGTTGATCGAATTGTTTGTTGCAGCAGAGACGCTCGAAGCCGTGACCGAAATCGCTGCGGGAGACTCCGTCGCCTGGCCGTTGTCGCCCGGGTCCTCGCTGACGATGGACGGTTCGGCCGGAGTCTCTGTCTGCGTTGCCGGGGCGTGGATACTCGGCGTCGACGGCGTGGGCGAGGCGGGCACCGCAGTAGGTGTGACGTGGGCGCCTGATAGGACTAGCGCTGGGAGAGTCGGGTCGGGTGTGGCGCCGCGGCAACCACGGCTGGTGGCGGTGTCTGTGCGATCGTGAAGTCGGACAGGCTGATGTTCGTAAGCGCGGGCATGGTCACGGCGACTGCCGTCACCGCGGCGGTGGTCATCCCGGTGACGACCGCCGCGGGTGTACTGCTGTTCCCGGCGAGCAGAGGCGTCGCTTCGACGGGGATCAATCGCATCAATGTGTAGCGCTGGCCCTCGCGACCGCTTCCTGACGCATCGGAGTGGTTGGATTCGCGGCCGCATGATGGCATCACAGGCGCGATTCAGCGAAACCGTGCCGGTTGCATCCACTGCTGGGCAGTTTGCGTATCATCCACGAATCACTCTCAGGACGGCGCGTCACTCTGCTGGCTTCGCGATGGGTGCAGGAGGTGGATTCTTGGAGGAACGAAACTACTGGACCAGGACGCGCGGAGAGGACGTGTCCCGACGGACCCTCCTTCGTGGCGTCGGCATCGCGGGCGCCGGGCTCGCGGGTGCGGCCCTCATCGGCTGCGGGAACAAGAACGAAGATACCTCGGCCAAGGCCACCTCCACGGCGGCCGCGGCGAACGCCCAGGCACCGCCGGCTGACCCGTTCGCCAACATCAAGCGTGGTGGCACCCTGAAGGGCAGCCTCACAGGCGACCCGGTCACGATCGACCCGTACGCGAATGCTTCATTCACGGCCAAGGGCATCGCTGGTTACACATACAGCCGTCTGTACAAGGTCGCGGCCCGTGGCGACAAGAACCCATATGCCGTCGGCACGGAGCCAGACGTCGCGCAGAGCGCCGAGTCCGCTGACGGCCAGAACTGGACCATCAAGCTCAAGAAGGGCATCAAGTTCCACAACATCGCTCCGGTCAACGGCCGCGAGCTAAAGTCAGAGGACGTGATGTTTTCGTGGAAGCGCCTGACCGACGAGAAGGGCCCCAACAAGGACTCGGCAAAGGACATCAAACTCGAGGCCGTGGACTCGCACACCCTCAAGTTCTCACTCCCCAAGCCGACGGCCACGTTCCTGGACTTCATCGCGGATTCCAACCTGCTGTGGATCCAGCCGAAGGAAGCCGCTGGCGGATTCGATCCCAAGACGCAGATGATCGGTTCCGGCCCGTGGGTCATGTCGGAGTACAAGCCGAACTTCAAGTTCTCGTTTAAGAAGCACGCGGACTACCACGACAAGCCGAAGCCGTTCGCTGACAACCTCGACCTGGCGATCATTCCTGAGTACGCCAACCGGCTGTCGCAGTTCCAGGCAGGCAACGTCCACTACGAGGGTGTGAACGCCAACGACGTGCTGCAGCTTCGCAAGGACCAGCCAAAGGTCCAGTGGCGCGGCCTTCTGCCGGCGCTCCTGAGTTTCTTCTACTTCGAGAAGGCCGAGACCGCTCCGAACGCCCCGTGGCGCGATGACCGGTTCCGTAAAGCCGTCTCGATGACTCAGGACCGCAACGCCCTGACCGAGGCCGGATACAACGTCAAGAAATTGCAGGAGGCGGGCCTGGACGTCTCCATCCCGTGGAACAATCTCGTCCCTGCCGGATTCGCTGGTTGGTGGTTGGACCCCCAGGGTAAAGACATGGGCCCCACCGGGGAGTTCTTCAAGTTCAACAAGGCGGAGGCCAAGAAACTGCTTGATGCCTCCGGCTACAAGGGCGAGAAGATCCCGTTCATCTTCGCAAACAAAATCTACGGATCGACCTTCGACCAGTTGGCGGAGGCGAGCGCGAACTACCTGCGCGAGGGCGGGGTGAACGTCGAAATCCAGACCCAGGACTACAACTCGGTCTACATCACCCAGACATTCCGTTCGAACTTCAAGGGGATCGCGTGGGGCTACGAGACACCGTTCCCCGAGGTCGGCGGTTACTTCACCCGCATGTTCGGTGACGACCCGCAAAATCACAGCAAGATCAAGGACGCCAAGATCACGGAGCTGGACAACAAGCAGGCCGTCGAACTCAACGCGGAGAAGCGCCGCGAGTACATCTGGGAGATCCAGCGGATCAACGCGATGAAGATGTACTACATCCCGACGCAGGCTGGAGCCGGTGTCGGATGGACGGCCTACCGGCCAGAGATCCGGGGGATCACCCAGACCCGTGCTTACGGCGGGGCGACGGAGAACCTCCCGAATTTCTGGATCGACGGGTAAGACGCTCCCTGCGGGGAGCACTGGACGAGAGGCGGCCGCGAGGCCGCCTCTCTCCGTTTGCCGGTGATTTGAGCGGCTGTCGACGTCCGGCGGTGGTCCTACCCACGCCGCCCGAGATAATGGGGGCTGGTGCCGAAGAACGCCTCGGCGGCCTCCATCAGTGTCTCGGATCGTGAGGGGTGCGGGTGCACCGTGAGGCGGATGTCCTCCAGCCGCGCGCCCATCTCCACCGCCAGCGTCGCCTCGCCGATCAACTCGCCGGCTCCGCGTCCGACAACGCCCGCGCCCAGCAGTCGCCCGCTTCCCGCCTCCACGATCCACTTGGTCAGTCCCTCGCGGTCGGCTGCGGCGGCGGCGCGCCCGGACGCGCTCCAGGGGAACCGCGCCACCTCGATATCGACCCCTCGCGCGCGCGCCTCGGTCTCCGTCAGGCCGCACCAAGCGACCTCCGGGTCGGTGTAGATCACCGCGGGAACCACTGGCGGCTCCCACGCGCTCGGCTCGCCCGCGATCGCCTCCACCGCCACCCGTGCCTCGTGTGTCGCCTTGTGCGCCAGCATTGGCTCCCCGGCAACATCCCCGATCGCGTAGATCGACGGCTCCGCCGTCCGGCGCTGCGCATTCACCTCGACGAAGCCCCGAGGCGTGACGAGGACGCGCGTGCCCTCGAGCCCGAGGTCCGCACTGTTGGGACGCCGGCCGGTCGCGATCAGGACGCGGTCGAACCGGACATCTTCAGTGCCGGTGGAGCCCGCGAGGGTCGCGTGCACATCGCCGTCGTCGGTCTCGGCCAGAGCCTGCACGGTCATGTGGAGATGCACCTGCCCGACGTTCGCGGCGACCCGCCTAGCGAGCACCTCGACGAGGTCGCGGTCCGCGCCGGGCAGCAATCCGCCGGTCGCCTCTACCACGGTGACGCGCGACCCAAGGGCCGCGTACACCGACGCCATCTCGAGTCCGATATAGCCGCCGCCCACGACCAGCAGCGTCCCGGGCACCTCAGGCAACGCGAGCGCCGCCGACGCGTCCCACACGCGAGGCGAATCGAGACGGAGCGGCGGGGGGACGGATGGGGAGGATCCGGTCGCCATGATCGCCGCATCGAACTGCACCTCGGTCAACTCGCCGTCGTGCGCCACGCGCAGCGTATGGCTGTCCACGAAGCGGCCACGCCCCTGCACGAACCGCACCTTCCGCGCCCGCGCGATCTGGGCGAGGCCGCCGGTCAGCCCGCGGACGACCCCGTCCTTCCAGGCGCGCAGCCGGTCGAGGTCCAGCGTTGGTGCACCGAACCTCAGCCCGATCGCCTCTGCCTCCCGTGCCTCGGTGACCACCGAGGCGGCGTGCAGAAGGGCCTTCGAGGGGATGCAGCCCTCGTACAGGCAGACGCCACCCGGGTTGGGGCGTGTGTCGATCAGCGTGACGTCCATCCCGCGCTCGGCGGCCAGGAACGCAGCCGGGTAGCCCCCTGGCCCGGCCCCCAGCACCGCGACGCGCAGTCGGTCGGCCACGCTAGCCCTCCAGCGCCATCAGCAGCGGGTTCTTGATCGCCTCGACAATCCAGGTGAGGAAGCGCGCGCCGTCCGCACCGTCGATCACCCGGTGGTCGTGCCCGAGCGAAAGCGGCATCAGCAGACGCGGCTCCCAGGTCTTTCGCTCAGCGTCCCAGACCGCCGTCTGTCGCGCACGGCCCAGGCCCAGCACCGCGACCTCCGGCCAGTTGATGATCGGGTCGAAGTGCCCGATCCCGAACGAGCCGAGGTTGGTCACCGTGAACGTGGACCCGCGCATCTCCTCCAGCGTCAGCGCGTTCGTCCGCGCGCGCTCGGCGATTCCGTTCAGTTCCACCGACAGGTCGATGATGTTTTTCTGGTCGACGTTCTCGATCTTCGGCACCACCAGCCCTCGGTCGGTGTCCACGGCAACACCGAGGTGGATGTACTGCTTCAGGACAAGGTCATTCGAATCGATGTCCAGGCTGGCGTTCAGGCGCGGGTGCGCACGCAGCGCCGCCGCGATCACCTTCAGCATCATCACGGAGATCGTGAGGTTCCCGCCGGCAGCTTTCGCGCGTTCCCTGAATTGCTGACGGAGCGCCTCCATGGCCGTGATGTCCGCGCTGTCGTACAGGTGAACGTGTGGGATTTCGGCCCATGACTGCGCCATGTTGCGCGCGACGGTCCGTCGCAGCCGCGAGAGTGGCTCGCGCGAGACTCCGCCATAGTGCGTGAAGTCCGGCAGCGGTCGCATCTCGAAGGTGGGGTGGCGGCCCTCGCCGGCCACGCCAGCCTCGGCGGGCGGGGTGGCGTTCCGCTCACGCGCCGCCCGCTTCACATCGTCGTCCGTGATCCGTCCGCCGGGGCCGCTGCCCGTGACGCGACTGACGTCGACACCCACCTCCCGCGCGAGTTTGCGGACTGATGGCGAGGCCGGGATCACGCCGCCCGGGGAGGGCATCACCGGGGCAGATGGTGTGGGTAAGGGTGCTGGGGAAGCAGGCGCAGGAGCCGGTGCCGGTGCCGCAGCGGGCGGTGCCGTGACTGGGGCAGAGGATGGAGCGGGGGCGGCGGCCTCGGGCGGGGCGGCGGGAGCGGACGGCGCCGGCACCGTCGAGGGAACGCCTGCGCTGACCTCGATCAATGGCTGGCCGACGGGGATCGTCTGACCCGCGCGGACGAGGACGGCCGTCACTGTGCCGGCGAGAACCGACGGGACATCGAGCGTCGCCTTCTCCGTCTCGATCTCGACGACTGGCTGGTCGACGGCGACCGTGTCGCCGGGAGAGACGTACACCTTCAACACATCGGCCTCGGTGATCCCCTCGCCGAGGTCGGGCAACCTGAATTCGGCCACTGCGACCTCCTCGTCCTTCGTCTACGCCCGCGCCGGGTCGCCGCGCTCGGCGTCGATGCCCAGCGTTGTCCGCGCCTCGGCCGCGACGCGCGCGGGGATCATCTCTTCTCGCGCGAGCGCCGCCAATGCTGCAAACGCGATGTGGTTGCGGTCGACCTCGAAGTGGTCGCGCAGCTCTTCGCGGGTCGCAGAGCGGCCAAAGCCGTCTGTCCCCAGTGCGACCAGGCGTCCCGGCACCCACTTGGCGATGCCGTCCGGGAGCGCCTTCAGGTAGTCGGAGGCGGCAATCACCGGCGCCCCGTCACCCAGGAGTCGCGCCACGTATGGCACGCGTGCCACCTGCTCCGGGTGGAGCAGGTTCCACCGCTCCGCTTCCAGTGCATCTCGCCGCAGCTCGGTGTAGGACGTCGCCGACCACGCCTCTGAGGCCACGTTGAACCGTTCCGCGAGGATTTCTTGCGCACGCAGGACTTCGTTCATGATCGCGCCCGACCCCAGCAGGTGGACACGGGGCGTGGACGTCCCCGTGCCCTCCGGTGCGAGCGGGCGGAAGCGGTAGAGCCCGCGCAGGATACCCTCGCGCACGCCCTCCCCGTCTGGCATCGGAGGTTGCCGGTAGTTCTCGTTGCCCACAGTGAGGTAGGTGACGCCGTCCTCGTGCTCCCGCACCAACCGCCGCACGCCGTCCTGGAGCAGCACGGCGATCTCGAAGGCGAATGCCGGGTCGTACGAGCGCATGTTTGGGATGGCGGAGGCGAGCAGGTGGCTGTGCCCATCCTGGTGCTGGAGCCCTTCTCCGTTGAGCGTCGTCCGCCCGGCCGTGGCTCCGATCAGGAACCCGCGCGCCCGCGCGTCGCCTGCCGCCCATGCCAGGTCGCCCACCCGCTGGAGGCCGAACATGGAGTACAGGATGAAGAACGGCAGCATCGCGCAGCCGTGGTTCGCGTACGACGTGCCGGCCGCCAGGAACGAGGAGAACCCGCCCGCCTCGGTGATGCCCTCCTCCAGGACCTGCCCGTCGGTGCTCTCCTTGTAGTAGATGAGGCTTTCGCGGTCGACGGGTGTGTAGCTCTGGCCATTGTGGGCGTAGATGCCGAACTCACGGAAGAACGACTCCATCCCGAAGGTGCGTGCCTCGTCCGGGATCACCGGCACCACACGCTTGCCGAGGTCGGGCGTGCGCAGCAGCCCCGCGAGCATTCGCACGAACGCCATGGTTGTCGATACCTCGCGGTCTCCCGACCCGGCGAGGAATTCGGCGAATACGGACTCCGTGGGCAGCGGCAGCACCTCCTCGCGCACGCGGCGCTGCGGCAGGAAGCCGCCGAGGGCCTGCCGCCGTTCGAGGAGGTAGCGCGTCTCGGCTGAATGGTCGGCCGGCCGATACAGCGGGGCGCGGCCCACCTCCTCGTCGGAGAGCGGCAGCATAAACCGGTCACGGAACGCGAGCAGGTCGTCTTCGTCCAGGTGCTTCTGCTGGTGGGCGACGTTGCGCCCCTCGCCGGCCGTGCCGAGACCGTATCCCTTGATCGTCCGCGCGAGGATCACCGTCGGTGTGCCTCGGTGCGTGGTCGCGGCGTGGTAGGCGGCATACACTTTCTCGTGGTCATGTCCACCGAGGCGCAGCTTCAGCAGGTCGTCGTCTGACAGGTGCGCGACCATCCGCGCGAGGCGCGGGTCGACGCCCCAGAAGTGCTCGCGTGTGTACGCCCCGCCTGCGACGGCGTACTTCTGGTACTCGCCGTCCACCACCTCGCCCATGCGCTGCACGAGCAGGCCGTCGGTGTCGCGCGCGAGAAGGGCGTCCCAGTCGCCGCCCCAGATCACCTTCAGCACGTTCCATCCGACGCCGCGGAAGACCGCCTCCAGCTCCTGGATGATCTGCCCGTTCCCGCGGACCGGCCCGTCCAGGCGTTGCAAGTTGCAGTTCACGACGAAGATCAGGTTGTCGAGGCCCTCGCGCGCCGCGAGCGAGATCGCGCCCAGCGCCTCCGGCTCGTCCGTCTCCCCGTCGCCGAGGAAGCACCACACCTTCCGGTCGCTCGGTGGGATCAGTCCTCGTTGTTCGAGGTAGCGCATGAAGCGCGCCTGGTAGATCGCCGTGGTCGGCCCGAGGCCCATCGAGACCGTGGGGAACTGCCAGTATTCCGGCATCAGCCACGGATGGGGATAGGAGGAGAGCCCGCCGCCCTCCGCGAACTCGCGGCGGAAGTTCCGCATCTCCTTCGCCGAGATTCGTCCTTCGAGGTAGGAGCGGGCGTAGATACCGGGCGAGGAGTGGCCCTGGATGTAGAGGAGGTCGGCGCCCCCCGGCGCATCCGGCCCGCGCCAGAAGTGCTGGAACCCCACCTCGTACAGCACGGCAGCGGAGGCGTACGACGAGATGTGTCCGCCCAGCCCTGGTGTGCGCGTGTTCGCCTCGGACACCATCGCCAGCGCGTTCCAGCGCACGAGGCGGGTGATCTTCCGTTCAAGTTCGAGGTCGCCTGGATACGCCGGCTGGCGCTCGCGGGGGATCGAATTCACGTAGGGCGTGCGTGACGTGACCGGCAGGGGGATGCCCGCACGCTGGGCGTCGATCTGGAGCGCCTGGAGCAGGCGGCTGGCGCGGGCGGCGCCCGAGGAGCGCACGACATCCCGCAGCGCCTCGGTCCACTCGCGCGTTTCGACCCATTCGGGGGTCTCGGGGATGTCCGGCGTGGCGTCCGTCACGGTTCCCCCGTGAACACGATCTCAGGTGTCTGACCGAGGGTAGCGCACCGGCCGCCGGGCTAGACTGGGGGAATGGACGGCATTTCGTCGGTGGAACTGTTGATCCACGCCGGACGCCAGCGCGTCCCGTATGCCTCCTCGCTCGCCTGGATGCTCTCCCGTACCGACGTGGTGCGCGGCGGCGGGCCGGAAATGGTCGCGCTCCTCGAGCATGTTCCCGTCTACACCCTCGGCTCACGGGCTGCCCGCACGTCGCTCCGCGTCGCTGAATCCGCCCTCCCCGCCCCGCTGGTTGAGGCCGACCGTGGTGGCGACGTCACCTGGCACGGCCCCGGCCAACTCGTCCTCTATCCCGTGCTCGACCTGCGCGCGCGGGGCGTGCGTGCCGGCGACTACGTCCGCGCCCTTGAGTCGGTCGCCATCGAGACGCTCGCTGCCTGGGGGATTGTGGCAGGCCGCACGGCCGGGCGTCCGGGCGTCTGGGTGGGCGGTGAGAAGATCGCGGCTGTCGGCGTCCGCATCGACCGTGGTGTCAGCCGGCACGGTCTCGCCCTGAACGTCTCCCCGGACCTCGCCTGGTTCGCCCCGATCGTCCCCTGCGGCCTTGTGGATGCGGACGTCACCTCGATGGAGCGTCTGGTGGGCGAGGCGCCGCCGCTTCCCGAGGTCGCCGGGGCGATGGCGGAGGCGTTCGCGCGCGTATTCAGCGTCACGCTCGTCGAGGCGGTGCCCGCGTGACCTTCGCGACGCGGGAGCGGAAGCCGCCGTGGTTCAAGGCGCCGTTCCCGGCGGGGGAGCGGTTCGGCCACATCAAAGACCTGCTGCGTGAGCAGTCGCTTCACACCGTGTGCGAGGAAGCGCGCTGCCCGAACATCGGCGAGTGTTTCAATTCGGGAACTGCCACGTTCATGATCCTCGGCGACACCTGCACGAGGGCCTGCGGCTACTGCGCGGTAAACAGCGCACGGCCTGGCGCGGTCGACCCGTTGGAGCCGGTGCGGCTCGCGCGGACCGTCGCGGCGCTCGGCCTCGACTACGCCGTGGTCACTTCCGTCAATCGTGATGACCTGCCGGACGGTGGGGCGTCGCACTTCGCCGCGTGCATCCGGGCGGTGCGCTACGCCCGCCCAGCGTGCGACGTGGAGGTGCTGGTCCCCGACTTCATGGGGGATGTCGAGGCGCTGCGTACCGTGCTCGACGCTGGGCCGGCCGTGCTCAACCACAACACCGAGACCGTGCCACGGCTCTACCGAGGCGTCCGCTCGAGGGGTGACTACGCCCGCACTCTCGACGTGTTCCGGCACGCTCGCGAGATGGCGCCGGCCATCCCGCGCAAGACCGGGATCATGCTTGGCCTTGGCGAAACCGCATCCGAGCTGGAGGCCGTCTTTGCTGACCTGATCGAGGCGGGCGTCACGTTGCTGACGCTCGGCCAGTACCTTAGGCCGACACCGAAGCACCTTCCGGTCGTGGAGTATGTCCACCCGGATGAGTTCGCCCGGTTGCGGACGGTCGCCCTTGGCCTCGGGTTCCGGCACGTCGAATCCGGGCCGCTGGTGCGCTCCTCGTATCACGCGCGGGCACAGGCGATCGCCGGGGACTGACCGGGGAGAACGGTTGGCGTGCGCCTACGGATGCCGCGCGTAATATCCCCGGATGCTGCGTCGCGCGCTTCCCGGTGTCTACGAGGGTTGGATCGTTGTCGGCTCGGCGGCCTGCGTCGTGCTGATGATTGGCGCGTCGTTCTTCTACGGCTTCGGCACCATCTTCACCGAGGTCATCGACGAGTTTGGCTGGAGTGTCGCGGCGACCTCGCTGGCCTTCTCGCTTCGTTCCGAGGTCGGCGGAGTGGCCGCTCCGTTCATCGGGGTCGCGATCGACCGTCTTGGAACACAGAAGGTCGCCCTGGGTGGGGTCGTCGTCAGCGCGGTCGGTGTGCTCCTGATGAGCGAGATCCAGGCGATCTGGCAGTTCTACGCGGCGATGATGGTGATCGCGATCGGATCGTCAGCCGCCGGAGGCTCGGTGGGCCTGGTCGCCATCGCGTCCTGGTTCGAAGCGCGACGGGCGTTCGCGATGTCGATCATGACGATCGGCGGCGGCGTCGGCGGCCTGCTCGTCGTCGGGATCGCGGCGCTGGTCGAGGAATTCGGCTGGCGGGGCGCCCTGCGCGCCCTCTCCCTGATCATGCTGACCGTCGGGATCGCCTTCGCCCTGGACATCCGGACGCGCCCGGAGGGGCACCCCCAGCCGATGGACGGCGTGCGGGCTCATCCCGATGGCCGCCCGGTTGCGCCCGCCGTGCGCTGGGGCATGACACTCCGCCAGGTGATGCGTTCCCGCGGGTTCATTTTCATGTCGATCGGGCTGCTGCTGTTGAATTTCAGCACCACAGCGGTCATCATCCATCAGATTCCGTACCTCGAGCGCGACCTGCACATCTCGAAGGCAGTCGCGGGCTCGAGCGTGGCCTACTTCACCGTCTTCTCGATCGTCGGGCGGGTAGGGGCTGGCTACCTCGGGGACCGCTTCTCGAAGCGGGTGATCATGGCGGGCTGCGGTGTCCTGGTGCTGGCGGGGCTGCCCATCCTGGCCATCGCCGACTCGTACTTGACGGCGACGCTGGGGATCCTGATCATCGCGCCCGGCTTCGGGGGGAGCATCCCGATCCGTCCCGCCATGCTGGCCGACTACTTCGGGACGAAGTTCTTCGGCACGATCAACGGCGTCACCGCGCTGGTGACCACGACGGGCGGCGCGGTCGGTCCGTGGCTCGTCGGGTGGATGGTTGACTCGACCGGCCACTACCGGGCGGGCTGGTGGCTGTCGGCCGCCATCGCGGCCGCGGCGATCCCGTTCTTCCTGCTTGCCTCACCCCCGAGCGCCGAGGACCGGCGCGCCGTCGGGCGTGAAGATGGTCCGGCGGTCGACCGGCCCATCGTGGATGCGCACTAGCGCCGACGACGTCTACTTCCGCCTCGGGAAGATCTCCATCAGCACGAAGTTCGAGGACGTCGGGTGGACCCAGATGTTCCCCGTGTCCGGGTTTCCGTTGAACCGGCCGCCGTTCACGGTGACCTGCTCGGAGAAGGCCTTCACGTCGTCACAGTCGTAGGCCAGCAGGTAGATGCCCTCGCCGTGCGGGTTGAAGGCGTTAACGCGCTCGGACATCAACTTGGCGATGGGGCCGTCCGCCGTGTCCGGGCAGATGAGGTGGCACATCACCTTGCCGTCGACGCCCATCGGCTGGAAGTTGAACTTCCCGATGCTGTTGTAGGCGCGGTCGCCCACCTTCGACATGCCGAAGCGTGACTCGTACTGGCTGATCGCCGCGTCCAGGTCATGGACGGCGACGGTGTAGTGCTTGAACGTGATGTTGCTCACAGGTGTCCCTTCCGGTCGTGCGCCGCGCAGACTAGCACCCGCGGGGATGTCCGCGCGCCTGCGGTGTCGTCCGGGCTAGTCGCCGCCGAAGAGCGGCCCGCCCTTGTCGATGACCGTGCCGGAGCCGTCCGCCGCGAAGACGGTGGGGCGCTCCTCGCAGTAGACCTCGGACTCGCACTTGTTGAAGGAGAAGACCGGCGTCTCTCCCCGGTGCTCGAAATGGAGGTGCCAGGTCCCGGTCACGAGGTTGTCCCGCCCCTTGGCAACCTCCGCCTGGAGCACCTCGATGAGCGCCTGCAGTTCCTTCATCCCCATTCGGAGCCCCCTCGCCCGCGGTCGACGTTGCCGGGTCTGAGTCTACCCTGCGGGCGGTCCAGGGCGGCCGGGCGTGGCTGTCGGCTACGGCCTTCGCACCTAGAATGGGCGTGCGAGGCGGGGAGGGTCTGTTGACGGCCAGCAAGTCGAATACGGGTAACTATTTCGAGGATCTGACGCCGGGGCGTGAGATCGTCCACGCCATTCCCCGGACCGTCACCGAGGGTGACCAGGCGCTCTACATCGCGCTCACGGCGAACCGCTACCCGCTCGCCTGCGACGCCGAATTCGCGCGGAGCCTCGGATTCCGCCGCGAACTCGTCGACGACCTCCTCGTGTTTCACACCGTCTTCGGGAAGTCCGTGCCGGACGTCTCGCTGAACGCGATCGCCAACCTCGGCTACGCCGACGTGCGGTTCGGCGTGCCGGTCTATCCCGGCGACACTATCACCGCCTCGACGAAGGTGCTGGGCTGGCGGGAGTCCTCCGCGGGCGACACGGGCGTGACCTGGGTCCAGACGGTGGGGACGAACCAGCACGGCCAGGAAGTCCTCTCGTTCATCCGCTGGGTGCTGATGGACAAGCGCGACCGGACCACGAAGGGCGGCGTGGACGACGCGCCGAAGACTCCGGACGCCGTCGACCCGAAGCACTTCCACATCCCGGCCGACCTCGACCTCTCGCGCTTCGACGCCGCCGTCACGGGCGGGGGCGCGTGGTGGGAGGACTACGAGCCCGGCGAGCGCATCCACCACGTCGAGGGTGTCGCGATCGAGGAGGCGGAGCACCAGATGGCGGCCCGCCTCTACCAGAACATCGCCCGGGCGCACTTCAATGCCCACGCGTTGAAGGGGTCGCGCTTCGGCAAGCGGGTGATCTACGGCGGGCACATCATCTCGATGGCGCGCGCGCTCTCGTTCAACGGGCTCGAGAACGTCGTGCGCATCCTCGCCTTCAACGGCGGGACGCACAGCAACCCGACGTTCGCCGGGGACACGGTCTTCGCGTGGACCGACGTGCTGGAGCGGATCGACCTCGGGCGGCCGGATTGCGGCGCGCTCCGGCTGCGGCTGGTCGGCGTGAAGAACTGCGACCCGAGGACGGAGGAGCAGCCGTTCAAGGTCGCGGACGACCAGGGCCGCGAGCGGTACCATCCGAAAGTCGTGCTCGACCTCGACTACACCGTCCTCATCCCCCGTCGCCGGTAGGCGACGCGCACCCGCCGGGGCTGCCCCGGCGTCACGAAGGGCCTCGACATGACCGCCACCGAAGCGAACCCCGTCGTCGCCGCGCGCGCGCTCACGCAGGCCACACGGGCCGTCGTGGACGCCGCCGTGAAGCAGGGCGCGATCACCACGAAGAACGGCGCCACGATCGACGACCACCAGGTGCTCACGGAGCGGCTCGCCTACCTGGCGACGCAGATCCGCGCGGCGGAAGACCTCGTCGCCTACGCGGAGCGGATGACGGCCGCGGGGGACGGCGGGGCCGACCTGCAGTGCCGCCTCGCCCTCGCCTACGCCGCCGAGGTCGCGCACGCGACCCGCTCGCAGATGGAGGCTGGCTGGGACGACTTCAACATCACCGATGCCGACCTCGCGCCGCTCCAGGACGGTGAGGCACGCGCGGCGATCCGGCGCGGTCTCTCGGAGGAGGCGATCCGCGCGATCGGCCGGCAGATGATCGAGACCGGCGGCGTGAACAACTGCGAACTCGAGGACGAGGCGGCTGCGCTCACCCGCTCGCTCGCTCGCGACTTCGCGAAGGGGGTCGTCGCGCCGGTCGCGCAGGAGATCCACCGCCAGAACCTGCTGGTGCCGGACTCCCTGCTCAAGGCGTTCTCGGACCAGGGGTTCTTCGGCTCCTCGATCCCGGAGCAGTACGGCGGCACCGGCATGGGCGACCTGCCGATGATCATCATCACCGAGGAGCTGAGCGCGGTGTCGCTCGCCGCCGCGGGCTCGCTCTCGACGCGCCCCGAGATCCTGACGAAGGCGCTGCTGGCGGGCGGCACGGACGAGCAGCGCGAGTACTGGCTGCCGCGGATCGCGGCGGGCGAGGAACTCGTCGCGATCGCGGTGACGGAGCCGAATGTCGGATCGGACGTCGCGGGGCTGCAGACGAAGGCGGAGCCGGCGGAGCACAACGGCGTGCGCGGCTGGCGGATCAACGGCGCGAAGGCATGGAGCACGTTCTCCGGCCGCGCGACGATCCTCGCGCTGCTGGCGCGCACCGACCCGGACCCCGCGTCCGGCTCGCGCGGGCTCTCGCTGTTCATCGTGCCGAAGCCGGCGTACGACGGCCACGCGTGGCGCTACGAGCAGCCGGAGGGCGGCGTGATCTCGGGCACCGCGAACCCGACGCCGGGCTACCGCGGGATGCACTCGTTCACGCTGGCGATCGACAACCTCTTTGTGCCGCACACGAACCTCGTGGGCGGGAACACGGGGATCAACAAGGGGTTCTACCTGCAGATGGGCGGCTTCGCCGCGGGCCGTCTGCAGACGGGCGGCCGCGCCACCGGCGTCGCGCAGGCGGCGCTGGAGAAGGCGTGCCAGTACGTGGTGCAGCGCAGCCAGTTCGGCCTGCCGCTCGCCGAGTACCAGCTGACCCAGTACAAGATCGGCCTGATGGCGGTGCACATCGCGGCGGCGCGCCAGGCGACGTACGCCTCGGCGCGCACGTTCGACACGCGCGCGGTGGAGCCGTCGATGGCGAAGCTGCTGTCGTGCGACATCGCGGGCGAGGTGACACGCGAGGCGCAGTTGCTGCACGGCGGCTGGGGCTACTCGGAGGAGGACCCGATCTCGCGCTACGTGGTGGACGCGCTTGTGCTCCCGATCTTCGAGGGCGTGAAGCCGACGCTTGAACTGAAGGTGATCGGCCGCGCGATTTTCGGGGGATAGTCCTTCGAATTTTTCTGGGCGTCCCCGGAAAGACATGTGACAAGAACAGATGTTCCACGTGAAACAGGCGCGGTAGATTCGATCTGCGTTCTGGAGACCGGGCGCGCGCCTCGATCGGGCTTCCCGGGCGGGCGTGCCAGATCGGCATCGTTGAGCCTCGGCGGCTCAGATCGTCGACGTTTCACGGTGTGCCAGATGGGTGTAGTTGAGCCGGTTCGGCTCAAGGTTGTTTCGTCGTGGGCGCGCATATAACGGAGGTCTTGAGACAGATCGGGGTTGGAGGTTGGAGCGGGGCCTTGCTTTGGTATCGTTGTACGAACGGGGTGCCGCATGCCAGCAGTCGTCTCACCAGCACTCGCCGCAGCCGAGCGGGAACTGCTCGCCCTTCTTCACGCCGATGCCCGTCTGAGTTCCATCCGGCCTGACGTGGAGTACCCGCACGAGCAAGGCGAGGAGATGGGGCTCGGCGTTTGGGTCAACATCGACGGTGACGCTGAGATGGCGGAGCAGGTGTCCGACGACCTCTACGATCTCGCGGCGGAGGTGGAGCGCCGTCACGGGTTGCGGTCTCACACCATCGGCATCGTCGTCCTCTGGGTTTAGTCGCCCTTGGAACCTCAGGATTTCTTTGTCACGGCTGCGGCGATTGAGGCGCAGCTTCCGTCGTCCGAGGCGAATTCAAGGGCAGTGGTAAATCGTCTCTACTACGGCTGCCACCATGAAGCGGCTCGGTACCTCGGGTACCTGGGGAGCCGTACGCCCGGTCATCTCTCGGTGATCGAGGAGCTTTCGAGTCGTGTGCCTCGCGCGAGCGACGACCTCCGGGTGCTTCGATCAATGCGCGAGGATGCCGACTGCCGGCTCGCGACTGAGTGGCCAGTCGCGCGTTCGCTTGTGGCACGTGCACGTGCGGATCGGCTACGAGCGCTGATCGGGACGCAGTAGGCGGCGGGCCATCGAAGCAAGTTGGTCGATCTCCGCGTACCAGTTGTGATTCGAAGGTTTGCGGAGAAACGGAAAGCCCACGACGGGCACCAAGCACCCAGCTCCCTCGTACCGGCCCTCCTTGTGCCAGAGCGTGTGCTCGGGCCGGCGGACTGACGCGTATCGCCGTTCTTCGAGGCTGACGCGATCTCGTTCGAGACGTTCGAAGTCGTCCAGTGCCGGGCGACCGTTCACGAGGATGAACGCCGGTGATGCCTGCTCGATGAGGACGCGCCTGACGCGAGCCGCGAGTTGGAATCCGAGGTCATCGTCCGCGAGTGTCGAGAGCGCGGGGCCGGTGAAGGTGAACTGTCGCGAGGCGTAGGGGCACAGCTCGACGAAGATCATTCGAGTGGACGTGAACTCAGACTCATTCGTCGGGCCGGTGGGGACGCCGATCGCGTGCGAGGCGAGTCGCACCAACGGGCGGTAGAAGCGGGGCGTCCACCAATCCCGGTTGAGAAACCGCCAGTGGTCCCAGTAGGACTGGCGCGTGTAGTGCTGCGCGCGATGCCAGCCTTCGTCCTCTTCGCGGCGAGCCTGGTTCAGAGAGATCACCAGCACCCACTCGCCGGGGCGGAGTCCTTCAACGTCACCGACGAACCACGCGGGAGGCAGACCCGGAGCCGGCAGTCCGAACTCATCGCGGCCGGTCAGACCGAGTCGCTCGTTCAGGCGGCGGACATGACTGTCCCAGTCGAAACCGAAGTGGTCGTTATGCAGTTCACGCAGGCTCTGTGCCCACGGGGTCGTCATCACTCGTGGTTCCGATGACCGCCTACGTCCGCGGGCCCTCGGGCCAGTGCTCCTGCTGCCACTGGCGGCGCTGCTCGGCGTTGACGAAGCGGCCGTCGCGCCAGGCGAGGGCTTCCTTGAGGCCCTGCTCGTTGTTGCGGGTGCGCCATTCGTCCATGCCGGGGGAGGTGTGCATGCGGGCGTCGATCTCGGCGGCGAGGCGCTGCATGGTGCGCGCGCCCATGAGTTCGAGAGCGAGGTTCACCGATCGTTTGTTCCCGGCGAGCATGTCGGGGTGGATCATCGCCATGCGGTCGGCGATCTCCTCGACGGTCTCGGTGAGCTGGTCGCTGGGGACGGCTTTCCAGACGAGGCCGATGCGCTCGGCCTCGGCGCCGCTGATGAATTCGCCGGTGAGGAGCATGTACTTCGCCCACTGGGGGCCGACGTGGTAGGTCCACATGTGCGCGGGCGGGCCGCCCATCGCTCGGACGGGCGGGAAGCCGATGCGGGCGTCCTGGTCGGCGACGACGATGTCGCAGAGGAAGACGAGGTCGGTGCCGCCGGCGACGCAGAAGCCGTGGACCTGGCCGATGACGGGTTTGTGGATGTCGAAGATGGCCATGCGGTCGCGCTGGGCTTCTTCCATGCGCCAGACGTCGTCGTCGAAGGTCTGGTTCTTGCGGTAGACGTCGGCGTACGGGTTGGCTTCGGCGGTGGATTCGCCGCTGAGGCGTCGTTCGGGTGTGAGGTCGTAGCCGGCGCAGAAGGAGCGGCCGGCGCCTCGGAGGATGATGGAGTGGACGCGGGTGTCGCGGTCGGCGTCCCAGAGGGCGTGCCGGAGTTCGGCCTGGAGTTGTGCCGAGAGGGCGTTGAGTTTTTCGGGGCGGTTGAGGGTGATGCGGGCGCGGCCGCGTTCTTTCTCGACGATGATCGTTTCGTAGTCGGTCGGCTGGTTGTCGGGCACGATGCACCTCCGCGCTGCGCCGCGCCTGTTCGGCGTGGCGGTGCGTTTCATATCACTCGCGGGAGGTGTCGTGTGGGGTGACCGCGAGGTGCATGCGTGAGGCCCGTACCGCCGTCGCGGTGCGACGAGCGGCCCATCCCCCTGCCCCCTTCCCTCGGGGAATGGGGTTCGAGATCTGTGGTCACCCCACACCCCCCGGCCCCCTCGCCCCTCGAGTGGCGAGGGGGAGGTTCAGGATCCGGGTCCTACGCGGGCGTCCTCATTGAGGGCGAGTCGCCGCCGTGGTGAACGCGATGGTTGGGCGTGAGGCTCGTGCCGCCGTCGCAGTGCGACTAGCGGCACGCCTCACGTTTTCGCTAGCAGCATTCCTTGCCGTCGACGCCGCAGCAGTCGGCGGTGTCGAGGCCGGCGGGGGCGAGGAATTCGATGAACTGGCCGCCCTTGAGGAAGGGCATGCCGGTGTTCGCGCCGCCGGGGCGGCGCGCGTTGATCAGCGCGCTCGCCCAGGCTGCCTCGCCGCCACCGGTGATCGAGACCTCCACGTCAGTGAAGCCGGCGGCGCGGAGGCGGGCGGCGTAGTCGCTGTGCAGCAGCGCTCCGGACTTGCAGCCGGACCACAGGTCGAGGTCGGCGTGCTCGGCGTCGGAGACATCCCGTAGCAGCACGACATCCGACACCTGGAAGCGACCGCCGGGGCGGAGGACGCGGAACGCCTCGCCGAAGACGGCGTCCTTGTCGGTCGAGAGGTTGATGACGCAGTTCGAGATGATCACGTCGACGGAGGCGTCGTCGACGGGGAGCTGCTCGATCACGCCGCGGCGGAACTCGACGTTGGTGGCGCCGACCTTCGCGCGGTTCTGCTCGGCGAGCGACAGCATGTCGTCGGTCATGTCGATGCCGATGACGCGGCCGGTGGGGCCGACCTGCTGGGCGGAGAGGAAGCAGTCGAGCCCGGAGCCGGAGCCGAGGTCGACGACGGTCTCGCCGGGCTGGAGTCCGGCGATGGCGACGGGGTTGCCGCAGCCGTAGGAGACGACGGTGTCGGGCATGCCATCGGTGGTGTCGTAGAAGCGGGACTTCACGCCGGCGGCGCGTTCGCCCGGCGCCTGCGCGGCGACCTCGCGTGCGCGTGCGCCATAGGCCTCGCGGACCGCGGTGCGGACGTCGTCGTCGCCCTGGGTGGGGTTCTGGGTGTCAGTCTTGCTGGTCATTGGAGGCTCCCTGTCGGTGCGTGTGGTCGTGGGCTCGGGATTGGTGGCGTGGTTCAGAAGCAGGCGCGGGCCTCGATCCGCTCGATCGCCTGGCGGAGGGTGGCGAGGGCGTCCGGGTCGAGGCAGTAGCAGCGGTTGGGGCCGTCGACGCTGCCGCGGACGAGGCCGGCCTCGCGGAGGACGCGCAGGTGCTCGGAGACAGTGGGCTGGGCGACCGGGAGTTCGATGACGAGGTCGCCGACGACGCATTCGCCGCGCTCGGCGAGCGACTGGACGATGCGGAAGCGGACGGGGTTGGCGAGCGCGCGGAACAGTTCGACGGCGCGGGCCTCGTCGGTGGTCTGGGTGACGGTCTTCATGGGGGCGGCCTTCGGGTGGCAGGACGGTGCCTTCGCGGCATTGCCTTTTCTCGATATCGGAATTATCCGATATCTGTCAAGGGTGTGTCGAGGGTGAGCCATGTCATGGTGACGCGGATCGCCGGGCCAGCACTGGAGCTGCTGGTAGGTTGTGATCGATGTCCGTGGAGGTGACGGGATGGCGTCGCGTCAGTCGCAGGCCAACGAACCGGGTCGGGTGGGCGCCCCTGCGGAGCGCCGCATAGCGATGCGACGGGCGGCACTCGCTCGTGCTCAGGCCGTGGTGACGGAGGTGACACAGGGGCGTCGGTCGCTCGCCGGTGAGTTGATCAGGGCGCGGCGTGCTGCGGTGCGCGCGGATGAGTGATGGATCCTCGGGCTTCCGATGGACGTGGTGGTTATGCGGTAGGCCGCCAGCCGATCGGGGCGCCGTACAATCCCGCGACGCCGGCAGTCCGGCGTGAGAGGAAAGTGCGATGGCGGAGCGGCTGAACAGCGTGATCCGGGTGCTGGAGCAGGGCGGGACGGCGCTGGCCTCGTTCGCGTCGCCGGACATCGGGACGGCGACGGAGATCGCGACGGCGGACTATGACGGCGTGGTGTACGAGATGGAGCACAACCCGTACGACAACGGGCAGCTCCGGCACGCGCTGCAGTACATGCTCAACCGAAGCCAGATCGCGAAGAGCGGATCGATCGTCTCGCGTCCGACGCCGCTCGTGCGGATCCCACCGAACGGCGGGGAGATGAGCCAGTGGCACGCGAAGCAGGTGCTGGACTCCGGCGTGTACGGCGTGCTCTGGCCGCACGTCAGCACCGTTGAGGAGGCGTACAACGCCGTCGCAGCCTGTCGCTATCCGCGCCCCGAGGACGCCCCGCGGCTAGAGCCTCGCGGGATCCGGGGCGACGCGCCGGGGGCCGCCGCCCGCTACTGGGGGCTGACGCAGCAGGAGTACTACCAGCGCGCCGACGTGTGGCCGCTCAACCCGGACGGCGAGATCCTCGCGATGATCATGTGCGAGGACGTGCGGGCGATCGACAACCTGCCGCGGATGTTGAAGGAGGTCACCGGCATCGGCGTCGTGGTGATCGGGGAGGGCGACCTCTCGCAGAACCTCGGCTATCCGCGGCAGTACGAGCACCCGGTGGTGCGGGAGGCGATGGCGACGATCCTCAGGACGTGCCAGGAGGCCGGTGTAGCGTGTGGGCACCCGCACGTCGACGCGCAGAACGTGGGGTGGGTGGTGGAGCAGGGGTTCCGCTTCCTGATGGCGGCGCCGACGCGGTCGTACGCGGCGCTCAACGAGGCGAAGCGGCTCACGGGCCGCGCCTGAGCGCTCATCGGGTGAAGTGGTACGTGAAGGTGGCGTTGAGGATCGCTACCAGCGGTTCGAGTCGGGGGAGCTGTACGACTTCGCGAATTCCCCGGCCCACACGGAGCCGGCCATGACCTCTCAGCCGACCTCTTCGCTCGTCGCGCTGGCGGAAGGCGCGATCGTGAAGAAGGCGGCGAGGAGCGCGTCCACGCCTCGGACGGCGGCCCAGAGGCTTCGAGCGGTACCACGTGCGGCGACACGGATCGCTGTCCCCATGACGGTGTGAGCGGTCATGCGAGAAAGTCTACGGCCGGGCGTCTACCGCCAGGCCATGCGCTTGAAGGATTCGAAGTTGACCTCGAAGGCGTCGGGGAGTTCGCGGGTGGTGCGCTGCGCCTAGGCGACGCCGCGGTTGTAGTGGAGCGAGGCAATCTGTTCCTCGATGGTGTCGAAGAGCAGGCGGACGGCGAGGTCGCCCCATTCCTCGTCGCGTTCGCGTCGGAGGTAGGTGGCGAGGCGGTGGATCGCCTGGTCGCGTTCGTCCTTGTCGAGTTTGTAGGGTTACATCGGGCGCTCCGGCGGGTTCGATGTTGAGGTCAGACAGTAGCACTCGCGCGCGCCGTACAATCCGGCCCGCGATGGCAGTGGCGCCGGCGCTCCACTCATCTCCGACGGCGAGAAAGGGAATCACTCATGGACGCAGCTGCGAGGAAGACGGCGCCTCGATTGATCCCGTACGGCCTCTACGTCATCACGACGAAGGCGGGTGATTCGGTGAGCGGGGCGACGGTGAACTGGGTGTCGCAGATGTCGTTCGACCCGCCGCTGTTGGCGCTGGGGGGGAAGAAGGACACGAAGTCGTTCGCGAACATCAAGGCCGGGGGGCGACCTCGCGATCTCGTTCCTCGGGTCGGGGCAGGGCGCGCTGGCGTTCGCGTTCTTCGAGGACACGCCGTTCGAGGGGTTGGAGTTCGTGGCGAAGGACCTGCGGGTGGCGACGGAGCCGTCGGCTTCGGGTGTGCTGTTGCTGGTCGGTGCACCTGCGTGGGCGACGCTGCGGGTGACGGACGTCGTCGAGCGCGGCGACCACGCGATGGTGGTGGCGGAGGTGACGGATGTGGGGCTGCGGGCGGAGGCGCCGCAGGCGCTGACGTTGAAGGAGTTGAACCTCAATTACGAGGGGTAGCCGTCCGGCCCTCTACCTCGGGCCGGATTTCCGCTAGCCTCTGCCCGCAGATGACGAGGGAGACGCCATGCCGATGATCCTGGGAGTGACGGGCTCGATCGCGACGGGGAAGAGCGGGCTCTGCACGCGACTCGTGGAGAAGTACCACGTGACGCACGGGGACGCGGACAAGATCGTGCACCGGATGTTCGACCCCGGGAAGCAGGGGTTCGACAACGCGGTGGCGGAGTTCGGGCCGGAGATCATCGGCGAGGACGGGATGATCGAACGGAAGAAGATCGGTGCGCTGGTGTTCGGGAACCCGACGAACATGAGCCGCTGGATGCGGGCGATCGGCAACATCGAGGACGAGATGCGGACGACGATCGAGCGCTGGCGCGCGACGCTGGGGCCGAATGACGTGGCGGTCCTCGAGGCGGTGAACCTGATCGAGGCGGACTATTCGCAGTGGTGCGACGCGACATGGCTGGTGTCGGCGTCGGACGAGATCGCGAAGCCACGGCTGATGGCGCGCAACAACTTCAACGACACGGAGGCGCAGCAGCGGCTGGACGCGCAGCGGAAGTGGCAGGACCGCGCGCCTGCGGCCGACCATGTGTTCATGAACAACGGGACCTACGAGGACTTCCTGGCGAAGGTCGACCGGGTGTTCGAGGAGACGCACCGGCAGTACCTCGCGGGGACGTTGCCGGAGTCGAAGTGGTTCGCGTGGCGTGAGGCGAACCCTCGCCCGACGGCTCAGGCGCGGTAGGCTCGACTGGTTGTTGGTGAGCAGATGGGACGGGCGGCGCGAGGCGCCCGTCTTGGTGTGTGTGGGTGGTGGGGTGGGGTGGTGGTGTGTGGGAGTGGCTGCGTCAACCTGGCAAAGACGGTGATTGCGTACGGGGCCATGTCCAAGCCGAGCGCAGAATAAAAGCCAGAAGCACCACCTCGGTTCCGATGGAAAGGCCGTAGAAGGGGGCCCAGTTGCT
>VGPD01000010.1 GCA_016875635.1 Chloroflexota bacterium
GTTCCCATTCCGAACACGGAAGTGAAACGCCACAGCGCTGACGATACTCCCCGTGCGAACGGGCGTGGAAAATAGGCCACCGCCAGGACGATGCGAGCCATCCCGCAACACGGGATGGCTCGCTGCTTATCTCCCCCGACTTATCTCGCTCGACTTATCTCTTGTTATCTCTTGCCCAACACGGAGGAACCGTCCAGGGAGCCCTGAAGCTCAGAATCTTCATATAGACCGGGATCGTACGGGGTAGAGGGATGTATCATCCCTCCTTGCGCATCTGCTTTGGCGGGGCGCGGATCCATCTTCAATCCGGAGGCTAGTACCAACCTTGACCAATCAGACCACCACCGCACCCGCCGAAGAGTTTGAGTCCATGGAGGCGCTGCTCGCCAGCGTGGAGGCTCAAGAGCCGCGCCAGTTGCGCCGAGGCGAGGTGGTCGAAGGCACCGTCATGGGTGTAGAGCGTGACGGGATCCTCGTCGACATCGGCTTCAAGTCCGAGGGCGTGATCCCGGCCGGCGAGATGCACTCGCTGGGCGCCGACCCGCTGACGAAGGTGAAGCCGGGCGACAAGGTCCTGGTGTACGTCTCGAACCCGGAAACGTCGGAGGGCCAGGTCGGCCTATCGATCGACCGCGCGCGCGGCGAGCAGGGCTGGCGCACGCTGCAGGAGCGATTCGAGAACGGCGATATCTTCGAGGCGGAGATCACCGGCTACAACAAGGGCGGCCTGCTCGCGAACGTGGAGGGGGTCAACGCCTTCATCCCGATGTCGCAGGTGGTCGGTGCCAAGCCCGGCACGGACGCCACGAACCCGCTCTCCGCGCAGGTGGGCCGCGAGTTGCGCCTGAAGGTCATCGAGATCAACCGCCGGCGCAACCGGGTCATCCTGTCTGAGCGTGCAGCGCTGCAGGAGTGGCGCGCGGAGCAGAAGGACCGCCTCCTCGACGAACTGCACGAGGGTGAGGTCCGCCTCGGCCGCATCACTTCGATCCGGAACTTCGGCGTGTTCGTCGACCTCGGTGGCGCGGACGGCCTCGTCCACCTGTCCGAGTTGTCCTGGGACCGGAACGCGCAGCCCGAAGACCTCTTCAAGGTGGGCGACGAGGTCAACGTCTTCGTCATGCGCATCGATCAGGACACGAAGAAGATCGCTCTCTCCATCCGGCGCGCGGCGCCCGAGCAGTGGGAGCAGTTGATCACTCGCTACCAGGTGGGCGATGTCGTCCCGGGCGAGATCACGAAACTGGTCGCCTTCGGTGCGTTCGCACGGTTGCCTGGCCCGGTAGAGGGTCTGGTGCACGTCTCCGAGTTGGTGGACCGCCGCATCGGCCACCCGGAAGAGGTTGTGGAGGAAGGCGACGTGGTGCCGCTGAAGATCGTGCGCATCGAGCACGACCGGCACCGCCTGGGCCTCTCTCTTCGCGAGGCACGAACCGAGGCGATGATCCGCGGCTGGCAGTTCGACCAGGACGGCCGCGTGACGGAGATGCCGGAAGACGCTGCGAAGCTGTTCCCGGACGAGGCGATCGCCCTCGCACCCCGGTTCGCGGCCCGTCTGGAGCGAGCTGTGGAAGAATCGCGGAAGGCCGCCACGGCGGCTACCGCCCTCGCGGAGTCTCGTGCGGAAGACCAGCAGGCGCGGGCCGCGATGCGCGACGACCAGCCCGTCCTGACCGCGATGCAGGCGGCGATGCAGCAGGCGCAGGCCGACCTTGCCCAGCAGCAGACGGACCCCGAGACCGAGGCACCGTCGGAGACGCCTGCCGGGTAGTCCATAACGGGTCAGGGATCAGTCCGCGGCGCGTCAGGGAACGTCCTGGCGCGCCGCTCTGTCTTTCCCGGTGGATTCCCGGGTCCGGGCACCGGGGCCCGGCATCAGGTGGAACGCGCAGAGACAACGTGGCGCGTGCTGGGCACAATGGATCACGAGACGGTGTGGGTCTACGTTCAATGGGTACCAGAAGCCCCCGTGGTACTGTTGATCCGCGGGGGAAACGGACGGAGGCCTGGCCATGGCTGACCGATTCGACAAGTTCACAGAGCGGGCACGCCGTGTCCTGACGCTGGCTCAAGAAGAGGCCCAGCGCTTCAACCACAACTACATCGGGACGGAGCACCTGCTGCTCGGCCTCGTCCGTGAGGGCGACGGCGTCGCAGCCAAGGTGCTTGGAAACCTGGGCGTCGAGCTGAACAAGGTGCGCTCGGCCGTCGAGTTCATCATCGGCCGGGGCGACCGCACGTCGTCCGCCGAGATCGGGCTGACGCCGCGCGCGAAGAAGGTGATCGAGCTCGCGGTCGACGAGGCGCGACGTCTGTCGCACTCGTATATCGGGACGGAGCACCTGCTGCTCGGTCTCGTCCGCGAGGGCGAGGGTATCGCAGCGGGTGTCCTCGAAAGCCTGGGCGTGAACCTGGAGCGGGTGCGCGGGGAGACCACGCGCATCCTGCAGCAGCAGCCTCAGCAGGGCCAGCCGGCCGCCGGTGGCGGACAGCAGGCCGGGCAGGCGGCGGCGGCCGGCGGGCGCTCCGTGCGGACCCCGACGCTCGACCAGCTGGGCGTGGACCTGACCGCGATGGCGCGCAGTGGACAGCTTGACCCGATCGTCGGGCGTGACCACGAGATCGAGCGCGTCGTGCAGATCCTGTCGCGCCGCACCAAGAACAACCCGGTGCTGATCGGCGAGCCGGGCGTGGGCAAGACCGCGATCGCAGAAGGCCTCGCGCACCGCATCGTTTCCGGTGATGTGCCGGACACCCTGCTGGGCAAGCGGATGCTCACGCTGGACATCGGCCTGCTGGTCGCGGGGACGAAGTACCGCGGCGAGTTCGAGGAACGGCTGAAGAAGGTCATCGAGGAGATCAAAACCTCGGGGAACTGCATGCTCTTCATCGACGAGCTTCACATGCTCGTCGGTGCGGGTGCGGCCGAAGGCGCCGTGGACGCGGCCAACATCTTGAAGCCGGCGTTGGCACGCGGCGAGATCCAGGCGGTTGGCGCGACGACTCTGGACGAGTACCGCAAGCACATCGAGCGAGACGCGGCGCTGGAACGTCGTTTCCAGCCAGTGCGTGTCGACGAACCGACCGTGCCCGACACGATCCAGATCCTGAAGGGTGTGCGTTCCGCGTACGAAGAGCACCACAAGCTGAAGATCTCGGACGAGGCGCTGAAGGCGGCCGCCGAGCTCTCGGCGCGGTATGTGTCCGACCGATTCCTGCCGGACAAGGCGATCGACCTCATGGACGAGGCATCGGCTCGTGTCCGTATCCGTCGCCACGCGATGCCGCCGTCCGTGAAGGAAGTGCAGAGCGGGCTGGAGGCGTTGCGGCGCGAGAAAGATCAGGCGATCGCCAACCAGCAGTACGAGTTCGCGGCCGAGTTGCGCGAGCGCGAGGTGCGGTTGCAGAGCCGCCTCGAGGAACTTGAGGCGGAGATCCAGGCGCAGCGCGGCACCGACCAGACCGTGGTCACGGAAGACGACATCCGCGACGTCATCTCGCAGTGGACAGGGGTCCCGCTGTCGCGCATCGCGGCAGAGGAGAGCCAGCGCCTGCTGGAGATGGAGTCGTTCCTGAAGGAGCGCGTCGTCGGCCAGGAAGAGCCGATCGTCGCGGTCTCGAAGGCGGTGCGACGCGCGAGTGCCGGCCTGAAGGATCCGAAGCGTCCGATCGGCGTCTTCATGTTCCTGGGCCCGACGGGCGTGGGGAAGACCTACCTGGCGGAGATGCTCGGCGAGTTCATGTTCGGATCGCGCGACAACATCGTGCGGATCGACATGTCCGAATTCATGGAGAAGCACACGATCTCCCGACTCGTCGGCTCGCCTCCGGGCTACGTGGGGTATGACGACGGTGGCCAGCTGACCGACCTGGTGCGACGCAAGTCGTACTGCCTGATCCTGCTGGACGAGATCGAGAAGGCCCACCCGGACGTCTTCAACATGCTCCTCCAGATCTTCGACGACGGGCATCTGTCCGACGCGAAGGGGCGCAAGGTCGACTTCCGTAACACGATCATTATCATGACCTCCAACGTGGGGTCGGACCTGATCCGGAAGGACAGCCGTGTTGGGTTCAACACCTCGCGCGACGAGAACAAAGACGCGGAAGAGCAGTACAAGCGGATGAAGTTGCGCGTGGAGGAGGAGGTGAAGCGGGTCTTCCGGCCCGAGTTCCTCAACCGCATCGACCAGTCCGTCGTCTTCCGGGCGCTGGGCGCGGCTGACATCCGCAAGATCGTCAACCTGGAGTTGGACGACCTGCGGGACAACCTGAAGACCAAGGAGATGAAGCTCGAGGTCACGGACGCGCTGCTGGACCACCTGGGCGAGGCTGGATTCGACCCGGTGTTCGGCGCCCGCCCGCTGCGTCGCGTGATCCAGAACCTCATCGAGGACAAGCTTTCCGACGCGGTGCTGGGCGGCACGTACGAGCCCGGCGACACGGTGAAGGTCGACATGGCCGACGGCGAAGTCGTGTTCACTCGCCTGGTCGGTGAGGTGACGGCGGAAGAGCCGGCGCTGACGACGCCGTAGCGGTTCGTTCCGAACTGTTGCGAAGGCCGCCCGAGAGGGCGGCCTTCGTCGTGCTTAAGGGATGAGCCGCTGTCAGTCGCCGCGCCAGGGTGTCCGGTCGATCACCGGGCGGTGTGCGGCCACCGATTCGATCATCCCGAGCGCTGCGAACACGGTGACGAGTGCGGAGCCACCCTGAGAGACGAAGGGGAGCGGAATGCCGGTTGCGGGGAAGAGGCGGAGGTTGACGGCGATGTGCAGCGCCGCCTGCCCGACGATGACCGCCGTGAGGCCGGTGGCGAGTAGCCGCCCGAAGACGTCCGAGGCTGCACCTGCGACGCTGATGCCTCGCCAGGCGATGATCCCGAAGAGTCCGAGGACGGCAAGGGAGCCGACCAGCCCGACCTGCTCCGCCAGCTGTGCGAAGGCGAAGTCGGCGGTGCGCGGTGCGAGCCCATCCAGCGCGCTGGGGCCCCCGAAGCCGCGCCCGGTGAGGCCTCCACCACCAAGCGCGACCTCCACCTGACGGCTGGTGAAACCTGACCCCAGCGGGTCACGCGCGGGGTCGACGAACACAGCGATACGCTCGCGCTGGTACTCGGGTACGGCGACAAAGAGGATCGGGAGGATCGCAAGCGCGAGGAGTGCCATTCCGCCGAGGATCCGCCAGGAGACGCCCCAGACCGCCATCAGGACGATCCAGATGACCGCCAGGGTGAGGGTGCTGCCCAGGTCGGGTTCTGCCAGTACGAGCGCAGCGGGTGGCCCCAGAAGGGCAAGCGCAGCGGCCACGGTGCGTCTCGAAGGTTCCCGCCGGGCGGCGAACGCGGCGATGGCTGTGACCGTCGCGACTTTGGCGAACTCCGATGGCTGGATGGTCACCGGACCGATATCGATCCAGCGTCGCGCTCCGTGTGCCGCCGTGCCGAGGGCCAGTACGAAGGCGAGTGCACCCGCTGCGCCGAGGTATAGCCACAGCGCCCAGCGCTGAAGGAGTCGGTAATCCATCCGACGGAGGCTCAGGAATGCGAGGAGCCCAGCAGCGAGGTAGACCGCCTGACGCAGCGTGGCCCCGGTGATGCCAGTTGCGGAATGGAGCGTCGCGCCCTGGATCATCAACAGGCCCAGCGTGACCAGGGTGAGGCCAGCGCCGGCGAGCGCCGGGTCGGGTGCGAGCGCACGGACGGCCTGGCGGGCGAATGTCACGGTGTCCCCCCTGGCTGTCGGACACGTGATGGGCCACCGCGGGTGGCTTGATAGGCCTCGAAAATCTCCTTCGCGACGGGACCGGCGTGCGTGGAACCGACGCCATACTCCAGGTAGACGACGACGGCGATCTCCGGACGCTCAAACGGCCCGTAGGCCATGAACCAGCCGTGTGTGTGGAACTCGCCGTCCGGATAGGGCTGACCGAACTCTGCGGTGCCCGTCTTCGCCGCGATCTGCCATCCGGTGGGGACGCCGGTGAAGGCGGTGCCGTCGAGGGCTGCAGCCGCGAGCATCCCCCGGCGGACGGTCTCGAAGTGCGCGGGTGTGCCGGGGAGGCGGGCGGTTACCTGCCGCCCGGTGGGGAAGAAGCGGCCGTCCTCACGGGTGCCGCGGACCACGCGGGGTGCCAGGAGGTCGCCGCCGTTCGCGAACGCTGCCGCGAGCACCGTCATCTGCAGGGGGGTGGCCGTGAAGTACCCCTGGCCGATGCCGTAGGTGTATGTGTCGCCGAGCAGCCACTGGTCGCCAATGGTCTTCTCCTTCCACCTGCTGTCCGGGACCAGACCTCCGGTTTCACCGGGCAAGTCGATCCCTGCCGGCCGCCCGAACCCGCCGAGGCGCGCCCATTTCGCGAGCGTGTCCGCACCCATCCCACGGAACACCTCGCGCCCGTCTTCCCGGTATCCCCCGGCGAGCAGGTAGAAGTACACGTCCGACGAGCGTGCGAGGGCGCGCGCCATGTCCGTGGAACCATGGGCGGCCCAGTCCTTGAAGACATACCGGATCGAGGGGTCGTACTCGTTCGCAACGGAGATGTACCCATTGCTGGTGATCCGGGTGTCGGCCGTCGCGATCCCTTCCTCGAGCGCGGCAAGCGCCACGAGCGGTTTGAAGATCGAGCCGGGCGAGCGTGTTTCCATATACGTGCGGTCGACCAGCGGGTGTCCCGGGTCCTGCAGGACGCGCTCAAATGCCTGTGCGTCCGTGCTCCCGTTGAACAGGTTCGCGTCATAGGAGGGCAAGGAAACCAACGCGAGGATCTCGCCCGTGTTCACCTCCATGACCACCGCGGCGCCGCCGGGGACGGGCTGTGGACGCGCCGGGACGCTCCGGACGATGGAGAGGCCGGCATCGATCCCGCCGCGAAGGGCCGCCTCGGCGGCACGCTGAAGGGCCAGGTCGATCGAAAGTTCGACGGTGGAACCGGTGCGTGGGGGGGTGTCCCCCAGCGTGCCGACCTCGCGTCCCAGCGGGTCTGCGAGGATCAGACGCCTGCCGTTCTCCCCCCGCAGTCGTGACTCGTACACGGCCTCGACACCGGTGAGTCCGATACGCCCCTCCGGGCTGTAGCCAACCTTCTGAAGCTCCACGGCGCGGTCGACCGGGATCGGGGCGACGTAGCCAAGGACGTGGGCGAGTGCCCCGGATGCCTCGTAGCGGCGGTCGGAGGTGACTTCGATTCGGGCGGCGTGCAGGCCGGCCAGTGCGGCACGCAGCACGATGGCACGTTCCGTGCCGAGGTGCTTTTCCACTACGACCGCACGAAATGGGTCGACGCGTGCGAGGTGGGTATCGGCGGCCTCCACCAGGCGGTCGATGCCGACCCCGGTGCGGGCCTGCAGCTCGATCAGCACGGAACGGCGCGATTCGGCCTCAGACGGGAGTAGGCCAGGGACGAGGACGAGCCGGTAGTCCGGGACGTTGCGGGCAAGGATCACGCCGTTCCGGTCGGTGATCACGCCGCGCGCCGCCTCGACGGCGACGATGCGTGGCGAAACTCCGTTGCCCCACTCTGGCGCGACGACCGGGTCGAGCCACTGCGCGCGGATGAGGTCCACCGCGAACACCGCGAACACCACGCTGAAGACGCCGAGCACCACGCGCAGACGTACGGCGACGGAGAGGCGCGTCACGCGAACAGCCGCCGGTCATTGGGTCGCCAGGGGAACAGCGCGAGGCATGTCGTTGCGGCGATGAAGGCGCTCGCGGCCAGTCCCCATGCGACCGCGGTCCCGCCGGGCAGGCCGCCAGCCGTGACTGCCAGCAGCAGGAGGTAGGCAGCGGCACCCAGCCATCCGGCCAGGGCCGCGCGCGCCACGCGGGTCCGCCGGCCGGGGACACCGATGGTCGCCAGGGTGCCGGTCACGGCGGCCGGCATCAGAGCGAGCGCAAACAGGCCGACGCGTGCGTCTGAGAGGACGCCGAGGATCGCGGCCGCGACGAAGACCAGCACGATGGCCTCGCGCGGGCCCCGCACGGATGCCCAGCCGGTCGCGAGGGCGCTCGGCAACGCGATGGCGGCACCGCCATCGCCGAGGCCGCCGAGCGGGCCACCCTGCACGAGGGCGGCGCCCAGTCCGAGGAGCGCGGCGAGTGCGATCATCGTGTTTCAGGTTCGCCGGTCAGCGTCAGGCTGGGCCGAAAGTCAGTCAGGATGAGTACCTGCTCCAGACGGTCGTAGTCGACGAGCGGTTCGACCCGGATCAGCGTAAACAGCTCCTCCGCCCGGGCCTCGGCATCAGCGACCCGCCCAATGAGAAGGCCGGGGGGGAGGAGGCCACCCAGTGCACTGGTCAGTACCAGATCACCCGCGGCGACGGGCGTGACTGACGACACCATCTCGATCCGCAGAGTGTCTCCGGTGCCGGCGAGCGAGCCCTGGGTGCGCGAGGATTGAAGGGCGATTGCGACCGCGCTGTCAGCGTCATGCAGGAGCCGGACACGCGCGCGATGTTTGTCGACGGCGGTGACCATGCCGACGAGTGTGGCGCCCGACCCGAGGACCGGCTGGCCCGTCCGCAGCCCGTCCTCCGAGCCCCGTCCAACGAGGAGCATCTGGCGCCCCGGGGCGGGGTCGCGGAGCAGGACGGGCGCGGTGACATGCGTGCCGAGTTGGCCTGCGGAGAGGTCAAGGGCATCGGACTGCTCCTGTGCGTGTCGTTGCTCCCGGAGCGCGGTCAGTTCAGCCTGCGCCTGGACAAGGTCCTGGCGCAGCGAGGCGTTCTCGCGCGACAGCTCACCCAGACGTCCCGCGTTCAGCAGGACGTCGGAGACCGGGCGCGTAGTGGAGCGGAGCGTGCTGGCGATCGGGGCAGTCAATGACGCGGCATGCGACTCGACATCGCCCGCGAACGGGATCGGCGCGAGGACCAGCAGGATCAGGGCGGCGGCGAACGCGGCGGAGAGCCAGGCGAGGTTGCGGACGCTGGTCACGCGATCGCTCCTCACCGTACGCCCCCGCGGGAGTTCCGCGAGGCGACACCGAGGCGACACCGGCGGGTGGGGGCGGCGGTGTCACCACGAGCCGGGGCCAGCGCCCCACGCCCCGCCTAGCGAGGCGGACGGCGATATGCGACGGCCGATTGCACCTTCTGGAGCGTCTCGGCTTCCTCCAGGGCGTCGGCACAGCCGCGCACGACGGAGCGCAGCGGGTCCTCCCCCACGTAGACGGGGAAGCGCGTTTCGGTAGCGATCTTCCGGTCTAGGCCACGCAGCAACGACCCACCGCCGGTCATGGCGATGCCATGCATCATGATGTCCGCTACCAGCTCGGGGGGCGTGGTCTCGATGGTCGCGCGCACGGTGCGCACGATTTCGTTGACGACCGCGGAGAGCGCGTCTCGGATCTCGACGGTCGAAACCTCCACCGACTTCGGCAGGCCGGTGGCCAGGTCGCGGCCTCGGAGGTCGGCGGTCGTTTCGTCGTCCATCGGGAAGGCGGAGCCCGCGTTGATTTTCAACTGCTCGGCGGTGCGTTCGCCAATGAGGAGGTTATGCACCTGACGGGCGTAGTCCATGATCGCCATGTCCATCGCGTCCCCGGCGGCGCGCGCCGACTGCGAACGGACGATCCCCCCGAGTGCGATCACGGCAACCTCGGTCGTCCCGCCGCCGATGTCGACGCACATCGAGCCAGCCGCGTCCATCACGGGCAGCCCGGCGCCGATCGCCGCGGCCATCGGCTCCTCGATGAGGTAGGCAGCGCGGGCGCCGGCAGCGACGGCGGCATCGTGGACGGCGCGTTTCTCGACTTCGGTCGCGCCTGACGGGATGCCGATCACCACTCGAGGCTTGCCGACGCCCATGCCAAACCGCTCATGCACGGAGCGGATGAAGTACTGGAGCATCTTCTCGGTCGTCGCGAAGTCGGAAATGACTCCATCGCGGAGGGGGCGCACCGCGATGATCGAGGACGGTGTCCGGCCGACCATACGCTTTGCCTCGGCGCCGATCGCCAGCACGCGCTTCGTCATGCGGTCGATGGCCACCACCGAGGGTTCATCGATGACGATGCCGCGTCCGCGGACGGAGACGAGCGTGTTGGCGGTGCCGAGGTCGATGGCGATGTCGTGGGAGAACATGCCGAGAAAGGACGAGAGCGGGTTGATCACGGTGTCGTAGCCCTCGAGCCGAAGGGGGATGGGACTGCTAGGAGTGTAGAGACGGGTTACGGACCGGGAGGGTGATGCTCCCCGTGCCTATCCACAATGTGCGAACAACCGTGGGTAGCCGTGTTCAGGCCGGAGGGGTACTGGCTGACGTCATCGATGCCCGGGTGCCAGTCGGACGCTATCCCCTCTGGCGGCGGGAGCGCGGGTCGAGCGCGTCACGGAGCCCGTCACCCAGGAAGGTGAAACACAGCATCAGGGTTGCCACGGCTAGGGCTGGCCAGACCACGAGCAGACTGTTGGCCTGCAGGTGGGCCCGTCCGTCGCTCATCAGGGACCCGAGGCTGGCGAACGGAGGGGGCACACCCAGCCCGATGAACGCGAGGGAGGCCTCCGCGAATATGTTGCGGGGAATGCCAAACGTGATGGCCACGATCACGGTGCTGAGCGTGTTCGGGAGCATATGGACTCGCAGGGCCCGCCACGGGCTCGCGCCTGCTGCCCGTGCGGCGAGTACGTACTCCTGCTCACGGAGCGACAGGATCTGTCCCCGCACGAGCCGGCAGATGGTCACCCAGCTGACGATTGAGATCGCCACGACGGTGACCAACAGGGCGGACGGTATGCCGGGGATCTGTGGCGACCCGGCACCGATGATCGGCCAGTCACGTCCGAGCAGGACCTGACGCACGAGGATGATCACGAGGATGTCAGGAAACGCGGAGGCGAAGTCGGTGATCCATACGATGATGCGATCCTGCGCTGGCCACCCAGGCCGGCCGCCAGTCCGAGCGAGATGCCGACGGCGACGGTCACCGCTTCCGCACCGATTCCGATCCTCAGCGAGAAGAGCGTCGCCTGGAGCGTGCGGGCCCAGAGGTCGCGCCCGAGGCCGTCAGTCCCGAGCCAGTTCACGCGGTTGGGCCCGCGGTTCGTGTTATCGAGGCCGGCCGCGTCCGTGTAGACCTGCGCGGCAGGGTCGTGTCGCTGCACAAAGTTGATCGCGCTTCCCAGAATGCTGGTCACCGTGATCACTGCGAGTGCGACCGCCGACGCGAAGGCGAGGCGGTTCGAGAGCAGGCGCGCCCCCGCGGCGGCCCACGGCCCGCGTGTCGCCACTATGCGGGGCGCATTGGGGGCAGCCGGCCGGGCGCCTCTCTCCGCCAAGTTAGTACCGGATCCGCGGGTCGGCCAGGGCGTACATCACGTCCACGGTCAGTGTCATGAGGGCGTAGATCAACGTGTAGGTGACGGTCAGGCCCATCATGACCCCGTAGTCCCGGATGAGTACTGAGTTGATGAACTCTTTCCCGATCCCCGGGATGGCGAACGCCTGCTCGACGATGAACGAGCCAGTGAGGGTGTGCGCGAATACGACTCCTGCCACCGTCAGGATCGGGATCATCGCGTTCTGGGCCGCGTGACGGACGACGACTCGGAATTCGGAGAGCCCCTTCGCCCGCGCTGTCCGGACGTAGTCCTGGCCGAGGACGTCCAGGAGCGCCGCACGCGTGATCCGGGAGAGAAACGCCACCGGGAGGACGCCGGCCGCGATCGTCGGGAGGACCATCTTGTGGTAGTTCCCGAACTCCCAACCGAGGATGTCGAACCATTGCAGGCGAAGGACGAACACGATCACGAGCAGCGGCGCCAGGATGAACGACGGCAGTGCTGAACCGACCGTAGCGATGAAGACGCCCGCGTAGTCCCATGCGCCATTCTGATTCAGGGCGGAGAGCGTGCCCAGCCCGACACCACACACGACGGCAAACCCGAACGCGGTCAGGCCGAGCTGGACCGTCGGAAGCATGTGCTCGCCGATGATGTCGCGGACGGGGCGATCACTGGTGAACGAGATACCGAGGTCGAATTGGGCGAGGCGGAGGAGGTAGAGGCCGTATTGCTGGATCAGCGGCCTGTCGAGTCCGTACCGCTCCTGCAGCCGCTGCTGCGTGGCCTGCGGCAAAGGCCTATCTGTGTCGAACGGTCCCCCCTCGATGGCGTGCATCAGCAGGAACGTGGTCGTCACCATGGTGACGACGAGGGGGGCCATCAGCATCACGCGGCGGAGGATGTAGGAGGTCATGTGTCGTAGCCGTCGTCCATCCGGATCGAGCGATCGCGCAAGAGGCACCATTCCGGATGGTGCCCCCCTCGTTCAAGCAGTCGCTCCTTTGAGGCGACTACTTCTTGGTCGTCTTCCAGTTCTCCGGGTTCCAGTCCCCGGGAACGAATACGTCGCGCGGGCGCCTGGATTCAATCATCCCCGAGATATACGGCTTCACCAGGCGGTGGTGGCCAGTGTGCCAGAGGGGAGCGATCCCGTTGACGCCGTCCAGCAGGATCTTCTCAGCCTCACGGTACTGCTGCCGCCGGGCTTCATCGTTCTGATTGAACTTCGCTTTTGCGATGAGGTCGTCGAGGGCTGGGACGCTTGTGTTGGTCTTGTTGATTGAGCCCTTCGTCTCCCATAGGCCGATCATCCAGTTCTCCGGATCCGGGAAGTCTTCTTGCCACCCGCTAATGACGATCTGGAACTGGCCTGAATTGAACCGAGCCGCGACCGTCCGGGAGTCAGCGATTTCGAGTTTGACGTCGAGGCCGAGGTGTTTCTTCCACTCCGCCTGCAGGAACTCACCAAGCGTCCGGTTCCTCGGGCTGTCACGATCGGCAAGCTATATGCCCGTCACGCCACCGATAAGACCGCCGATGACGTACGTGATCGCGGCAGCGGCCAGGCCGAGCGCTACCTGCCTGATCCCGCTTCGCCAGACCGGGCGTCCGGTGAGCAGCGTGATTGCTGCACCCAGCGTGAAGAGCCCCAGTCCGGAAGCCACGGCGCTGGCCGCGATGTAGATCGTGCCCTGACCGAAGAAGAACGGCACCACGGGGATGATCGCACCGAGTGCGAAGAGGCCGAAGGAGGCGATCGCGGCCGACCACGGCGAGCCCAGATCTTCCGGGACGATGCCCAACTCCTCTCGCGCCAGAGTGGCGAGGGCGTGCTCCGGATCCTTGAGCAGCACGTTGGCCAGCGCCAGCGCCTCGTTCTGCGGCAAGCCCTTCGCCTGGTAGATCAACGCCAGTTCGTCACGTTCCGCCTCCGGGTCCAGCCGGAGCTCCTCCCGTTCCGCCTTGATCTGCGCCTCTGCCGCTTCACGTGACGAGGTCACGGAGATCCACTCGCCGAGCGCCATCGATGAGGCGCCGGCGACGAGTCCCGCGAGCCCGGCAAGGATGATCGTGTTCTGCCCGGGCGCGGCGCCGGCGAAGCCCGCCACCAGGGCGAGGTTCGAGACGAGCCCGTCGTTCGCGCCCAGCACCGCCGCGCGCAGGGCATTGCCGCTGCCCAGCGCCCGGTGTCGCGACTCGATCCGTCCGATGACGGAGCCCTGGACACCACGACCCCGGCTGCGAGTGAGCGCTTCGAAGACTCTGGCGTGGGATGCCTCGTCTACGGGCAGGCCAGCGCCCTCGGCTATGGTGTTGCCCGTGTACATGTCGGTAGCGCCTCGCTCGAACGACTTGATGATGGGGAGGACGATGTCGGTCCCGAACCGTTTCGCGATCCACATCAGGAGGCGGGCGCGGCTGGATGGCTGTGGGGGGGTATCGTCGACCCCGGCCAGACGCAGTTGCTCGCGCCACAGGTCCAGGTGGCGCACTTCAGACTCCGCCAGGCGGCGGTAGATGTCCTTGAGCGACTCGTCGCTCTCGACATCCGCAAGCCGCTCGTAGATGAACAGCCCGTCGACCTCCTCTGCCAGGAACGATCGATACTTCTCGATTTCAGCGGCTGTCGTCATCTACCTGTCCTCCCACCCACGCTCGCGCAGGCGTGCGACGAACGCCGCCTCGTCGATGACTTCGACGCCCAGCGCCTCGGCCTTCTCGCGTTTGCCGCGGCCGCCCTCGCCCGCGACCACAAACGACGTCTTCTTCGACGGGCCGGCACCGACCTTGCCGCCCAGCGACTTAATGAGTTCTTCCACCTCGTTGCGTGACCAGCGCTCCAGCGACCCCGTCACGACGACCGTGAGGCCGTCCAGGACGCCTCCCCGCGCGGACACATCCTCGTCCGTGCGGACACCAGCCGTGACCAGTCGGTCGAGGAGTGCCCGGTGGCGTTCGTCCTGGAACCAGGCGAACACCGCCTGGGCGACCACGGGTCCGATGCCGTCCACTGCCTGCAGGTCATCGAGGGCGGCGGAACGGAGCGCCTCCAGCGTGCCGAAGTGCCTGGCAAGCGAGCGTGCGGTCTCGCCGCCGACGTGGCGAATGCCGACACCGATCAGCAGGCGATGCAGCGGTTGGCGCTTGCTCGCCTCGAGGTGGTCGAACAGTGTGTCGAGCGTCTTCTCCCCGAGCCCATCGATCGCGAGCAGCGCATCGCGTTGCTCGGGGAGCGTGTACAGGTCGGCCAGCGACCGCACGAAGCCGAGCCACACCAGCCTGGCGCAGCGCTCCTCGCCGAAGCCCTCGATATCGAGAGCGCCTCGCGAGGTGTAATGCTCCAGGGACCGGGAGATCCGGACGGGGCAGTCCGGGTTGGAGCAGTAGTAGGCGGCTTCGCCCTCGTCGTTTTCGACGGGCGCGTGGCAGACCGGACAGGTCTCAGGCATCACGAACTCGCGCAGTTCAGACTCGCGTCCCACCCGCGAGGCGAGGACCGGCCCCACGACCTGCGGGATGACGTCGCCGGCGCGTTGCACGATCACGTCGTCGCCCTCGCGGACATCGAGCGTGCGGACGTGGTCGAAGTTGTGCAGGATGGCCGTGCTCACGTTGGCGCCGCCGACGAATACCGGCTCCAGGGCGGCGAATGGGGTAAGGACGCCCGTCCGTCCCACGGAGACCTGGATCTCTCGGAGCCGCGTGACTGCCTGCTCTGCGGGGAACTTCCATGCCACGGCCCAGCGGGGCTCCCGACCGACCACGCCGAGGGCGCGCTGCAGGCCGAAATCGTCCACCTTCACGACGACACCGTCGATCTCGTAGTCGAGGGCGTCACGCTTCTCCGCCCAACTTTCACAGAAGCTTGCGACATCGGCGATCGACTCGAAACGTTGGGCCAGCGGGTTCGTTGGGAAGCCGAGTGCTCCCAGCCACGCGATGGCCTCGGCGTGCGTGGTGGCGGGGCGCTCCCCGTCGGCCCAGCCCAGCTGGTAGGCGAACAGGTCGAGGCGGCGAGAGGCGGTGACGCTGGCGTCCAATTGCCGCAAGGATCCGGCGGCAGTGTTCCGCGGGTTCATATACATCTGTTCACCCGTCTCGGCGCGCTGCGCATTCAGGCGGTCAAATTCTGCTTTCGACAGGTAGACCTCGCCCCGCACCTCGAATGCGGGCGCGAGCGGCTGACCCTCTACTCGTCGGACTTGCTTCGGCAGCGTCCGGATGGTTTCAAGGTTCGGTGTGATGTTCTCGCCCCGCTGGCCGTCGCCACGGGTCGCGCCCTGGACGAAACGGCCGTCGCGGTAGACGAGCGCGATCGCGAGGCCATCGATTTTCGGCTCGCAGACGAAGGCGATGTCGTCGCGTTCGGTCAGCCGGACGAGACGCTGGTGCCACGCCATCAGCTCGTCTCGTCCGAAGACGTTGCCCAGCGACAGCATCGGCTCGCGATGCTCGACGACGGCGAACCCCTCGGCCGGCCGGCCGGAGACGTGCTGAGTGGGCGACTCGGGCGTGGCGAGTTCAGGGTGGGCGGCCTCGATCTCCCGCAGTTCGAGGACGAGCGCGTCGTACTGGCTGTCGCCGATCGTTGGCTGCGCGAGCTCGTAATAGCGCCGGTCGTGTTCGAGGATTTCGCGACGCAGCGCTTCTGCGCGCTCACGCGCAGCCTCGGCGGTGACCGCGTCAGCACGGGGCTGGGTCCGTGATCCGCGACGGTTTTGGGGGGCGGAGGGGGTGGTCACGAATCGAGTATATGGGCGGCCTCCGGGGCCTCCGTGTGCTCCGACATGGATGGTGCGTCAGCCCTGGCTGAGTTGTGTTGGAAGGGTGGGCGCAGCGTGACCGAACCGGGCCTGGCGGTACACTACCTATTCAGCAGGCGACCGCCTGGAGTAGCGCGATGGCTGATGTGGTGATCGTCGACTACGGCGCGGGGAATCTCCGCAGCGTGGCGCGCGCGGTTGCCCACGCGGGCTTCGAGCCTCTCGTGACCGCCGAGGCCTCAGCCATCCCCGCAGCGCGCGCCCTGATCGTCCCCGGCGTCGGTGCCGCGGAGGACACGATGGCCCACCTGCGGCAGGGCGGCCTGGACGGCCCCATCGTTGACTACATCGCCTCAGGGCGCCCCTTCCTTGGCGTCTGCATGGGGATGCAGGCGCTGTTCGAGTTGTCCGAGGAGGGCGGCCGGCACGAGTGCCTGGGCGTCCTCGGAGGCCGGATCGTGCGATTCCCGTTCGGGATGACGGTGCCGCACATGGGCTGGAACACCGTCCACCTGGAGCGTCCGCACCCGGTGTTCGAGGGGATCGCGCAGGACGACTACTTCTACTTCGTGCACTCCTACCACGGTGTCCCGGAGGACCACTCGGTGGTCATCGGAAGCACGGAGTACTGGGGAGTGACCTTCCCGGCGGTCGTCGGGCGCGACAATTTCATCGCGACGCAGTTCCATCCGGAGAAGTCCGGACGGAGCGGGTTGCGGCTGTACGCCAACTTCCTCCGTCTGGCGCTGGAGCACGGCTCCATCGCACCGGCGGCGACCACCGCATCCTGACGAGGGCACCCCGATGGAAGTAATCCCCGCGATCGACATTCGCGGCGGCAAATGCGTCCGCCTGGCTCAGGGCGACTATGCCCGCGAGACCGTGTTCGGCGACGACCCCATCGAGATGGCACGTCGCTGGGCCACTGAGGGCGCCACCCGGATCCACGTCGTGGACCTGGACGGCGCGCGGGATGGCGCGCAGGCGAACCTCGCGGTCACGCGCGCCATCGTGAAGGCGGTGGAGGTGCCGGTGCAGACGGGCGGCGGTGTCCGGACGCTCGAGGTGCTGCGGGCAGCGCTGGAGGCGGGCTTCGACCGCGTCGCGCTCGGCACGGGGGCGGTGAAGGACCCGGCGCTGGTGCCAGCCGCCGTGGCGCTTGCGGGTGACCGGGTGTTCGTCTCCGTGGATGCGCGCGAAGGCCGCGTCAGCCTCGAAGGCTGGACCGAGGACAGCGGGGTCGATGCGACAGAGTTCATCGCACGGCTGCGTGACCAGGGCGTCGTCCGCTTCGTCTATACCGACATCCTGCGTGACGGCGTGCATGACGGGCCGAATTTCGAGGCAGTGGAGCGGCTGGTCCGTTCTTCGGGGATGCGTGTGATTGCGGCCGGCGGAGTGGGCAGCGTTGCCGACCTCGTGCGGCTCGCGGAGTGCGGCGCGGAGGGCGCCATCGTCGGGCGCGCGATCTACACCGGCGACGTGCGGCTGCCGGAGGCGATCGAGGCCGTGGCCCGTGCCACGAAAGCGGGTGCGTAGGGTGCTGACGAAGCGGATCATCCCGTGTTTCGACGTCGCGGACGGCCGTGTGGTGAAGGGCGTCTCCTTCGTCGAGCTGCGCGACGCCGGTGACCCCGTCGAACTTGCACGGAAGTATGACCTCGCTGGCGCGGACGAGCTGGTCTTCCTAGACATCACGGCGTCCTCCGACGCGCGGACCAGCGTCTACGACATGATCCGTCGCACCTGTGACCAGGTGTTCATTCCATTCACAGTGGGCGGCGGTGTGCGGAGCGTGCAGGACATCCGGCTGATGCTCGAGGCCGGCGCCGAGAAGGTGTCCGTGAACACCGCTGCCATCGAGCGTCCCGCGTTGATCGAGGAGGGCGCGAAGGGGTTTGGCTCCCAGTGCGTCGTTGTCGCGATCGACGCGAAGCGCGCGGGTGAGGGGCGCTGGCGCGTCTATACGCACGGCGGTCGCCGTGAGACGGAGCGTGACGCCGTGGAGTGGGCGCGCGAGGCCGTCGAGCGAGGCGCGGGGGAACTCCTGGTGACTTCGATGGACAGCGACGGGCACCAGCAGGGGTACGACCTGAAGCTGCTGCGCGCCATCTCGGACGCCGTCGATGTGCCGGTCATCGCCTCGGGAGGGGCGGGTGAGCCCTCGCACCTCTACGACGCGCTGACCGAGGGCGGGGCGGATGCGGTGCTCGCGGCTTCAATCTTCCACTTCGGCACGCACACGATTCAGTCCATCAAGGCGTACCTGACGGAGCGCGGCGTGCCGATCCGGCCCGTCATGCCGGCGTAGGCTTCGGATGCCCGGGCGCGTACCCCCGTTCCGCGTCAGCCACGTCTTCTTCGATGTGGACGGGACGCTCGCGGACTTCGACGCGGCCCTCCGCGTCAGGCTACAGGCGGCCTGTGAAGTGCTTTCGCCGGCCGCCGGCCGCCGGCCGTGTCGTGACGCCTGTTGAGTTGATGGCGGCGCGCGACCGCATCGCACGGGAGATGCGGGTGATGCCGGGCGCCCTCACGAGGGCGCGCGAGGAGTCGTTCCGCCAGATCCTCGCCGCCGGTGGTACGCCGGACGAGGCCACGGTTGCCCGCACAACGATGGCCTTCTTCGCGGCGCGCGACGCGGCGCTGCTGACGTTCGATGACGTCGAAGAGGCGGTGCAGGCACTGCTCGGCCGCGGCCTCATCCTCGTCGCGGCGACGAACGGGAATGCCGCGATGGTGCAGGCGCCGATCCTCCGACGGATGCATCACATCTGGACGGCCGAGGAGGCGCGGGTGGCCAAGCCCGATCCCGCCTTTTTCTTCGGCGCGATGGAGCGCAGCGGCGCGCGTGCTGAGACCACGCTGATGGTGGGCGACCGCATGGACAACGACGTGGCGCCTGCGGTTGCGCTCGGGATGTATGGCGTGCTGCTGGATCGCGGCGCTCGTGCTCTCGATGTCGACGCGCCACGGATCGAATCGCTCCGTGACCTTCTGGCCCTGATCGAGGTCGTGCCTACCGGCGCGTGAACTCAGTGCCAAGGTCGGGCGCCGGCCGGTCGAACGGACGGTAATCGCCCTTCGGACGGCCGAGCGCGACGAACGCCTGCGGCTCCCAGGTCGCATCGAGGTCGAGCGCGCCGCGCACCTCGTCTGGCGCATAGAGCGGCGCGGAGATCCAGTACGCGGCGAACCCTCTGGCGCTCGCCGCGAGCAGCAGGTTCTGGAGCGCCGCGCCGAACGAGTGCTGCGCCAGCCCCCACTCGGCGCGCCAGCGGCGCTCGTCCGTGTACCGGTTCAGGCCATCCGCCACGAGGCAGCCGAGGAGGAGTGTCGGCGCGCCGGTAATCCGCGCGCGCGACCGTGCCAGCGCCCGATCCACCGTCTTCGAGGGCAGCGCATCGGCCTCGAGGTCACGCCGCCAGGCGCTGCCCATCGCATCCGCCAGCACCTCACGACGCGCAGCTCCGATCTCGACGAACCGCCACGGGCGCGTGTGGTGGGGCGCCGGAGCAGTGAGGGCGAGCGCCACCAGCGCTTCCACCTCCTCGGCGGCAAGCGGCGGGCCATCGAGGCCACGCACGGAACGCCGGGCCCGGATGGCATCTTCGATGGGGTGCGGGTGGTCGGTCATCGTTGCGGCCCCGGCAGCACGATGGGGATCTGTTCGAGGATGGCGGTCGTTGCCTCACCCACCTGCGCCCACACCGCTTCGAGGTCCTCGATGGTGTCGACATCGCGGTTGAGCAAGGGGAGCTGGACCTCATGCACCGCGAGCCCGGCGGTCCGTGCTGCCTCGCGGTGGCGAGCTGCGGAGTCAGGCCCGAAAGCGGGCGTCATCGCGTCCGGTGGGCGCAGGCCGAGCGCGCAGGTGCCGCCGTCGATCGACGGCACGAGGACGACGGGGGCGAGCCGGAGGGCGTCCAGCAGGGCACGCACATCTTTTCCACGTGCCTGGGGGAGGTCGCCCGGGAGGACGAGGACACCCTCACGCCCTGAGACATGGGCGAGGCCGAGCATCACCGCCGGCAGGTATCCGGTACCGGGGTCGCGCAGTACCTCCGCGCCGTGCCCGTGGGCGACAGCGTCGTACCCGTGGACGGGTGAGACAACAACGATCTGGCCCGCATGCACCTCGCGGATGGCGGTGAGCAGGTCATCGAGCATCGCCTGCACAAGGCTGTGCCGCTGGCCGGGGTCGAGGTGGCCGCCCAGGCGGCTCTTGGCCCGTCCGGCATCCTGCACTGCGACGACCACGGCGATGTCGAGGGCTTCCATTAGACGTCGAACCCGGCCACGCGGAGGACATTCCGTGCCACTCGCTCGCGCCCTTCGTCGCCCGTCATCATCGTGTCCACCGCGATGGCCTCCATCCCGAGTGCCTGGACGGCCGGGACGAGGGCTGCGTCCAGTGTGTCGAGCACAAACAGGTCGGCGAGCCCGGCGTACATGCGAGCCACGCCCAGCGCCGAGACCTCGTGGCCGAGCGCCGCCAGCATGGCGGCAGCCGGGCCCTTGATCGCGGTGCCGCCCACGATCGGGGAGATGGCCACGCGCTGTCCTCGTGATTCCCGCACGGCGGCGGCCACCGGCGGGAGCGCGAGCAGGGGGGAGATCGAGACGAACGGATTGCTGGGCGCGATGCAGAGCAGGTCGCAATCCCGGATCGCCTCGACGACGCCGGGGGCGGGGGTTGCGGTCGCCGCGCCGGGAAACGAGACGCCCGTGATCGGCACGGCGGCACGGCGCCGCACGAAGTAGTCCTGGAACGCGAGGTCGCCCTCGGCGGTCTGGACGACGGTCGGGTGCGGGTCGTCCGTCACGGGGATCACGGTGATCCCGATGCCGCGCGCCCCCACGAGCGCAGCCGTCGCCTCTGACAGTGAGGCGCCCTGTCGCAGTCGTTCCGTGCGGAAGAGGTGCGTGGCGAGGTCGATATCGCCGATGCCGAACCATGACTCGGCTCCGAGCGCACGCAGGGCATCGAGGACGTGGCGGCTGTCGTCGCGCACGCCCCATCCCTCCGCACCTTCCATCCCGGCGAGCGTGTAGAGCACCGAGTCGATGTCCGGACAGACCTTCAGTCCGAGCCATTCCAGGTCGTCGCCCACGTTGCAGATGGCGGTGATCGATCCGGGCGGCACCACAAGTTGCAGTCCGGCAAGGAAGCGCGCGGCGCCGATGCCGCCGGCCAGCACGGTGATGCGTGACAGCTCAGCCATGACGGGCCTCTGCCTGCTTCACGCGGTCGAGCGCGGCGATCGCCACCTGTATCTGCTCGTCGTCCGGCGGGCGGGTCGTCAGGTGCTGGAGGGCGATGTTCCCGGCGAAGAGCCAGCGAATTACCGGCCAGCGCTGATGCGCCCCCGCAAACCGGATGACCTCGTAGGACGCGGCGGCGACCAGTGGCACCAGGACGAGGCGGGAGGCGAAGCGCCACCAGAGCGGTTCCCGCCCGGCGAAGGCAAAGACGACCACGGAGACGAGTGCGACGGTCAGGAGGAACGAGGTCCCACAGCGTGGATGCTCTTTCGGATACCGGCGAATCGCGGGGACGGTGAGTTCACGACCGTCCTCATACGCCGCGATCGTCATGTGCTCGGCGCCGTGGTACTGGAATACCCGTCGGACGCCCTCCGTCCGGCCGACGCCCCAGACGTACCCGAGCAGGAGGCCGATCCGGAGGCCACCCTCCACTCCGACGACGGCCCAGGTTGGCCACCGTCCGTCGAGGGGGCTCGTCACCACAACCGGCCCCACGAAGAACACGCCGATCGCGAACGCCATCGCACCCAGCACCACGAACCACTCGATGAGGCCCATCCGCTTCGGTTGCCCGTCCTCCTCGGTCTCACCGGCAGCGACGGCGGCGGACCAGGTGAGGGCGCTGGTGCCGAGGGCGACCGTCTCCGCCAGGATCGTGATCCCGCGCAGGAGCGGGATGCGCCGCGCAGCGTTTGTGTAGATGCCGCCGAGCCGTTCGTCCCGGCTGACGATCGCCCCGGACGGCGCGCGCACGGAGACGGACATCGCCTGAGCGCCGCGCATCATGACGCCCTCAATGACCGCCTGGCCGCCGTGTAGAGATGAAGGCATGTCGCCAGCCTACGGGAGCGCCGCGGGAAGTGCGAAGTCATCCGGCGGCGGGGCGACGAAGAGGGCGGCGAGAGCCGCCCTCGAAGCCATCAGATGAGGTGCTTGCGTCCTAGCGGGTGTAGCGGCGGCGGAAGCGCTCCACGCGGCCCGCGGTGTCGACGATGCGCTGCTCGCCCGTGAAGTAGGGGTGGCAGTTCGAGCAGACGTCCAGGTTGATCGCGCCCTTGGTGGAGCGGGTCGTCCAGGAGTTACCGCAGGAACAGGTCACCGTGACCTCTTCGTACTTCGGGTGGATGGTGGCCTTCATCAGTAGTCCCTTACGCCTCGACCGGACGGATCGAGACCTGCTTGCGACGCCCCTTGGCGTACGGTGAGAAGGCGACGAGGCCATCGGTCCGCGCCCACAGGGTGTGGTCACGGCCGGTGCCGACGTTCAGCCCTGCATGCACGCGCGTCCCGCGCTGGCGGATGATGATCGAACCCGCCGTCACCAGCTCGCCGTCCGATGCCTTCACGCCGAGGCGCTTCGACTTCGAGTCTCGGCCGTTGCGGCTGGAACCGCCAGACTTCTTGTGTGCCATGGCGTCCCTCCTTGTCCGTGCTAGCCGGCCGTGATGCCGGTGATGACCAGGCGAGTGCGTGGCTGGCGGTGGCCGACCATACGCTCGCGACGGGTCTTGTTCTTGAAGTGGTAGTGCGTGACTTTCGGCCCGCGGTCCTGCACCTCGACGGTCGCCGTGACCGCGGCGCCCGCGACGAGAGGGGCGCCGACCTTCGTCCCGGTCTCGTCACCGACGAGGAGGACGTCGCTCAGTGTGACCTGGGCACCTTCGGTCGCCTCGATGCGCTCGATGGCGATGCGGTCGCCCTCACGGACGCGGTATTGCTTCCCGCCGGTGCGGATGATGGCGTACATAACGTGACTCCCGAATCAGGGGTGACCAACGAGGTCAGACGGTCAAGTGTAGGCAGGCGTGACCGACTCGGTCAACGTGACGGACCAGGTGGGGTTCGATAGGCCGAGTCTAACCGAATTCGGTTCGCCTGCCGTAGTGGCAGCCTACCGGCATGGATAAACTAGCCCCGCTAGGGGGTGCCTCGCCTGAATCCACTCGACATTCTCAAAGCGCCGTACGACGGGTACAACTGGCTCGCCGACGTCCTGTTTCTCGCCTTGAATGGTCTATTCGACCGGTTCGGGACGCCGATCGTGTTCTTCGCCGCGCTGGCGGAGACCACAGTGGGTCTCGGTGTCTTCTTCCCCGGTGTGGTGCTGATGTTCCTGGGTGGCGCGAACGCTGGCGACTCTCCGTCCAGTTTCGTCCTTGTGTATCTGATGGCGGTGGTCGGGACGGCGCTCGGGGACACGATCTCGTACGGCTTCGGCCGCTGGGGCGGGACATGGATGCTGAGCACCCGGATGGGGCCATCCTTGCGCATGGGCGCGGAGGTCATGCGCGGTCGCGCCCGGTGGCTGATCCCCTTCTACCACCTGCACTCGATGACCCGTGCGGTCGGACCGTTCGGCGCCGGGGCGCTTCACATCCCGCTCACCGTTTGGCTGCCGTTGGACTATCTCGGTGCGCTCATCGCGAACTTCGTCTGGGTAGGGTCAGGGTTCCTCCTTGGCCGTGCCGTGCTGAATGAGGACGGCACGCTGGACCAGAGCCCGGTCGTCCGGATCGGCCTGATCGTCGTTGGCCTCGGGTGGTTTTTCGTGATGCGTTACGTGTTCGCCCGCCGGATGCGCGAGATCCGCGAGCTGGAGGAGATCGCCGCGACGGAGACATCCGCGTCCGGCTGAGTCTGGAAGCGACAACAGAACAAGAGGGCGGGCCGGCGATTCGCCGGCCCGCCCTCTTGTTCGTCCGAAGGAGACGCTAGTCGGTTGGCTGGGTTGCGCTGGTGTTCCCCCACGCGATACCCGGGCGGCCCTGCGGGGCCTCTTCGGGCTCCGTCTCGCCTGACGCCGGCAGGCCCCCCGCGGGCGGGGTACCGGTGCCGTGGCCCATGTCCAGTTCGCCCGGCAGCGGGCGGCCTTCCCAGGGCCCGAGGATCGTCAGTAGATCGTCACCCTCGACGGTCTCGACGTCGACGAGGCGGGCGGCCAGAGCGTCCAGCTTGTCCCGGTGTTCGTTCAGCAGGGCGCGGCAACGGACGTGAGCCTCGTCGATCAGGCGACGGACCTCGTCGTCGATCTCCTCGGCCGTGCGCTCGGAGTAGTCGCGCTCCTCGGAGATGTCGCGGCCGAGGAAGACCATGCTGTTGCGTCGGCCGAACGTGCGCGGCCCAAGACGCTCTGACATGCCCCACTGGGTGACCATATTCCGCGAGATCGAGGTGACCTTGCCGATGTCGTCGTGCGCGCCAGTCGTCATCTCGCCGAAGACGAGTTCCTCCGCGGCGTGCCCGCCCAGGGCCATGGTCATCATCGCCTCGTAGTACGAGCGATCCTGAAGGCGGCGGTCGTCCGAGGGCAACGAGCGCGTGAAGCCACCAGCCATGCCGCGGGCGACGATCGTGACCTTGAACGGGATGTCCGCCCGCTTCGAGAAGTAGCCCGCGACCGTGTGTCCCGCCTCGTGGAAGGCGATGATCTTCTTCTCGGTCTCCGTGATGACGCGGGACTTCCGCTCTGGGCCCGCGATGACGCGGTCCACGGCCTCGTTCATCTCGTCCATGGAGATGCGCTTCTTGTTGCGTCGGGCAGCGAGGATCGCCGCTTCGTTGACGAGGTTGGCGAGGTCGGCGCCAGCGAACCCCGGGGTCTGCTTCGCAATGACCTCGAGGGACACGCCCGGGTCGAATGGCTTCCCCTTCGCGTGGACGTCGAGCACCGCCCGGCGACCCTTGACATCGGGGAGGTCGAGCGTGATCTGGCGGTCGAAACGTCCCGGCCGCAGCAGAGCCGGGTCCAGCACGTCCGGCCGGTTGGTGGACGCGAGGACGATGACGCTGGAGTTGGAGTCGAAGCCGTCCATCTCGACCAGGATCTGGTTCAGGGTCTGCTCACGCTCGTCGTGCGATCCGCCGAGGCCCGAACCGCGCTGACGCCCGACCGCATCGATTTCGTCGATGAAGATGATGGATGGGGCATTGCGCTTCGCCTGCTCGAACAGGTCGCGGACACGGGATGCGCCGACACCCACAAACATCTCCACGAACTCGGATCCGGAGAGGTGGAAGAACGGCACGCCGGCCTCGCCGGCGACGGCCCGCGCGATCATCGTCTTGCCGGTACCCGGAGGGCCCAGCAGCAGGACGCCGTGCGGGATCCGGGCGCCGAGCGCGGCGAACTTCTCGGGGTACTTCAGGAATTCGACGACCTCACCCAGCTCCTGGGTGGCCTCTTCCTGGCCGGCGACGTCCATGAACGTGACCGTGGTCTTCTGGCCCGTGAACATGCGCGCCCGGCTCTTGCCGAACGACATCGCCTGGTTATTCGCACCGCCAGCCTGGCGCATCATGAAGACGAGGATCGCCCCGAAGATGATGAGCGGCAGGAAGTTGAGGAACAGCCCGAAGACGTTGCCAAACTGGCTGGGGCCACGGACGGTGATCTCGATGCCGCTCTGGGCGACCGGGACACCGTTCTGCCGCAGGATCTCCTCGATGGAGGCGGCCGTCTCTTTGCGGGAGCGGATCGGCTCGTTCTGGTCGCGCACCTTGACCTTCAACTGGTCGGCCGCAACCTCGATCGCCTCCACCTTGCCCGCCTGGGCTTGCTGGATGACGTACGAGAGCGGTTTCTCTCCGGAAGTGGTCGCAGGCCGGAAGACCATGACCACCACCAGGACGAGGGCAACCAGAATCAGCAGGTAGACCCCGACATTACGAGCAGATCGAGACATAGCGACTCGCTTCCGCGCGGGTGCTGCCTTGCGCCCGCCGCGTGGGTGGTGAAATCAGTGTAACACCGTGCTCCGGGGTCTCCGGAGTCCGGGGAACCCCGTGATCTTGCCCGCGGGCCACTCCGATCGGTTACGCCTCGTCGTCTTCCTGATCGACGTAGAGCTTGCCGTCCCATGCCCAGTCCTCGACGGAGTGCTCCTCGAAGATCACATGGGTGTTCTTTGGATCCGTATGGGCCACGTTGCAGACGGCGTCCGTGATGAGGCGCACCAACTCGCGCTTCTGCGCCAGCGTGCGTCCCGGGAACATCTCGATGCGGATGATCGGCACTGTGGTCTCCTTCAGACATCCGAGGCTTCGCGATGATACGGGCGGCCGGCACAGGAAGCGCGCCAATATTGATGAATTGTCATAGCGATATGAGCGCCGTAGGCTGAGAGCATGGTCGCGACCGCTGACTGTCCGGCTCCTTTCCAGGCATCTCGTCGCGCCGGGCCGCGTCCCGGCTGGGCGCTTGAACGTTCCCTCTGGAGCGGTGGGGCGCTGAGGGTTGCTGGTGTGGACGAGGTTGGGCGCGGGCCGCTCGCCGGGCCTGTGGTGGCGGCGGCGGTCATCCTGCCTCGGACGGCGTCCGGGGCACCGTGCCGGGCGGGCTGGATCCGGGCGCTGGATGACTCCAAGGTGCTGACCGCCCGGCAGCGAGGGCGGTTGGCTGCGGTCATCCGGTCCGAATGCGAGTGGAATTTGGCAGCCGTCTCCCCGCAGGTCATCGACCAGGTGAATATCCTCCAGGCGACACGGCTGGCGATGCGTCGAGCGGTGGCGGGGTTGCCTGCGCGGCCCGACGCGTTGATCATTGATGGGAACGAGGTCGCGGGCAGCGGCCTCCCGGAGCGGTCGGTGGTTCACGCCGACGCTCGGTGCGTCTCTGTCGCCGCGGCAAGCATCATCGCCAAAGTGGCTCGAGACGCGATGATGGAGGAGCTGGACCTGGTCTTCCCGGGTTACGGGTTCGCCGGACACAAGGGGTACGCAACAGACGTACACCGAATGGCGATCACCCGGCTGGGACCGACGACGGTCCACCGCCTCTCGTTTGCACCCGTCCGGGAGGCGTTCTTCCGGGCGTCCGGGCGTGTTGGAAGGATCACAGAGTGACTGAGCGATCGCAGTTGCTGGGCGCAGCCGGCGAGCGGATCGCATCCCGCTACCTGGAGCAGCACGGCTACGAGATGGTGGACCGGAATGTCCGGCGTCTCGAAGGTGAGATTGACCTCGTGGCACTCAAGGGCGACACGCTGGTGTTTGTCGAGGTGAAGTTGCGGACTTCCCGGAAGATGGGTGCCGCTGTTCAGCAGATCTCCGCCGTGAAGGGCGCCAAGTTGCGCAATCTGGCGCAGGCCTACGCGGCCGACCACCCCGAGTATCCGGCGAACTGCCGGATCGACCTCGTCGCCATTGAGCTGACTGTTGGTGGCGATGTGGGACAGTTGAACCACATCGAGAACGCCATCGGGGGGTAGCGACGCTCCAGAGGGTACCCATGCCCATTTACCAGTATGGCTGCGGCGACTGCGAACGGACGGTGGAGATCTTCTTCCGTTCCGCGGCGAAGGCCGCTGACCCACGCTGCCCGGAATGCGGCAGCGCGCGTCTTCAGCGGCGGATCTCAAAGGTCGCCCGGGTGCGCCGTCACGGGCAGCGCGTGGACGACATCAATGTCGCCGAAGAACTCGGGCGGTTGGAGTCGAAGGACGAGCGTGGGTTCGCGAAATGGGCGCGTCAGATGGGCGACAAGTTTGACGGCGAACTGGGGTCAGACTTCCGCGAACTGGCCCAGAAGGCGGACGCTGGGCTGAACCCTGTCGAGCGGGCGGACGTGAAGTTCACGCTGGAGAACCGCATTCGTCGCGCCAAGGAGTCTCAGGCCTCCGACCTCGCGGACGACTAGCCCCAGGCGGGCGAGGCACCCTGATGCCGATTTACGAGTACCGCTGCGAAGAATGTGCCAAGTTGAGCAGCATCCTCGTGCGCTCGCCGAAGTCGGCTGCGGCGCCGGTCTGCCAGCACTGTGGCGGTACGCGCCTCAAGAAGGTGATGTCGAGGGTGGTTCGGCTGAGGACGCATGGCGATGTCACCCAGGAGTACGGCATACCGCGGCCCGGCGAGCCGTACTCCGACCCGCGTCAGATCGGCACCTGGGTGGAGCGCCGCTTCGAGTCCTACGGCATGGAAGTGCCAGAAGAGACCCGCCGCATGATCGACGCGGCACGCGACGGGGAACTTCCCGGCCCGGCAGGGGATCTCTAGCCGGCCAGCGTTCGCCCCAGACATCGGACATAACTACCTGACCGGCCGGACCCGGGGCGCCCAGAGGGTGCCCTCATGAGTTGGGCCGATGTGCCGAAGATGGCCTGTAGGGAGCGCGCCACGGACGGCGCGAATACGGCCATGCAGGACGCGACCGATACTCGTGCCCCCTACGTGTCGGGCGCGACTGCGCCCGCTCTCTTTCCCGTGCGAGAGATCCACGTCCGGCCGGCTCGTCGGATTGACATGATCGCCTGCCTGTCGGGCGGATTCGATCTGGCTGAGCAGCAGGTACCAGGTCACGCCGCGCGCGTGGCCTCGCTTGCCTACGACATCGCGGTGGCGCTCGGTCTCGACGCGGAGGCGCAGCGCGTGGTGCTGCACGCCGGACTCCTGCACGACGCTGGCGTCAGTGTCCGCGTGGAAGGTGGGCACACCGTCGGTGGCGCCTGGATGGCTGACCTGTTCGGGCTCGACGAAGCAGTGCAAGAGGCGATCCGCACCTCCCACGAACGGTGGGATGGGGGCGGCCGACCGCTGGGGCTGAACGGCCCAGACATCCCTTGGGCAGCGCTCTGCGTCCAGGCCGCGCACTGGGTGAGTGAAACGGCGGAGCGATCGGGGAACCCGCTGCGTGCTCGTGCCGAGATCGTCCGCACGCCGGCAGAGCTGCTGGTCCCCGCACTGGGGCATGTGGTGGCTGTGGCCGTCCACGAGGTCGTCAGGGATGACGAGACGTGGCTGGCCGTCTGGGACGATTCGCTCGCAGCGCGTCTCGCGTTGGCCGGAGTCTCGGAGGGGAAACCCTCCCGCCGCAAGGTCATTGGGGCGGCGGAGGCGATGGGGATTGTGGTCGACTCCGCGGTGCGGGAGGAGGGCCGGGCCGCGCGCGTCGCGAGCCTTGCCCGGGCGCTCGGGGTGGAATTGGGGCTGTCGGCGGGTTACGTCGAAGCCCTGGGGGTCGCGGGTCTCCTGCTCGACATCGGGCAGCTGGGCGTACCGCGCTACATCGCGGACAAGCCTTCGATCCTCACCGTTGACGAGATGGAGCAGATGCGCCGTCATCCGGGGCTGGGGGCGCGCATCCTGGAGCGCGTGCCCGGTATGGCGGAAATCGCCTCCTGTGTCGAGTCGCACCATGAGCGTCCGGACGGCCGAGGCTATCCCGAAATGCTGACCGGGGAAGGCCTTCCACTGGCACCGCGGATCCTCAGCGTGGCGGACGCCTACTGTGCCCTGCGGGCTGACCGCCCACACCGTCCGGCCTTCTCACGGGATGAGTCGATGCGGCTGATGGAGGCGGGGGGCGGCGCACAATTCGACTCGCTGGTGGTGGAGGCACTCCCGACCGCGCACGCCAGCGCGATGGAGGCGGAGCCGTCGGCGTGGGCTGCGGTTGGCGGCTAGAAGCGCTGGTATCGCTCGACCGGCAGCACGAACACGATCGCGCCCCCGACACGCACCTCGACTGGTTCCGCAGTGAAGGCGCCGTCGCCAATGAACGGCAGCGTCTGCACCGGGACCAATTCGCGGCGGGCGTGACAAACCTCGTTGACGATCGAGATCACATTGTCCACCTGGGCCTGCGGGACGCCGGAGAAGATGGTGACGCTTCCGCGGCGCAGGAAGCCGCCGGTGGAACCCACCTTCGTCACGGAATAGTGGCCCGCGACGAGCCGCGTCTGCAGTGCATCCGCGTCCGTGTCCGAGACGATCATCATGACCAGGCGGTCGGGGGCCGGCGCCGCACCATTCGGTTGATCAGCCATCACGCGCCGCCTTCCTGCCCACCAGTGGCAGCAGCGCGGGGCGCCCCGCCCTCGTCTGCCCGTGCGGCGACGACGATCGCGGCCGTGATGCCGACTGCTACTCCGAAGATCGTCGCCAGGTATTTCCGCATGTGGCCCCTGATCCGTGGGCACCGTAGCACCGGGCATGAGGCACTGCTACCCCGGAGCGATGACATTCCGCCTGTGTTGAGGGTGCGGGGACACCAAGGTACGCTCGCCCAAGTCTAGACTATCCGCGTACGCGCCGGAGATACACCTTGACTGACACAGGGCTGTCTGACAGCGGTCCCGCCTCGGAGATGACGGCCGACCTCGACACCATCGTGTCGCTGGCGAAGCGGCGAGGGTTTGTCTTCCCGTCCGCGGAGATTTACGGCGGATTCGCCGCCTCCTACGACTACGGTCCGTTGGGCGTGGAGATGCGCCGGAACATCCGAGAGTCATGGTGGCGGTGGATGGTGCAGGGTCGCGACGATGTCGTCGGCATCGAGGCCGCGATCATTTCGAACCCGCGCATCTGGGTCGCCTCCGGCCACGTCGAGAACTTCACTGACCCCCTCGTCGAATGCACCAACTGCCAGGCTCGTCTGCGCGCTGACCACGTCGAGGACAACACCTGCCCGTCGTGCGGGGCGGTGGGAAAGTTCACTGCCCCACGCAAGTTCAACATGATGCTCAGCACCATCGTCGGCCCGGTGGCGGACGAGTCGGGGCGGGCATTCCTGCGGCCGGAGACGGCGCAGGGCATGTTCGTGAACTTCGACAACGTCCAGACCGCGATGCGGAAGCGGCTGCCGTTCGGCATCGCACAGATCGGTAAGTCGTTCCGCAACGAGATCACGGTCAAGCAGTTCATCTTCCGCACGCGCGAGTTCGAGCAGATGGAGATGGAATACTTCTGCCACCCCGAGCAGTCGATGGAGCTCCACACCTACTGGAAGAAGGAGCGGCTGCGCTGGCACTACAGCCTCGGCATCCGCCCGCAGCACCTCCGGCTGCGCGACCACGCGCCCGAGGAGTTGTCGCACTACTCGCGAGGCACGAGCGACGTCGAAGTGCACTACCCGTGGGGCTGGGGCGAACTCGAGGGCATCGCGCACCGCGGTGACTACGACCTGACGCAGCACTCGACCCACTCCGGAAAGAAGTTGACCTACTTCGACCCCGACACCAACCAGCACATCGTCCCGCACGTCATCGAACCGGCGGTGGGCGTCGACCGCGTCCTCCTGACGCTCCTCTTCGACGCCTACGCCGAAGAGGAGGTGGAGGGGGAGAAGCGTGTGGTGCTGCGCCTCGCCCCCGCGATCGCCCCGGTGACCGTCGCGGTCCTGCCGCTGTCCAAGAAGATCGAGCCAAAGGCACGCGAGGTCTTCGATTCCCTCCGCCCGCACTTCCGGGCGCAGTACGACGACTCGCAGTCGATCGGGCGGCGGTACCGCCGCCAAGACGAAATTGGCACACCGCTGTGCGTCACCGTTGACTTTGAGACGGAAAACGACGGAGCGGTTACGATCCGTGAGCGTGACTCGATGCAACAGGTACGGGTACCGCTGACTGACCTCGTCACCGCGATTCACGAACGGCTCGATTCCCTGACGCCGCGCATCCCAACGCATGACGAGATCTCGATCTAACGGAAGGCTGATCATGGCGCGCCGTCGAATCCGTCTCCTCCACACATCCGATGTCCACCTGGGCGCCTACGACTCGCGGCACGGGGATGGCGTCCGCCGTCAGGAGCTGCACGACAACTTCAGCCGCGTGATCGATGTCGCGATCGCCGAGCAGGTTGACGCGCTGCTGATCGCCGGCGACTTCTTCGACAACGCGCGCGTGTTCCAAGAGACCCTGCACTTCGCGGCGGACGAGATCGCCCGGTTCGGGCGGGCGGCTGTCATTGGCCCCGGCAACCACGACCACGTCGGCCCCGGCTCCGTCTATGACCGCGTCGACCTCACCGAGCGCGCGCCGAACCTCCGCATCCTCCGCACGCCCAAGGGGGAGCGGATCGCGTTCCCTGACATGGACCTCGAGGTGTGGGGAACCTCCCACACCGAGCGGGACGCGCACTACCGGCCGTTCGAGGGGGCACCGGGGCGTGGCGAGGCGCCGTGGCAGATCGGCATCGGCCACGGCCATTTCCTCGGCCCGAACGCGCTGCTACACGGCTCCTTCCACATCCGCGCCGAGCACCTCGAGGCGACCGGCCTCGACTACATCGCGCTCGGCCACTGGGAGCACCTCACCCGCGTCGAGGCGGGCGAGGGCGTCGTCGCGGCCTACTCCGGCGCCCCTGACGCCCTGAGCGGAAACCGCGACGGCCACGGTGGACACGTCCTCGTCGTCGACCTGCGCGAGGACGGCTCCGTGCGGCTCGAAGCGGTCCCCGTCGGTGAGGGCGATCGCATACCGCACGACGAGCTCCCGTTCCTCCCCGCGATGGAGTAGCAGGACCGGTGCCTGCGCCCCTGCCCCTGGGAGTCGTGATCCGTGACGCTGCTCCGGGGGATGGGCCCCTGCTCGGCCGGCTGCACGCCGCCTCCTGGGCCAGCGCCTACCGCCACTTCATGCCTCCCGCCTACCTCGACTCGCCAGAGCGGGAGGCCGGACAGGCGCGTCACTGGACACACGAGCTGGTGACGCCGAGCGTGCCCGGCGGGCGCGGGTGGATCATCGAGGCCGGCGGAGAACCAGCGGGGTTCGCGTGGGCGCGGCCGGGCTCGGAGACGTTCGCGTACCCCTCACCAGAGGAGATGGGCCATCTCGATGCCATCCACCTGCTGCCGCTTCGGGTCGGGAGCGGCCTCGGGCGGCCGTTCTTCTGTCACGCCCTGAGTGCGCTTGCGGACCTCGGTTTTGCGGAGGCGACGCTCGGCGTGTACGAGGAGAACGTCCGCGCCCGCGGCTTCTACGAGGCGATGGGCTGGCGCGAGGATGGCCCGCGGCGCGTGCGCGAGTTCACGTGGGAGGGCCCGCCGTTCTCGGCGACGCTGCTGATGTACTGCGGGGCGACCCGCCCTCAAGGCATGGTCTAGTCGAGCTCGCGCATCCTTGGCACTAGCGCCAGAGTCGCGATGGACAACACGACCAGCGCAGCCGAGCAGAGGCCGAGCGCCCACTGGACACCGATGATCTCCGAGGCAATGCCGACCGCGAAGACGCCTACCTGCACCAGGCTCATCTCCATCATGTAGATGCTCATGACCCGGCCGCGGTACTGGTCCTCCGTATAGGCCTGGACCAGCACATTGCTGAGCGCCATCCGGACGCTCTGCCCTACGCCGATGAACAGCATCACTGGAATCGTGATCGCGACCGACGTGGACCACGAGAACGCGACCAACGCGATCCCGAGGACCAGCGAGCCGATGATGAAGATGACCCCTCGGCGGCGGCTGGGCAACGAGGCGATCACGAGTGCCGCGGCCAGCGACCCGACGCCGGTCACGCTGGTCAGCAGGCCCTGAAGTCCGGGGCCGCCGTGCAAGACTTCCTTCACGAAGCCGGGCAACATCTGCATGTACGGCATCGAGAAGAGGACCATCAGGAAGTTGACCACCAGGATCGTGCGGATCGTCTGGTCGCGGACGATGTACCGACCACCGTCGATGAGGTCGCCAAACCCGGCGCCGGACTTGGCGCGGGGGGCGTGCCCCCCTGCCGCGTGGAGGCGCATCTGTGCCTCCGTCCGCTCCTCTGGCGGGATATCGATTGGCCGCGAGGGGACCCGGAACAGCGTGACGGTGGAGAAGATGTAGAAGCCGGTGATCGCGATGAAGGCCCAGTAATAGTCAGTGACCTCCATCAGGACGCCGATGCCCGCTGGGACCATCAGCCGGGAGAGGTTCATCCCTGCGTTGTTCAGGGCCACCGCGTTCATCACTTGGCGCGGGTAGACGATGTCCGGGATCATCGACTGGCGTGCCGGCATCATCAGCGCCTGGATGATGCCCTGCAGGGCAGCGTTGACGATCATGTACTCCCAGCGCATGACGCCGGCCAGCAGCAGGATCACGATCGACAACGTGTTCAGGGCGTTGAGCGTGTTACCCACCTGCTGGATCCGCTTCTTCGGGAGGCGGTCGGCGATCACCCCTCCGTGAAGCGAAAGCGCGAGGCCGGGGATCGCATTGGCGAGCGCCAGTGTGCCCAGCGCCGCGAACGAGCCAGTGAGGTCGTAGGTCAGCACGCCCTTCGCGACCATCTGGCTGTTCATGGCGCCGAAGACACCCAGCATCGAGACGAAGTACCAGCGGAACGGGGAACTCTTAAACGACTCGAAGGTGCGCAACTGGCTCACGGTGCGGAACGCCGAGCGCATGCCGGTGATGGATTGAGTGGGCGTCCCCGTCTCGATGTCGGCGCCGGCAGGTAGTGGTGGGGCTGAGCCGGCCATAGGGTGTCCGTTCAAAATTCGACCGAGGCGCTGATCGCGTGCAGACGAGCAAAGATGACGCTGACGTGCGCGATAATGTTCGGAATCTTACCGTCTCCCGTTCGGATTTCGCAAAGGCAAGTGCCGGTCGGACGTTGTCGACCGGCTGCTGCGTGTTTGGAGATGGCGAGAGTCGTGGCGATATCGACAGCGACCAGCGCAAACAGAAGGGGCCGCGTACGCGGCCCCTTCTTCGTATCAGAGCGAACGCTGAAGGCTAGGCGGGCACCTTCGCGCGTGCGGCGGCCTTGTCCTCGTACCAGAGCGCGTTGATCTCAGTGAACTGCTTCTGGTCGGCGGGGACATCGTCCTCCGCAAAGATGGCGGACACGGGGCATGCCGGTTCGCAGGCGCCGCAGTCGATGCACTCGTCCGGGTTGATGTAGAGCATCTTGTCCGTGCCCTCTTCAAAGTGGATGCAGTCCACGGGGCAGACATCGACGCACGACTGGTCGGTCGTGTTGATGCAGGGAGCGGTGATCACGTAGGTCATGTCGGAGCCCTTCGAATCGACGGGTCGGGGCCGCACTGGGCGGGGTTCGACCCTCCGCCGAATATAGGGACGAATCTGCGCTCCGGGCAACACGCGCACCCTGATTCATTGGTTTCGACCACCCTGAATCTCCCGTGCGACACGTTATGGGCAGCGCCGACCAATCGAGGGCCTACCGCTTCCAGATCTGCCAGGGTCTCTTCGCCGCCTTGCGGGCCGCCTCCCGCGCCTCCGCCTCCCGGGCCATCTCCGCGCGCGCTGCATCGACGGTGTGGGCGAGGCGGTTGCGGAGCATCACGACGTGTTGGACGACGTCGAGGGCGCTCCCGGGGTCTGCGGCGACCTCGGGGAAGACCTCGCGCATGGCGACGGCGAGGCCGGGGACGGCGGTGCGCCCGCCCGCGATGCCGTACTGCTTCATCTCGTTGGCGAGGCCCGCGAGCGCCTCGGCGAGCCGCGTGACCTGGTACGGCGTGAGGTCGACCTCAGTCACCGCGCGCGCCATCCCCGCGTGCAGCGCCTCGGACACTGCCCGCAGGCCCGTGCCCTCGTCCCGCCGCGTCTCGCGGTCGACCTCCGCCCCCGGCCGTCCGAGGTGGTACACGGTGGCGAGGTAGGCGACGCGCGCGTCTTCAGAGCGGATGGTGAGGGGAGTCATGAGTGAGACGGGAGGCTTAAAACATCTCTGACGAAATCGCGCAGATGGTTGCAGTTCTTTCCGTGCGCAGCCAACTCCATTGACCAGCTCGGCGCGAAACCACGGACGATAAGTTTGGCCGACATCGTCGCGGCTTGAAAGTCATAATCCTTCCATTTCCGCTCGAACCGCATGCTCGTTAGCGACGTTACGAAATCGAAGGTCGTGCCAAGGGTGAAACGATGGAACTCAACGGGCGAGTGATTGCTCATCAGGAACCGGAGGCTTCCCAGCTGAACCCCGGTTGACGTTCCCTCTTCGCTGAAGATGTACCGCACCGCATCAAGCCCGGTAGCGGCTTTGATCATTTGCAGCCGTTCTTCCGCCGCCTCGATCTCGGCCGCCGAGATATCTGGATACCTCTCCTTGATATCCACGAAGATACCGGTCATTGCCCACGTCTCCTCACGTACCGATCCCGAGTTGCGACCAACATGCCATCGGCGTAGTGCAGTAGGTGACCTAGATACCCTGTTTCAAACGCTTCCGTGCCGGGTTTCCATTGCCACCCCTCTTCTGGTTGCGGACTCACGCGTCGGCTTTCATAGAAATTGTGGCTGAGCTCTCGAACGATCCGCTGAGTCATAGTGGCGATTTGGATCTCGACATTGAACTGAATCGTTTCGCGGGCAAAGTCCCTTGTCGTAACTTCTGCAGTTTGAGGAAATTCGACATGAACCGCGTAGTACCCGTTGACATCAGCTCGAGGTTGGTTAGAAGCGGAAGATCCGTGCGAGACGCAGAGTTCGCAAATACGCTCGGCTAAGAACGGCGCACCGTCCAGGTACCTAACGTAGATTGTGGTTCTCACCAAGTCGTTGAAGGTAGAGTGGTAAGTACTCGGGACTGCCCGAGTCGCTCCATCCTCAGAGTCTGGCCAGAGGGGGTTGTTAAGGCAGTCGCGGCGGAAGGCTTTGTTTAGGGCAGACTCGAAAGTCTTCTTTTCAAGGGTGGGGACATACCCTGCTAACAAACGGGCACCGCGATCCAGTTGGTATTGCGTGTCCCACTCCCGAAGTGATGCCAAAAGACTTACCCAAAAGGGAGAGGTTTCTGTCGCCTCCTGCATCTCAGTGACCCGAATGTCAAACAGCCGTTTCTGGGATGTCAGTGGCGTCTTGGTAAATCGTTCGAGCCAGCTCTTATAGCCGTCTTCCGAACGTTCGCGCCAGTCCGCTTGCTTTGGCATTGGTCCTCGGCATGAATCTTTGGCTCGAATATATGGCTTATATCACTCGGTCTTTCTTCCCGCTCTAGATCGGTGGCCAGCTGCCCGCTCCCTCAGCACATCCTTCAGGAACGTGCCCGTCACCGACTCGGGCGATGCCGCCACATCTTCGGGTGTGCCGACGGCCAGGACGCGTCCGCCTCTCGCGCCGCCGTAGGGGCCGAGGTCGATCACCCAGTCGGCGCCCTTCACCACGTCGAGGTTGTGCTCGATCACGATGACGGTGTTGCCGGTGTCCACCAGGCGCTGGAGGACCACCAGGAGGGCGTCCACGTCGGAGAAGGAGAGGCCGGTGGTCGGCTCGTCGAGGATGTAGACGGTCTTGCCGGTGGCCCGCCTCGACAGCTCCGTGGCGAGTTTGATCCGCTGGGCCTCGCCGCCGGAGAGCGTGGTGGCGGGCTGGCCGAGGCGAATGTAGCCGACGCCGACGTCACGCAGCGTCTCCAGTTTGCGGCGGGGTGAGGGGAACGCCTCGAAGAAGACGCAGGCCTCTTCGACGGACATCTTCAACACCTCGGCGATGCTCTTGCCGCGGAAGAGGATTTCGAGGGCCTCGCGGTTGTAGCGGTCGCCCTTGCAGACCTCGCACGGCACGGTCACGTCGGGGAGGAACTGCATCTCGATCAGAATGTATCCGTCGCCCTTGCACGCCTCGCAGCGGCCGCCCTTCACGTTGAAAGAGAAGCGGCCCGGCTGGTAGCCGCGCGCGCGCGCCTCGGGCACAGCGGCGAAGAGGTCGCGGATCAGCGTGAACAGCCCGGTGTAGGTGGCGGGGTTCGAGCGCGGCGTCCGGCCGATCGGGGTCTGGTCGATGATCACGACCTTGTCGAGGTGTTCGATGCCGTCGATGCCGTCGTGGTCGACGGCCCGCTCGCGTGCGCCGTTGAGGTCGTGTGCGAGCTGGCGCGAGAGGATCTGGTTGACGAGCGACGACTTCCCGGAGCCGGAGACGCCGGTGACGGCGATGAACATCCCGAGCGGGAACTCGACGGTCACGTCCTTCAGGTTGTTGGCGCGCGCGCCGTGCACCACGAGCGTGTTCCCGGTGCCCTCGCGCCGCACGGCGGGGATCGCGATCTTCCGCTTGCCGCTGAGGTATTGGCCGGTGATCGAAGCCCTGTCCGCCATCACCTGCTCCGGCGTGCCGGTGGCGATCACCTGCCCGCCGAGTTCCCCCGCGCCCGGCCCGATGTCGATCAGGTGGTCGGCGGCGCGCATCATCGCCTCGTCGTGCTCGACGACGAGGACGGTGTTACCGAGGTCGCGCAGCCGGGTGAGCGTGCCGATCAGTCGCTCGTTGTCGATCGGGTGGAGGCCGATGCTCGGCTCGTCGCAGACGTAGAGGACGCCCATCAGCGCCGAGCCGATCTGCGTCGCGAGGCGGATGCGCTGGCCCTCGCCGCCGGAGAGGGTCCCCGCCGCCCGGTCGAGCGTGAGGTATTCGAGGCCGACGTCGCGCAGGAAGGTGAGCCGGCCGGCGATCTCCTGCAGGATCTGCCGCCCGATGGCGAAGTCGCGCGGGGAGAGCGGCCCGCCCTCGACGCGCAGCGCCTCGGTCCATTCGAGGGCGTCTCCGACCGACATGCGGGAGGCGTCGACGATCGATCGGTCCTGCACGGTGACCGCGATCACCTCGCGCTTGAGGCGCGCGCCGTGGCAGGTTTCGCAAGGGGTGGCGACCATGTACCGCTCGATGTCGGAACGCACCCACTCCGACTCGGTCTCCTTGTAGCGGCGTTCGAGGTTGGTCATCACCCCTTCCCACGTCACGGCGTAGGTGCGGGTGCGGCCGGTCGCGCTCGACTTGAACTCGACCTGGTCGATGGTGCTGTCGGTGCCTCGCATCAGCGCATCCCACTGCGGCCGGGTGAGCGTGCTGATCGGCGCGGACAGGCTGAAGCCCATCGCGTCCGCAAGCGTTTTCATCCGGCGGTGGTACCAGCCCATCGTCGCCGCCGAGGACTTGAGCGGGACGATCGCGCCCTCGTCGATGCTCAGCTTCCTGTTCGGGACGACGAGGTCCTCGTCGAGCCGCATCTGGAAGCCGAGGCCGGTGCAGGCGGGGCAGGCGCCGTGCGGGGTGTTGAAGGAGAAGTTGCGCGGCTCGATCTCCGGCACCGAATACGGCTCGTGCGCCGTGTTCGGGCAGGCGAACCGCTCGCTGTACGTCTGCTCCTCGGCGACCTCGCCCGAGGCGTCCAGCAAGGCGAGGACGACCGTGCCCTCTCCGAGGCGGAGCGCCTGCTCGACGCTGTCGGAGACCCGCTGGCGGGTGGCGACCTCGTCCTCGTCACCCCGCGCGGGGACGACGATGCGGTCGACGACGATGTCGATGTCGTGCCACTGGTTCTTGTTCAGCTTGATCGGGTCGTCGAGATTGATCACCTTCGTGTCGAGGCGGACGCGGACGTAGCCGGCCTTGCGCGCCATCTCGAAGACCTGGGTGTGCTCGCCGCGCTTGTGACGGATCACCGGTGCGAGGATCATCGCGCGCCGTCCCGCGTCGCTCGCGAGGATGGCGTCGACGATCTGCTGCACGGTCTGGCGGCGGATCACCTGGCCGCAGTGGATGCAGTGCGGCACGCCGACCCGTGCGAAGAGCAGGCGCAGGTAGTCGTACACCTCGGTGACGGTGGCGACAGTCGACCGCGGGTTCTTCGAGACTCCCTTCTGGTCGATCGAGATCGCGGGCGAGAGGCCCTCGATGTAATCGACGTCGGGCTTCTCCATCAGGCCGAGGAACTGGCGTGCGTAGGCGGAGAGCGACTCCACGTATCGCCGTTGCCCCTCGGCGTAGATCGTGTCGAAGGCGAGCGAGGATTTGCCGGAGCCAGATACCCCGGTGATCACGACCAGCCGGTCACGCGGGATCTCAACGGTGATGTTCTTGAGGTTGTGTTCCCGGGCCCCGGTCACAACGATGCGGTCGAGCGGCATGCACACCTCATACGGGTGACTCAGCGGGGAGGAATTGTCAGGGAACACTTGTTCTAATCATGCTATCGTACGCCCCTCCCGACGGCGCGCAAACAGGAGCCGTACCGTGCCCGGCACCGTCCACCTGCTGCTCGTCGGTCGAGCCCCGGGCCTTCTAGCGTGGTGGCGCCGAAGGCTGACCGCCTACCCCGCCGTGACCGTAGCCGGCACGGCCGGGTCAGTCGATGCGCCCGTGCGGGTGCGTGCCCTGCGCCCCTCGATGCTGGTGCTGGTCGATCCCGGCGACATCGGCGAGGCCTGCGCGACGACTGAGCGATGTCGCAGGGCCGCCGAGGCGCCGTTGCCAGCGTTGTTGTTACTGACTCCCTCGTCGCCTTGGCTGCACGCCGCGCTGCCCGAGGCCCTGGGCCCGGCGCGCGCCCTCGACGCGTTGACGGCGAGGACGGTGGACGTGGTGCAGGCTGTGCGCCTCCTCGTCACCGAAGAGCCTGCGCGGCTCGTCGCTGGCCGGCTCGTCCTCGACCCGAGGGAGCGTCGGCTGCGTGGTCCGGCGGGTGAGGCGATCCTGACGCCGTCCGAGGCCACGCTGCTGGCGGCCCTCCTCGAGCGTTCTCACGAGGTCGTGCCCGCCGAGGAGATCGCCCGCGCGCTCTGGGGGACGCCGGTCGGAGACGTGCATGCCCGGGCCGCGATCCGCACGCACCTGCACACGTTGCGCCGCAAACTCGCCGCGACCGGTGCGGGCGATGCGGTGCGTTCCGTGACGGGCGTGGGCTATCGCCTGCGGGCGGAGGCCATCGAGGTGGCGCGCTAATCGAGTCGCGGCCGGTCCGGGTCTTCGGCTGCGTCGGGATCGGGTGGCGTTTCGTCGAGGCCCAACATGCCGGCGAGGCCTTCGCCGCCGATGGTGCGAAGTTGCTCGCGCAGTTGCTGCTCGACCTCGCGCAACTGCTCGTCGCTGATCCCCATGGCGTGAAGCGTCTCGCGGATGAGGCGCTGCACCTCGGCCAGGTCGCCGCGGATCAGTGCATCGGCCACTTCGAGTTGAGTCTCGATGGCGCGAAATCTTTCGCGGCGCTCCGTGTCGTTGGTGGTGGAGAGCACGGTCGCCATCAGCCGTGTGAAGAGGTTGGTGGTGCGGGCGATCCGGACGCGGTCGTCCGGATCGTCGGGGAACTCACCGGTGACCTGCACCTGCAGCCCGGTCGTGCTGTCGGAGGCGGCGTACTGCTGTGGCATGCATCGATCGTACCGTGCGCCGCCGGGGGCCGCCGCTAGTTGCCGACGGGGTTGAGGACCAAGACAGGGATACCTTCGAGGTTGCGCAAGACCTCTTCGGCGACCGAGCCCATGAAGGCGCGCTTGATGCCCTGGCGCCCGTGCGTGGCCATCAGCACGATTGCGACCTTGCGGGCCTTCGCCGTAGAAACGATGGCGTCGCCGGGCGCGCCGGAGACGATGGCCCCCTCGACGTGGGTCATTCCAGCGGCCTTCAGGATACGTTCTGCATCCGCGATGTGCTCGCGGGCGGCGACCTTCTCCGCCTGGATGGCATCCTCCGCGATCGAGACGCTGGCGCTGCCGCCGAACTCGATGCTGCCCGCCGGCGCGACGCGAGAGAGCAGCCGTCCGAGGTCGTCCACGACGGCGAGGACATAGACCGTGCCGCCCGGCTCTACGACGTTGGCGACGTGGGCGAGGATGGAGTCGGCGGTCTCAGAACCGTCGGTGGCGACCAGGGCTGAACGGTACACGGGCTCCTCCAATGCGAGCCGGTGCGATGAGGTGCCGCGGCTACCTCTCTCCGGCGTCGCGTAGCGTACCGCGACTCGCCGTCAGCGGCTTCCACGTTGGCGACATGCTTCGCGCGGCGAGCACCAGTGCGGCCGTCAGCGAGAGGAGCGCCACTGTCACCGCGGGGTTGAGGCCAGTCGCGGACGCATCGACACCGTGGCCGGTGGCCGCGGGCCGAACGGGCCCTGGGGGCTGGATTTGGGCGAAGACCTGCGAGGTGCGGATCAGCGCGCCGTTCTGCAGTTCCCAGGTCTGACGCGTCGGCGTTGTGCCGCAGCAGAACGGCTCGCCCGGACCCTGCGTAATCATGTCGACTTGGGTCTTGTTGTCGACGATTTGGACCTTCACGTTCCTCACCCGGTCACCAAGGAGCCCCGGTCCGAACGGTTTCAGGCTCGCGTCCACGATGTAGATCTCAGAGAAGACGCCCGAACCGCCGGTATTGGTGGCCGTATGGACGACGGCGACCGGCGTGCCGTTCACCGTGCCGTACGTCGCGTCGACGTAGGTCATGTTCACGTGCTCCGCGACGGAGTCGAATTTGCCATCGACCAGCGTGATCGACTTCGACGCGCGGTACGTGGTGGGGTAGGTCGCGTTGCGCAACTGCTGCGCGCTGGGGGCCTCTGCGGGGCTCTGTGCGGACGCACCGGCGACGATCGCCAGGCCGAGTGTGGTGCCGAGGATCGCGGCGATCGCGCCTCGGGTGATGAGTGAACTGAAGAGCCCCACATGACCCTCCTGCACGGCCCAATTGGGCCCTATCAGGGAGAACGTAGCGCATCTGCCAGAAGTTCCCAGCCAGCGGCGTGGCCAGAGCGCTTAGAGGGCGACCCCGGTCAACTCGGTGAGCAGGCGGAGGTCGAGGGAGGCCCGAAGTGCCACCGCCAGCCGGTCGAAGGCGGCCTCGTCGTCGCGGGGTGGGGCCGGGGAGTACTGCCGCTTCCGCCGGTCGGCGAGATTCGTCAGGAGCCTCCGACGGAGGTCGGTATTGTGCAGCAGGCCGTGGAGATAGCAGCCGAAGACCCAGCCGCCCTCGTCGGTCGCCCCGACCGGCGCGCCGTCCGGCAGCGTCACGGCCGGCGTCGCCTTTGAAGTCTGGCCAGCGTGGATTTCGTATCCAGTGACCGCGATCCCCCGTGCGCCCTCGAGCAGCCCTCGATCCCCGACGACGGCCGCACGGCTCTGCGCGGTGCGCTTTCCCGGAGCGAAGACCGTCGTCACCGGCAGGAGCCCGAGGCCGTCCGCGTACTCGCGGTCGCCCTCGACGCGAGCCGGATCGGCGAGCGACCTGCCGAGCATCTGGTAGCCGCCACAGAGGCCCAGCACGCCCGCACCGGCGTTGACGGACGCCCTGAGGTGGCCCTCGAGTCCCTGCGCCCGCAACCAGTCGAGGTCGGCGATGGTCGACTTCGTCCCCGGAAGGATCACGAGGTCAGGGTTGCCCCACTCCGCAGCCGACTCCACCCAGCGCACCCGCACGTCCGGCTCCGCCGCAAGCGGGTCGAGGTCATCGAAATTCGCGATGCGGGGGAAGCGCAGCACGGCCACATCGACGCCGCGCCACGCCTCGGTACGGTCCGATGGCCGCGTCTCCAGGGACACCGCGTCTTCCTCCGGGATCTCGTGCCGGGGGAACCACGGGACGATGCCGGCCGTGGGGATGCCGGTGAGCCGCTGGAGGTCGTCGATGGCGGGGGTCAGCAATGTGGCGTCGCCACGGAACTTGTTGAGGATGAAGCCGCGGATCAGCGCGCGCTCCTCGGGGGCGACGAGCGCCCAGGTGCCGTAGAGGTGGGCGAAGACGCCGCCGCGGTCGATGTCGCCCGCGAGGAGCACAGGCGCACTGGCGTAGAGGGCGATCGCCATGTTCACGACGTCGCGGTCGCGGAGGTTCGTCTCTGCGGGGCTCCCGGCGCCCTCGATGATGACGAGGTCGTGTTCGGCGCGCAGCGTGTCCAGCGCGGCGGTGATCGCGGGCCAGGTCTCCTCGCGACGGTTTCGGTAGTCGCGATAGTCGAGGGTGGCGAGCGGGTGGCCGAGCAGGATCACCTGCGAGCGGTGGTTGCTCTCCGGCTTCAGCAGTACCGGGTTCATCTCGACACGCGGGCGGACGCGCGCGGCCCGCGCCTGTACCCACTGCGCTCGGCCGATCTCGCCGCCCGTGTCGGTCACGGCAGCGTTGTTCGACATGTTCTGCGCCTTGAACGGCGCGACCCGGACGCCGGTGTCGGCGAACAGCCGGCACAGACCGGTGACCAGCAGGCTCTTCCCCACCGAGGAGGATGTGCCCTGCACCATCAGCACGGGGGCGAGCGTCGGAGTTGTCACGCGAACCTCGCCTCGGCCGGCCCTGGTCGTCCCACCCTACCGCCCGGAGGTGGGGAGTGGCGAGGCGGACTTCGCTGTCTCGAGGCGCCTGACTTCTTCCTGGATGTAGGTGAGCACCGCGCCGATCTGCTTCTCGGAGAGCGAGTCCCGGAAGGCGGGCATCGTCGTGCCGGGACGGCCGTTGCGGACCAGATCGAGGAAGTAGCTGTCCGCATGCATCAGGGCGTGCAACCGCAGGTCCGCGCCGGCCTCTGTCGGGGCGAGCTCCGCTCCGTGGCAGCGCTGGCAGTTTGCCTCATAGACCTGCTGGCCGAGGGCGAGCGTGTCAGGCGAGGCCGCCGGGAGGCTGGTTGGCTCGGCGAACCGTGGGGCGACAAGGATCAAGACGACCAGGCCGAGCGCCGCCGCACCTGCGCCGTACCACGGCGATCGCGACCGTCCCCGCCACGCCCACTCACGGTCCGACACCGCAGCGGCGAACGCCCCACCGATGACGAGGACCCAGCCAAACCCCTTCCATCCCCAGGCGATCGACGGTGCGGGGCGCGGGGGCGGTGCAGCGCCGATCTCCATCCGTACGGACCCGCTGGCATCGAACCCGGCGCGCGGCGCGACCGAGACCGTGACGTTCCAGACGCCGCGCGCCCCGAAGACGAATGGCGCCTGATATGTGCCGGATCCGGTGGTCGGGGCAGTAATGGGCGTGCCGGGCGCGTCGGACTGTTGCCCCAGCGGAGTGACATGGAAGGCCACCGCGGCGCCTTCGACCGCGCCTCCGCGCGAGTTGCGGACGTGGATCGTGACCTCGTTGGCGCCGGGGAGGCCTGGGCCCGCGCGGACCTCGATGCGCGTGCCGTCGGCCGTCGTCGTGACACCGCCCGGAAGGGCCGGGCGGAGTGCCTCGCGCGCCGGGAGGGTTGATGTCATCACGGCCACGGCGGCGACGAGCCCGATCCCGAGCGCGACCTCGATCCACAGCGTGAGGCGGAGTCGGTGGTGCGCGCCTCGTTGGAGGGACGGCAACGACCAGCGACGGTTCATGGCTCCCAGCACTACGAGCCCGGCAAAGAACGCAACCTTGGCGAGGACGGCGCGACCGTACGTGCTGTTGAAGGCGGAGAAATTCAGGACGTGCAACCACGCGAGGTAGGTGCCCGTGACTCCAGCGATCCCCGCCGCGATCAGCGCGATGGTCGAGAACCGCCGGAACGTCGCGGTCAGTTCGCTACGCTCGCCGCGGTGCATCCAGAGGACGAGCAGGACGGCGGGGAGTCCGCCGACCCAGATGGCAACCGCAGCAAGATGCAAAGCGTCAGCGATGATCGCCGGCGTCGCCAGCCCGCGGAGCGCCGCGCCATGACTGGTGGCGGCGATGGAGAGCAGGGCGACCAGCGCCGTCGCCAGCGCGAGGCGGGGTCGATGCACGAAGGCGAGCAGCAGCGTGGCCATCAGGGCGACTGCGCGGACCAAGTATCCCGTCCCCCAGCGGCCGGACAGCAGATCGACCGGCGACGCTTCCGTCGCCGCGACCTGCGCCGTCAGCTGTAGCGCGGCTCCGACCAGCGCCAGGCCCGCGGCAGCCAGCACCATCCGGGGCAGCGCCGTTGACGAGGCCGGATCCTCGCCGCGCGTGGGGCGCACGACGAACGCGGTGACGCTCAAGGTCCCGACGAGCACGAGCAAGCCGGCATCCAGCATGAACCGCGCCGGCGGCTCCAGCGGGGAGGGGAACGTCGGCGCCCCCTTCGAGATGAGGGCGCCCGAACTGCGCTCACCGACATGGAATGCGAAGCGGCCGCTCAAGGGGTGTCCGTCGATCGTCGAGACGTTCTTCCAGTCGACGATGTAGGTGCCTCGTTCCAGCGGCTTCAGCGAGACCATCACGCGTCGCCCGCCGTCATGGCTCATCAGGTCGTCACGGTCCATCCGTTGCCCGTTGGTGGTCGTGACCTCGGTCGACGAGAGGCGTACGTCGACTGGCTCGGCGAATGTGAGTGTGACGCGCGTCGGAGGGAGGGGCAGGACGGCGTCGTCGGTGGGGTCAGACGCGATCAGCGTAGCGTGCGCGAGGACGCGGTCGCGCGGGGACGCCAGCAGCAGGCCGAGCGCGAGTACGACGAGGGCGACCGCGCGGATGGCGGACAGGCTGCGCCGGGGCGGGTGAGTGGTGTTCATGGTGAAGGAGGAGGGAGGGGGCGAAGCCCCTCCCTCCGTTGACCTCCCTAGGACTTCCGCCGCGTCGCCATAAAGGCGCCGCCGCCTGCCGCGAGGCCGAGCACCCCGAGGACGCTGCCGGCGATCCCGATCGTCCGTGCCGCGTCCGCCGCGGCGTGGGCGTCGTGGGCCATCTCCATCGCCTCAGCCGAGGAGCTCGCGACCTCCCGGATCTGAGGTGCGGCCACCGGGAATGCGATCTCGGTCGTCGGCTCAATGTCGCCGTAGCGACCCGGGCCAGAGATGAAGGTCTGGTTCACCTCCGCGCTGCCGACCTTGCCGAAGAACCGCATCTCGTACTGTCCCGGTGCCGTCGGGATGACGTCGGCGGTGTAGTGGCCCGGGTCACGGAAGATCGTCCGCAGAGCGAACGTCTTCTTGGTGCCGCTAGCCTTGTGCGTGATCTCCACCTGCAGCGTCTTCTCGACGCCCTCGACTGGCTTGTCCGCCTGCGTGATCCGAAGGTCGACGCCGTTCTTCTGCCCTTCCAGGGCCGGCTCAACGATCCAACCGACAACGAATTGGTATCCCGAGACATCGCGACGCTCGTGGGCGAGCGCGGCCGAGGGGGCAACAACCATCATGGCGACCGCGATCAGCGCGGCGACTCGAAGACGAAGAGACATCCGTCACTCCTTGACTCATCCGATGCTGGACGAAGGGGGACGGCTAGTCTCTCGGCGGCGGAGTGGCGGGAGTAGACGCGATTTCCCGGAGGACCGGTTCGATGATGAGACGGGCGAGGACGACCAGGCCCGCCATCGCGACCAGCAGCACCACGGCAAGGATGGCAATCGCGGCGCCCGCGACGCCGAGGTCTCGTGAGGGTGCCGCCTCCGACTGCGAGTGGTTGTCGCCTTCATCCGCGGGGATGCGGTTCTCCGTGCCCGGCGTGGCGTCCCACGGATGGACGTGCGCGTGGTCGCGGCCGTCCAGCGTGATGTGGGTGTGGGCGGGCGACCACGCCGCAAACCCGGGCGCGGTGAGGCTCAGCGCGATCTGGAGGACGATCGCCGCCAGCGCCAGGTAGGCGAGGGTGGAAGAGGGGCGGTAGACGACCGTTCCGCGCATGCAGGAAGAATATGTGACCGGGAGGTCAGCGGGGAGGACGTTCGTCCTCGATCGGCGGGCCGAACTGCAGGATTCGGGGGGCCAGCCGCTGCCGCTGGCAGCGGATCCCGGCGTCGGCGATACTGGAAGTCTTCTCGCGGGGGTAGCTCAGCGGTAGAGCGCCTGCCTTCCAAGCAGGATGTCGCGGGTTCGAATCCCGTCCCCCGCTCCAAAGTCATCACTCCCTTGTATAATCAAGGGAGTCCGGTGTCGGCGACTCGCCGATCTCCCCTGCCAGACGAGCACAGCGGTGCGAGAGACGCTAACTGAGCCCAACAGGGGAGGTTCAGATGTCGCTACCCGCCACCGCCACCCCATCGGTTCAGGGTTCGAGTCTCTGCGAGCCCCATCAGCCCTCCGTCCGCCCGGCCTGCCTGCGACGCCGCCTCACAGCCCGGACAGCAGCTCGATGATGTTGCCGTCCGGGTCGCGGGCGTAGGTCAGCCAGACGCCTTCGCGCACCTCCAGCGGCTCACAGTCGAAGCGGACGCCCTCCGAGGACAGCCGCTCGTGCTCCACCTGCACGCTGTCCACGGTGAAGCAGAAGTGGTTGATGCCGTGATCCACGGCGGGCGTCTCGACCGCCTTCGGGCGGCCGACCGGGTGGCGATACTCGCGCAGTTCCAGGCGCATCCCCTCGCGCAGCATCATCGCGTGCTCCGCGATGCTGTCCTTCGCCTGCAACTGCCGGTCTCGGATGGTGGTGCCCGGGCCCCAGTTGCTGCGGTCAATCACCTCGAACCCGAAGTGCGAGGTGTAGAACGCGATCGCGCGCTCGATGTCCGGCGTCGAGATCCCCACGTGATGCAGCGGCCCGATCATGCTGTCCCCCATTGCGCGCGTCGCCTGATGCCTCCCCACGGTGCCTCATGCGGCGCGTCCGGTGAAGCCCCCGCCGCTGCCGGGCGACCGCCTGCCTCGTCCAACCGCGCGGCGAGTGCGAAGATGCGTGCACACGACAGGACGAGGAGCAACGCGATGGCCGAGGCAGTTCGACGGGTGGCGCTGGTGACCGGCGCAGGCACAGGCATCGGCCGCGCGGTCGCGCTCGCGCTCGCAGAGGCGGGCTATACTGCGGTGCTCGCGGGCCGGCGCGAGGCACCGCTGCGCGAGACGGCGACCATGCTCGGCGCGGCGGAGCACCTGATCGTCCCCACGGACGTGGCCGACCCGGCCTCGGTCGCAGCGCTGTTCGAGGCGGTCCGCGCGGCGTATGGCCGCATTGACCTCCTGTTCAACAACGCGGGCGTCGGCGCGCCACCCGTGCATTTCGAGGACCTCTCGTTCGAGGACTGGAAGCGCGTGGTGGACGTGAACCTGAACGGCGCGTTCCTGTGCGCGCAGGCGGCGATCCGGCTGATGCAGTCACAGACGCCCTGCGGGGGGCGCATCATCAACAACGGATCGATCGCCGCGTACGCACCTCGGCCCAACGGAGCGGCGTACGCCGCGACGAAGAGCGCGATCACCGGCCTCACCAGATCGCTGGCGCTGGACGGCCGGCGGATGGGGATCACCTGCGGCCAGATCGACATCGGCAACGCCGCCACGCCCATGACCGAGCCAATGCGCGCTGGGATCATCCAGCCGGATGGTTCCGTGCGCGCGGAACCGAGCATGAACGTGGAGGACGTGGGCCGCGCCGTGCTCTACATGGCCAGCCTGCCGCCGGACACGAACGTGCTGTTCATGACGGTGATGGCAGCGAACATGCCCTTCGTCGGCCGCGGATAGCCCCCGCACCGTGAACGAGGCGTTACGACCGGTGTAGCGCCCCCGCAAGCGCGCGCTAGCAAGCAAAGTCTGTCAAATGTGATGTCAGCAATGTGGTAGAACGGGCTGCGAAGCCGCCAGCCGCGACGGCCAGAGACGGCATGCGCGACAAGGTCGACAAGGTAGAGCCCCGGCCGTCGACCGACACCGTCACGGGTGACACGGCCGACCCGACCTGGGCTGTCCATGCGGAGCCGCCCGAGGGGACAAGGGAGTAGCCTCCGGCCTACGGTCGGATGGCATGTACCTGACAGTTTGGCCCGGTTCTCATAGGGAACGTCAGGTCATGGGGCAGGTGGCCTGGCCGGTAATCCCCAGCGTGTCTGGGGTCGGGCTGCAAACCAGTGCGTCGGAGCAACGTGCGAGCGCCGAGCGCAAGCCTGTGCCGATGCCTGCAAGTCCTCGTAACAGTCGCTATCCAGAGCGCCCAAGGGAGGCGTCCAGGCGCGCGGGTTCGCGACCCGCACTCTCCGATGCGGTAATGTCATAACGTGATCACCGCAGTGCTCATTCTCGTCACGGCTGTCGGTCTGGGCGTTGGCGCGTGGCATGCCGCGCGGCTGACACAGGGTGCGCCGCGGTCAGAGCGGTGGGTGTGGGCTCTCGTCGCGATCCTCCTGACGCTCGGGATGGTCCATCGCGTGGTGCTCGGGATCCGCACCCTCGGGGCCGAGGACATCCAGCTCGCCCTCGGCATCCAGGTCTCACTGGCCGTGAGTTCGGTGACCGTCGCGCTCGTGCTGAGCTGGATCCACCCGGTCCTGCGCCGCTATCGGGAGGCCGATGCCGCCAGGAGCCAGAGCGACGAGCGGCTCCGTCGTGCCCTGTCGGGAGCCAGCAACCCCATCGGCATCGCCGATGCCGGTGGCCGCTGGATCTATACGAACGACGCTGGCTGCACCTTCTTCGGATACCCGCGCGAGCAGATCCTCGGGCGACCGTTCAGGGACTTCCTCGCGGGCCCGGCCCCGACCACGACCAGCGGAGTCGAGGTCGCCCGGGAGCAAGGCTCGGCACGCATCATCCGCGAGGTGATTCGCGGTGACGGGACCCACGTCACGGTCCAGTGCGACCTCATCCCGTTCGAGAACGACAGCGTGCTGATCACGCTCGCCAGCCCCGTCTCGAACGTCAGGCTCCCCAGCGCCAGTCCGCCCCCGAACAGCAGGATGGTGCCCCAGTCGATCTGCGCGGCGCGCTTCCAGGTCAGCGTGAACTCGCCCCGGCGGAGGTCGGTCGGCAGCGCGCAGAGCAGCACCGGCGCCAGCAGTGCCACGGCCGATTCCGGCAGGTGGCTGTCGAGCCACCGGGCGACACTCGACTCACTCCCCGCAACCGATGCGGCGGCACCCGGGAGCATCCACAGCGTTACGATCAGCGCGAAGACGGCGGCAACGTTGCGTTGAGCGGGTGTCCATGGCCCGAACGCCGCGCGTTCCTCCTGCACGAAGGTGCGGACGTCCTCCATCGATCCGCGCGGCGCCGGGTAGCGCGAGCGCAGGAGGAGCCAGCACAGGGCCAGCATCGCGCCGGTGAGCGGCATCGTGACCAGTGCCCACTGGAAGAACGTGATATGCACGCTGGCGAGCTCGTCCAGCATGCCGATCGCGATCAGGTTCGGTGGCGATGCCACCGGCAATCCGACGGCGACCGATGATGCCGAGGTCAGCATCAGCATGAAGCCGACGGGGTAGCGGCTGCGGCCCGTGTCGCCGGCTGGTCCGAGGCTCGTGAGCATCCCGCGGCCAACCGGCAGCATGATGGCCGTGGTCGCGGTGTTGCTCACCGCGAGGGAGATCGTCGCCGTGACGACACCGATGGCGAGCAGGAGCCGCGCCGGACTCCGGGTCGCCCAGCCCAGACCGAGTACCGCGAACGCGAAGCGGCGGTCGAGCCCGCTGGACCGCATCGCTTCCGCGAGCATGAAGCTCCCGATGAACAGGAAGATCACCGGGTCGCCGTACGAGCTGAAGACCGTCCGGGCGGAGGCCACCCCCAGCGTCACGGCGAGCAGCGACGAGAGCATCGCCGTGACCGGGATCGGGATGGCTTCGGTGATCCAGTAGACGACGGTCCACGTGTATATGGCGACGAGCGCGTGCGCCTCCCATCCCAGAGCCGGAAGAGGCGTGGCCAGCACTGCAAGGAACAGCAACGGCCCGGCGAGCAGGCCGACTGGATGTGAGCGTCGGGGGCGCTCCCGATCTGCCGTTTCCTCGTGCCGGGTCGATGCCATCAGCGGCCTCTTGCTGCATGTACGGCGTCCCCGCTGCAGCCCACGCCGAGTCCCGGAGTGGTGCCCGATAGCGGTGATCGGACGTTGACGGTCGCAGGAACGATAACGGGCGCTTCGTTGTGCTGGGCAGTGGTGTCTGGTTGCGGCAGCGACACGCAGGCCGCCTGCCCCATGATATTGTCCCGCCCCGCGGTGACTGGTAGCCGCGCGCTGGAGGGATACCGTTGGCGGAACTGCTCGAAGGGATCCGGGTCCTGGAACTCGCGCAGGGTGTTGCTGGCCCGCACGCGGGCAAGTTGCTGGCCGAGTACGGGGCCGATGTCCTCAAGGTGGAGCCTCCTGGCGGTGACGAGTCACGCGCGGCCGGGCCGTTCAAGGGCGATATCCCGCACCCCGAGACGTCCGCGCTCTTCCTGAACCTGAACCGGAACAAGCGCAGCATCACGCTGAGCCTCGAGACCGAGGAAGGCCGCGCGATCTTCCTCCGGTTGGCCGCCGAGGCAGACGTCGTCATCGAGAACTTTCGTCCGGGCCAGCTGGCGGCATGTGGCATCGGGTACGACGTGTTGTCGCGCGAGCGGCCGGACCTCGTGCTGGCTTCGATCACGCCGTTCGGGCAGACCGGGCCGTGGCGCGACTACCGGGGTTCCGAGATCACGCTCCAGGCGGTCGGCGGCCCGCTGCACAGCAACGGAACCCCGACGCGCGAGCCGGCGAAACTCGGTGGCTCGATCGCGCACTACCACTGCGGGGTCGCCGTGGCCTTCGCGATCGTCCTCGCGCGGTTGCGCGTCGAACAGGGAGGCTCGGGCGACTGGATCGACCAGGCCGTCTACGAGGCACAGGCCGGGTTCCGCGACCGCCGGGCCATTGGCCTCACCGCAGCGGGCTACGCCGGCATGTCGAGCCACCGGCAGCGGCCCGCGAGTCGCGCCGCGGTCGGCGTGCGCCCGGCCATCGACGGGCACGTGAACATCCTCGGGGGCGGCAGCCGCCACTTCGGCGCCCTGCTCGACCTAATCGGTCGCCCGGATCTGAAGGAACACCCGGACTTCGGCAAACTCGTCGTGGGCTACTCGCCCGCATACGCGGAGCAGGTGGAGGGCTCGTACATCGCGTGGCTCTTCGAGACGCCGAAGAAGGAGGCCGTCGCCCAGGCGCAGGCCCGCGGGATCCTCGGCGGCGCGATCCTTTCGGTGGCTGACCTCCTGAGCGACGAGCACTACCGCGGCCGCGGCGCGTTCGAGGCGATCGACCATCCCGTCGCCGGTGAGGCAGAGTATGCCGGACGGCAGTTGTTGCTCTCCGAGACGCCCCGACCGCCGGCGCGCCGCGCGCCGCTGCTCGGCGAACATAACGACGAGGTCTACTTCGACCGCCTCGGCTACGACGGCGCGGCGCTCGCTCGGCTGCGCGGACGAGGCGTGATCTAGTGTTGAGCGGAGGCCGACCATGAGCGACGCGACCCGTCCACAGCGCGACGCCTCGCATCGGCTGCCGCTGGAGGGCGTCCGTGTCGCTGAGATCACGGTGGTCTGGGCGGGACCGCACGTCACGCAACTGCTCGCGGAGTGGGGGGCGGACGTGATCCGCGTCGAGCCCGTCAACGCGATCCAGCCGTACTCCCGCTACCCCGAGCGGATCATGGACGAGGCGGCGTCACGCGCGCTGGCGGCGACCGGTTATACGCTGGCGGCCTATCCGGACTTTCAGGCGGGCGCCGACCCGTGGAACCGGAACCCGTCCTTCAACTCGCACGCCCGCAACAAGCGGTCGATGGCCTGCAATGTCCGCACCTCCGCCGGCCGTGAGGCGTTTCTGCGGCTGATCCGTCACGTTGACGTGCTCGTCGAGAACAACGTGCCACTGACCATCGAGCGATCCGGGATCACCTACGACGTGCTGCGCGAGGTCAACCCGCGGCTGATCATGCTGAGGATGCCGGCGTATGGCCTCGATGGCCCGTACAAAAACTACCGGGGCTTCGGCACGCACGTCGAAGGGATGATCGGCCACCACCTGATCCGTACCTACGACGACGGCACGCCGGATGAAATGGGCGACACCTACACGGCGGACGCGCTCGCTGGCGTAATGGGCGCATTTGCCGTCGCCTCGGCGCTTCGCTCGCGTGAGCGCACAGGGTTTGGCCAGCAGATCGAGATGCCGCTCGCGGAGGCGTTCCTCCCCGCGCTGGGCGAGTACATCCTCGATTACACGATGAACGGGCGTGACTCGGTGCAGGAGGGCAACACACATCGCTCTCACGCGCCGCACGGCATCTATCCCGCGGCGGGCGAGGACCAGTGGGTCGCCCTCGACATCGCGACCGATGATGAGTTCGCGGCGTTCTGTCGCGCGACGGATGCCGAGGCGTTGCTGGGGGACGTGCGGTTCGCCTCCGCCGATGCGCGCTGGACGTATCGCAAGGCGCTGGACGCCGCGGTGAGCAGTGTGACGCAGCGCTTCGACAAGGAAGCGCTCTTCCACACGCTCCAGGCTGCTGGCGTCTGCACGGCACCCGTCCACGACGACCTCGACTGCACGCGCTCGCCACAGCTGGCTGCGCGCGGCTTCTTCGAGGAACTGACGATTGAGGGGGTCGGCACGCACCGATACCCCGGCATCATGACGAAGTGGACGAACACGCCGAACTGGATCCGGACGCCCCCGCCGCGTGTCGGTGAGCATTCCGAAGCGATCTACATCGACCTTCTTGGCTACTCACGGGTGGAATACGAGGCGCTGATCGCGCAGGGTGAGGTCGGCACGACCTATCCGCCGGACGTGCTCGCGCGCGGCGTTGGCTAACCCCAGGAGGTACGTGGCGATGCCTGACGACACTCCGTACGAGGTCATCCTCGAGAGCGCCGTGATGGTCACGATGCGGGACGGCGTCCATCTCGCTTCTGACATCTATCGCCCCGCACGCGGTGGCCGTCCGGTGGATGGCGCGTTCCCGGTGATCCTGGAGCGCACGCCGTACGGGCGCGCGGTCGTGAGCCGTGCCGAGCGATCGCTGCACCATCCGGAGCCGCTCACTCGCGCAGCGGTCGCCGAGATCTTCGTGCGCCGCGGCTATGTGGTCGTCTACCAGGACTGTCGCGGCCGGTTCGGCTCCGAAGGCGTGTTCCGCAAGTACCTGGACGACGCACCCGACGGGTACGACACCTGCGCGTGGCTGGTCCAGCAGCCGTGGTGCAATGGCAAGATCGGCACGATGGGGCTGTCGTACTCGGCTCACATGCAGGCGGCCCTCGCCAGCCTCGGGGCGCCGGGTGTCGCGGCGATGTTCCTCGATTCCGGTGGGTTCGCGAGTGCGTATCAGGGTGGCGTCCGACAGGGGGGCGCGTACGAACTCAAGCAGGCGACGTGGGCATATTCGAACGCGCTCTTCTCACCCGAGGTCCGCCGTGATCTGGACCTCCTTGCGAGATTGCGTGGGGTTGACCTCTTCCAGTGGTTCTCACGCCTCCGGGAGCAGCCATGGACACGCGGTGACTCCCCCGTGTCGCTCGTCCCTGAGTACGAGGACTACCTGTTCGAGCAGTGGGAGCACGGCAACCTAGACGAGTACTGGAAACAGCCGGGCATCTACGCGGAAGGTCACTACGACCAGTTTCCGGACTGTCCTCAGGTTCACATGTCGTCCTGGTACGACCCGTACCCCCGTACCGTCACGGACAACTACCGCGCCCTGTCGAGGCTCAAGCGCGGCCCTGTCCGTTTGATCCTCGGGCCGTGGACGCACGGCAATCGGTCGACGCGGTATTCCGGCGACGTGGACTTCGGCGTGGAGGCGGCGCTTGACGGGCAGCTGGCGCAGGACTTCTGGGAACTGCGGGTCCGCTGGTTTGACCAGTGGCTTCGCGGCATCGACAACGGCGTGCGCGATGAACCGACCGTCCGCTACTTCCTGATGGGGGGTGGCGACGGCCGGAAGGATGAGGCCGGGCGGATGCAGCACGGTGGCCACTGGCGCGCCGCCGGCGATTGGCCGCTCCCGGGCACTCGGTTCACGCCCTACTACCTCCACGCCGGCGGCGCCCTCCAGACGTCGCCCCCTCCCGCTGGCTCCCCTTCATTCGAATACGACTACGACCCGGCGCATCCGGTTCCGACGATCGGAGGGACTGTGACGTCCGGCGAGCCGATCATGGTGGGCGGTGCATTCGACCAGCGTGAGGACGCGCGGTTCTTCGGTTCCGAGGTGCCCGGTCGCGCGCTGGCTGACCGTCCGGATGTCCTCGTGTTCCAGACCGAGCCTCTGACCGACGACGTCGAGGTCACGGGCCCGGTCGAAGCCGACCTCTGGATCGCTTCGGACTGCCTGGACACGGACTTCACCATCAAACTGATCGACGTCTACCCGCCCAGCGAGGACTACCCACAGGGATTCGCGATGAACGTCACGGACGGGATCGCGCGCGTTCGGTACCGCGATTCGTGGGAGCGGCCGTCATTGATGACCCACGGTGAGGCCTACCGCGTACGAGTGAGCGCGTTTCCCACGGGGAACCTGTTCGCCCGTGGCCACCGGATCCGTCTGGACATCTCCAGCAGCAACTACCCGCACTTCGACCTGAATTACAACACCGGAGAACCCGAAGGGAAGGCGACGCACAGTCGGATCGCCCACAATACCGTTTACGCAGACGCCCTCCGTCCGTCGCACGTCCTCTTACCAGTCGTATCCGTCGATCCGGATTGAGCGGGATCGAGGAACATCTAGCCCCTGATGGGGGTATTATCGCGTTGGCCTGGCGGGTGCTTCAACGAAGGGACTCTCGATGCGTCGCATGATCGTGATCATGTTGTTGCCCGTCCTGATGCTCTCCTCTGTGGTCCTGCTGCGAACCGACGTGCAAGCCGCCCCACCTGCCGACCCCGGACGCTCCGAGCATGAGCGCGTCGTCCGCTACTGGACGCCGGATCGCGTGGCCGGGGCTCGACCGCGCGACTTTGATCGTCCCCTCGCCCCGCAGGCAAAGCCCGGTGGTGGCGGTGGTGGTGGAGGCTCGACGACTGCCGTAAAGGGCGCCGCCTGGACGGGCGGCGGGCTGGTGAAACTCACCACGGGGCGCGTCCTCTTCACCTTGAGCGGCGTTGACTAAGTCTGTTCCGGATCGGTGGTGTCAGACGGGAATACGGCCGGCGCCACGTCGCTCGTTCTGACCGCCGGCCACTGCGTCTACGACGACGTGGTGGACGTGTTTGCCACGAACTGGATGTTCGTCCCTGACTATGGGACGGCACGCACCTTCAACTGTGACGCCGCCAGCTTCGGATGCTGGACGGCGCAGTCCCTCGTGACGACATCTGCCTGGCAGAATGGCGACTTCAACGAGGACTACGCCTTTGCAGTCGTCGGCCCTGGCGGGAAGACCGGCCAGTCGAACCAACTCGATGCCACCGTCGGTGCGCAGGAGATCTCGTTCTTGCTGAGCCATCCGCGCGAGGTATTCGCGTTCGGGTACCCGGTAGCGAAGAAATACACAGGCCAGACGTTGATCTATTGCAGCGGGACAACCGTCGCTGACACATTTGGCGGCTCGACGGACTACGGCCTGGCGTGTGACATGACCGGAGGCTCCTCAGGGGGGCCCTGGCTCGCCAACTTCGACCGCACCACAGGCAATGGCACGCTGACCTCGGTGAACAGCTTCAAGTACTACGCCTTGTCGCAGTACATGTTTGGTCCGTACTTCGACGCCTACGGCCAGAAGACGTATGACGCGGCTTTGGCCGCGACCGGAAACACGCTGGTCACTCCGTAGCCATCGGCTGCAAACGCGACAGAGAGAAGCCCCGGGGATTCCCCGGGGCTTCTCTCTGTCAGTCCACTGTTGTCGGCCGCGTCCGAGGCGGAGTCCTACAGCAGCGACTCGATGGCGGAGGTGACGTCCGGGTCCAGCGGCGGTTTCCGCGGCCCGAACCGTCGCACGACGTTACCTGCGCGGTCCACCAGGTACTTCTGGAAGTTCCATCCCACCTCGCCGCCGACTGGTTCTGGCTGCGACGTCAGGTATTCATACAGCGGGTGCTTGTCGTCGCCTGTCACGCTGATCTTCGAGAACATCGGGAACTGCACGCCGTAGGTCAGGGAGCAGAACTCCGCGATCTCCTCGTCCGTCCCGGGCTCCTGGCCGCCGAAGTCGTTCGCCGGGAACCCGAGGATGGTGAAGCCCTTGTCCTTGTACTGCTCGTACAGGGACTCAAGGGCCTCGTACTGCGGCGTGTTTCCACACTTGCTTGCCACGTTCACGATCAGTCGGACCTGGCCATCGAACTCCGACAGCGGCACATCCGAGCCGTCGATCCCCTTCACCGTCAGATCAATCATGTGTACCTCCTCGCAGAGGCGAGGTTAGCACAGGCCTCGATGGCGTCCGAAAGGCCTGCGCGGGCAAACGAACGTCCCACGTCCGACTCAGTTGAGGTTGCGCATGGAATCTGCTCTCTTCTCCCATAACGGGTTGTGGTTGTCTCAGTGGTTGGTCGTATTCGGTATCGTGCCTGGTACGGGCGTGTTTCACGGCTTGATGGAGCCCGCTGATACCGCTGCCGCACTCATGAGGAGGATTCGATGCCCTCGCCTGACGCACAGGACGATGACGCTGTCATGTTCAGATACGTCGTGGCGAACCCGTATGGGTTGCCCAAAGGCTCAAGGATCTTCTCCTGGGAAGAAGACGAGTGGTTCGAGGGCGATCCGTTCGGTCCGAGTGGTCTACCGGCCGACTTCGTTGAGTGGCTCATCGAGGAAGGCGTCATCGTGAAGGCTGCATCCACGCGCGGGGCGAGCGAGGCGGACTAGAGCGCATGTCGCGGCGGTCGTCAGGCGGCCCCTACTGGAGCCGCCGGATCCCCCGTGTCAACAGCCCGACGGCCAGCGTGAAGGCGAGGAGGGCGATCGCCATCCCGCCGATGGCGCGCTGCGGCCCGAACCACTCGGAGAGGAAGCCGACTCCGAACGTCCCCAGCGACACCACGCTGTACTGCATCATCCAGGCGGAGACCACCCGTCCCCGGTACTCGTCTTCCGAGTACGTCTGGATCAGGACCTGCCCCAGCGAGAGCCGCATCGCTGAGGAGACGCCCAGGACCAGCATGATCGGCATCATCAGGATGTAGTTGGTGTTCATCGAGAACGCGATCAGCGTGATCGCCATGATCGAGGCGACACCCACTAGCATCGGTCCCCGTTGGCGAGGCGGGAGCGATGCGATCACGAGTGAGCCGAGCATCGCGCCGAAGCCAGAGATGCCCGCGAGGATGCCCAGTTCCGCCGCCCCTCTGTTCAGGACCTCGTCCACGTAACCGGGCAGCATCATCATGTACGGCATCGAGAGCAGGACGATCACGAAGTTCACCGTGATCAGCGTCCGCAGGTGCTCGTTGCGCGCCATATGGCGCGCGCCCTGCGCGAGGTCAGAGAAACTGCCCCGCGGACGCTGCGCGGTGAGCCCCGCCCGAGCGCTTTCCTCGGCAAACGAGAACTGCGGGCGGCGCGGCAGTCGGGCCGAGAGCGCGGCGGCGAGGAAGGACAGCACCGCCATCACGCCGAATGCCCAGGCTGCGCTGACGGTGGCGATGAGTGCGCCGCCGATCCCCGGCCCTACCAGCTGCATGAAATTCGTGCCGGAGGTGTTCAGCCCGATCGCGTTCATCATCCGCTCGCGGCCGACGATGTCCGGGATGATCGTGTGCCGCGATGGTGTCGTGATCGCATGGAGCCCGCCCTGGAGCGCCGCCGCCACGAGCAGGTGCCAGTACGCGAGCCAGCCGAGCGCCGCCAGCAGTGCGAGGCCGACGCAGGTGACGCCGACGGCGGTCTGGCCCGAGAGCAGTACGGTCTTCTTGGCCAACCGATCGGCGGCGACCCCGCCGACCGGATACAGCAGCAACCCGGGCACCGCCCCGGCGAGGGCGGTCAGGCCGAGGGCCGCGAACGATCCGGTCAGGCGGAACACGAGGACACCCTGGACGAGCCCCATCATCTGCATCTCGGCGAACTGGAGCAGGTTGCTGGTGATCAGGAGCCGGAAGTTACCGATCGAGAGCGCGTCGAACGTACGTAGCCTGCGTCGGGGTGCTGGGGCGCTTGCCCCGTCCTCTCGCTCCGTACGCTCAGCCTCAGCGGTACTCATCGGGGACCTCGGTATGTGCTACGCGGGCGCTGATTTGGGCGGCCAGCACGAATTCAGGACTGACTATACGAGGCCCGGGGTCGAGAGCGCCGGCATGGCTTCAGGTCGGGATGTCATCCTGGGCAGACAAGCAGAAGGCGGTGCCGCGCGGCACCGCCTTCCCTGAATCATGCGAGGAACGTCGCCAGTGACGTCCTAGGCGTTCAGCCAGATGTCCTGGTACTTCATGTTGTTGTAGCCACCACCGCCAGAGACGTGCGGGACGAAGCCCTGCACCTGCTTGTACACCGCCATCTGGGACAGCGACCAGTAGTAGATCGACTTGCCGAGAACCGGCAGCGAGATCTTCTGCAGGTCCTTCA
>VGPD01000011.1 GCA_016875635.1 Chloroflexota bacterium
CGCGCGCACCGTCGGCGCGTCGCCCACCTCGGCGGGCGGGTCGTCGTCCAGCGCCGCCGCGATGGCGGCCGCGACCTCCTCCGCCCCGGCCAGCCCCGTGGCCATCGTCTCGCCGGCCGGCCCAGCCTGGAGCGCCGCGGCGCGCGCGGCCGGGAGCCGCTCCAGCGCCTGTCGCACCTGCACCACGTGCTTCGCGTGTGCCGTCCCGGCGCGGACGCGGCCGAGCAGCCGTTCGAGGTCCGGCATCCCGCGCAACGCCCGCCGCAGCGCCTCGCGCGGGAGCGTCGGGATGAACGCCTCCACCTCGTCCAGCCGCGCCTCCGCCTCCGCCACGCGGCGGAGCGGCCGCCCGAGGCGCTGACGGAAGAGCCGCGCCCCCATCGGCGTCAGCGTGCGGTCGAGCGCCTCCACCAGCGAGGCGCCCTCGCCCCGAGCGGTCGCAAAGAGTTCGAGGTTGCGGCGCGTCTGGGCGTCCAGCGTCACCACGTCGGCGGCGCGCACGGCGCGCGGCGGGCGGAGATTGGCGAGCGCCTGCGGCCACGAATCCTCCAGGTAGGCAACGAGCGCCCCGGCGGCCCCCACGGCGGCATCCAGCCCCTCCAGCCCGAAGCCGTCGAGGCTTGCGACGCCGAGGCGTGTGCAGAGCCGTCCGTGAGCCCCATCGATCCCAAACTGACGCGATGCACGTCGCGTCAGTCGGGCATCGGCAGGCAGTGCCGGCGGGGCCTCTCCAGATTCGGAAATGAGCAGTTCGCGGGGCGCGAGGCGGGCCCACTCACCCGCCAGCGCGTCGCCCCCCACCAGCTGGAGTTCGAGCTCCCCCGTGGTGACGTCGCACGCCGCGAGCCCCCAGCGCGCCTCGCCCGGTGCGGCCGCGAGGGCCACCAGCCAGTTGTGGCCGCGCTCGGAGAGCAGGTCGCCCGCGTCCACGGTGCCGGGCGTGACCACCCGCACCACGCGCCGTTCCACGAGCCCCGGTGCACCCCCCTTCGAGGGCGGCAGGCTCACCTGGTCGGCGACCGCCACGCGGTGCCCGGCGGCGACCAGGGTGTCCAGGTAGCGGTCCAGCTGGTGGTACGGGATTCCGGCGAGCGGCATCCGCCCCTCGTCCTTCCCCATCGGGCGGGACGTGAGGGCGATGCCGAGGACGCGCGCGGCGGTCTCCGCGTCCTCCTCGAACGTCTCGTAGAAATCGCCCATGCGGAAGAACAGCACCGCGTCAGGGTGCTGTGCCTTCAGGTCCAGCCACTGCTGGAGGGCCGGGGTGGCCATGCGGCATGCCGCCTGTGCGCGGGGAGGCGCGGGGTGGGTGTATCGGCGTCCCCGAGTCTACGCGCCCCCTCCGCGCCACCGCCAGCGGGAGCGGCGCTCCCCCGTCAGCGAGGCGCCCGCTACGCTTCCGGAAGGCGGAAGGCACAAGCATGGCGACGCGGTTCTCTCGGCGGGGGTTCTTCGCGCGCGCGGCCGCGCTCGGCGTGACGGCCTCGGCGGCGGCGCTCACGGGGCGCTCCCCCGCGGTCGGTGAGGCGGCGCTCGGCGGCGACTGCGACATGTCGTGGGGGCGGGATTCGAGGCCGCACAAGGGCTTCGCCAGCACGCGCGAGGGCTCCGGCGGCCAGTGCACCACCCACGCCGCGCGGCGCTTCGACACCGTCGCCCCGGAGCCCGGTGTGAATTGGAGCGGCCACGCCCGCTCGTGGCTCCGCAACGCCGCCGCCCGGGGCTGGGTCGTTACCGACGACCTGCGCGCGGCCCGGCCCGGCGCCGTGGTCGTCTGGGGCGATGGGCTCGACTGGTGGGGCCCCGGCTGGGGAAACGGGCACGTTGCTTATGTCGAGTCGATCGACGTCGACGGGTTCACCGTCTCTGAGATGAACTGGGGCTACCTCTGCCCCGGCACGTCCCGCTTCCGCACCTCGATGTGGGGGATCGTCGGCTACACCTCGCTCACTTGGGAGGAGGCGGCGCAGCGCGGCCAGTACCGCTTCGCCGGCTTCATCTACCCGGAGCGCGTCGCCGAGGTCTGACCCGCTAGCCCTCGACGGGGTCGGACGAGGGGCGTGGCGCGTCGAAGAGCGAGATCACGGCCGCGAGGACGGTGGCGGCGATCCCGGCAGGGCGCGCGATCTGGCAGGAGACGGCGCCGGAGCCGCAGGCCACGTAGGCGATGACCGCGAGCAGCGCGAAGAGCACCCAAACACGCGGCGAGGGCAGGCGGCGCGCCATCTTCAACTAGCCGATCGGCACCATGCGCGGCGCGGCCGGCTTCGCCTCGCGCACCACTGCGCCGGGGGCGACGTCCGTGCAGGCCTGGCAGTGGATGCACTCCGCTTCGTCGATGCTGCGGGCGCCCGGGCTCCCGTGGAAGGCGCCCACCGGGCAGATCGCCACCGCCTCTTCGACGCGGGCGTCGCGCGGCTGGGCGACGCGGAAGCGGGTCGCCCCCTTCAGTGAGAGCGTGGCGTCCTCGCCGCGCATCGCGGCCTCGTACTCGGCGTGGAAGTGCTGGAGGACGTTGCGCATCGACTTCGGGCTCAACTGGCCGTGGGCGCAGTTCGAGAACTGGATCGTGCGGTCGATCATCATCAGGTTCGGCTCGTCGTCGCGGCGGCCGTTCCCGTCCATCACGCGGCGGATGATCTCCGTCTTGCGCTGGTTGCCGCCGTGGCAGGTCGTGCAGCGGCCGCACGACTCCTCTTCCACGAACTGCGCGAACATCTCCGCCAGCACCAGCACGCTGTTGCGGTCGGAGGCAAAGACGATCCCGCCGCCCCCGAGCATCGCGTCGTACGGCGTGAACGAGGCCGGCTCAAGCGTCAGCTTCGGCAGCGCGCTCGCCGGGACGAGCGAGCCCAGCGGGCCGCCCGGCTGGATCGCGTGCAGCGCCCGTCCGCCCTCGATGCCGCCGCACGCCTCGAGGATCTTCGCGAGCGAGGCGCCGAACGGGACCTCCATGAAGCCGGTGCGCACGATGTCGCCGGAGAAGGAGAAGATCTTCGTGCCGCTCTGCGCCTTCGTGCCCATCTCGCGGTACCACTCGGAGCCGTGCGCCGCGATCAGCGGGACGTTGGCGAAGGTCTCCACGTTGTTCACGTTGGACGGTTTGTTCAGCGCGCCGCGCGCCGCCGGGAACGGCGGCTTCACGCGCGGCATCCCGCGCTCGTCCGAGATCGAGGCGAGCAGCCCTGTCTCGTCGCCGCAGACGTAGGCGCCCGCGCCGCGGATCACGCGCAGGTGGAACGGCATCCCCGTGCCGAAGATGTCGTCGCCGAGGATCCCCGCCGCCTCCGCGTCGCGGATCGCGGCTTCCATCCGCGCGATCGCGAGCGGGTACTCGTCGCGCAGGTAGATGAAGCCGGCCTTCGACTTGGTGCCGTAGGCGCCGATCAGCATGCCCTCGAGCAGGAGGTGCGGGTCGCCTTCCATCACCACGCGGTTCACCCACGCGCCGGGGTCGCCCTCGTCCGCGTTGCAGACCAGGTAGTGCTCCTCGCCTGGCGCGCCGAAGAGGAAGCCCCACTTCGTGCCCGCGGGGAAGTTCGCGCCGCCGCGGCCGGTCAGGCCGGCGTCGTTCAGCGTGTTGCGCACGACCTCCTCGGAGACATGCCGGCCGAAGATGCGGGCGGAGGCGCGGTAGCCGTCGCGCGCCAGGTAGTGGTTGAGCGACTCGGGGTCCGTCAGGCCGAGGTTGCGCAGCAGCCGGCGCTCCGGCTCAAGCGCGAAGAACGGGTGCTGCCGGATCGACGGCACCCCCTCCCGCTTGCCGGTGATCGTGCCGAGGCGCAGCGTGGCAGCCGCGCCCCAGCGCCCGGTCGCCTCGTCGACGATCGCGGCGGCGTCCGCCTCGCGCACCGGGCCGTAGAGGACGGTCGCGCCGTCAGGGAAGGTGACCTGCACGCTGGGATGCACCCACTGCATGCCATAGCCGTGCACACGGCCGAAGTCGACGGCGGCGTTGCGCTCGGCGGCGACGCGTTCGAGGGCGGCGCGGGTCTTCAGCGCGCCGTTCGAGATCGACGATTGATCGATCGCGACGTCGATGCGCGGGCGGAGCGGGTTCCGCCAGGCGGCGTACTCCGCGTCGGCGGTCGTGCGGAGGGCTTCGTACCGTTCGATGGCATCAGGCACGCTTGGTCTCCTCGATGCTCGCCTCGATGGTCGCGCCGTCGCGCAGCGCGCGCGCCATGCGCACGGCACGCGCGGCGTTCAGGTTGCCGACGAACTCGATGCGGTGCGTGCTCGGCTGTTCCAGCCAGACCATCGGCGCGAGCTCGCACGCGCCGTTGCACTGGCCGAGGATCACGCCGGCACGCCCGTCCTCGGTGTCGCCCGGGATGTCGTGCAGGCCGAGCGTGGCGAGGATGGCATCGCGGATGCCGCCGCCGTTCTTCAGCCGGCAGGCGGGGCCGGAGCACCAGCGGATGTTCGTCTGCGCGGGCGGGGTGAAGCGGAACTCCTCGTAGAACGAGGCCGCGCCGTACACCTCCGCGGGGAAGAGGCCCAGCTGTTCGGCGATGACCTCCATCGCCTCGCTGGAGAGGTAGCCGAGATGGTGCTGGACGCTGTGCATGGCGGCGAGCAGGTCGCCGTGTTCGGGGCGGAATTCGGCGACGAGCGCGCGAATCTGGGCGCGTGCCTCGGTCTCCAGCGGCATGCAGCACTCCTAGCCCCGGGACGCTCTGGCGAGGTGTCCCCGCGCACTATATGGCGGGCCGGGGGCGGCCTCAAACCGGCCGAATCTGAGTGGAAGCTACCCCTCGCCGCCACGGTCAGCCTCGAGCAACTGCGCCACGCGGCGTCCGAGGCGGATCGAGTAGTTCTGTCCCCGGTCCTCCGGGTAGATCTGCGTCGTGTTCGCCAGGTAGAGGCCGGCCACAGGGGTGCGGTGCGGCGGGATGTTCTCGTGGTAGCGGGAGTGGACGATCGGCTGCCCGGCGCGGTCCTTGAAGAGCCACTGGCCCTTGATCCACGAGCGGTCGAACGCCGGGTTGATCCGACGGATGTGCGCCTCGTACCGGTCGAGGACCGCGGCGGCGTCCTCTTCGATGATCGGGTCGCCGGGGTCGACGTAGTTCGAGAAGTAGACCGGGTGCAGCCCGCCGTAGGTCGAGGGCGGCACTAGGTTCGTCTGCTCCACGGCGACGACGAACGGGCAGTCGTGCTCCGTCATCGTGAGCCAGTAGATCGGCGAGAGCGGCCGGTCGAGGGCGAGCACCAGCACCGTCGCCCACTGGTATCGCACCGCGCCGAGCATCCGCGCGTACTCCGGCGACGCCTCGCCGACCTCGGGCGCGATCTGCGCGAACAAGCCGCTGGGCACCGTCGCGATCACGGCGCCCGCGGCGATCACCTCGCCGCTGCGCGCGCCGCCGAGGCGCACGCCGGCGACGCGGCCGTCTGCCACGACCACGCGCTCCACGGGTGCGTTGAGGTGCAGACGTCCGCCGCGCGCCTCGATCTGTGTGGCCAGCGCGTCGACCATCCGGCCGAACGATCCGCGCAGGTAGCCGAGCTGCTCCTTCGCGAAGAGCCCGCCCTGACGGCTGGCGAAGCGCAGGTAGATCTTCCCCCAGAACCAGACGAGGGAGACGTCTTCTGCATGCTCACCGAACTTCGCGCGCAGCAGCGGCCCCCACACCTTGTCGTAGCCCTGTCTGCCGACGGCGCGCCGGATCCACGTCGCCGCGCGCTGGCCCTCGTACTTCGTCCAGTCCGCCTGCCGGCGCAGCAAGAGCGCGGCGAGGCCGAGCCGCACGCGCGTGAGCAGCGAGACGCGGTCGAACTTCAGCAGGTCCACCGGCCCGACGAACGGGTAGGACTTCCCGTCCGCGTGCAGCCCGACGTTCGAGTCGATCCACTGGAGGTCGTCGCCGAGGCCCAGCTCTCCGAGGAGCGTCCCGATCTCGGTGTCCGAGAGGAAGAGGTGGTGGTAGAACGACTCCAGCCGCCCCCCGCCGACCTCGAAGGTGCGCACCTGGCCGCCGAGCACCGGGCCCGCCTCCACGACATCGACCTCGTGTCCGCGCCCCGCGAGGTCATAAGCCGCCGCCAGGCCCGCGACGCCCGCGCCGATGATCACGATCTTCACGATGCGCTCCCCGCGGGTTCCGGCGGCAGTTCGGTCGTCGCCAGCGTGCGCAGCCCGAGTTGCTCGCGCCACAGCAGCACGACCCCGGCCAGCGCCACCGGGACCAGCACCACGGCGTGCAGCACGAGCGCGTACGCCGTCGCCAGCGCGCCCGCGACGCCGAGTGCGACCGCGACCTCGCGCGCGAAGAACTCGTAGGGGCCGATGCCGCCCGATGTGCTCGGTGCGGCGATCGCGAGGTTCGCGGCGGCGCAGATGCCGAGGTACGCCCACGCGCTGAGCCCCATCCCGAACGCCTCACCCACCGCCCAGTAGCACGCCGCCTCCAGTGCCCATGAGGTCGCCGTCAGCGCGAGGACGAGCGTCCACGTCCGGAGGCCGCGCACCAGCACGAGGCCGTCGAGGAACTTCGCCGCGAGCGCGTCGAGCCGCGCGTGCAGGCGGCCCGGTGCGATCCGAAGGACGCGGTCGATCAGTCGCCAGACGCCGCGCGGCCACGCCGAGAGCGCCGCAAGCCCGACGAGCAGCCCCGTGAACCCCGCCCCCGCGACGAGCGCGAGGGCGCGCAGCGGCCCGCTCGTCGTGCCGTCCGCGATCACCGCCGCGAGGAAGACGGCGAGCACCGCGCCGTCGAACACGCGCTCGACCACAATCGTCGCGAGCGCGGTCAGCGCGGAGCCGCCGTGGCGACGCTGGAAGAGGACGCTGCGCACCACCTCGCCGGCGCGAGCCGGCAGGACGTTGTTCGCGGCGTAGCCGATCACCAGGAGCGAGGCGGCGTCCGTCGTGCGGACCGCGCGCACCGGCCGCAGGATCACCGCCCAGCGTGCGGCGCGCACCCAGAGCGCGGCGGCGAGCAGGATCAGCGCCGGGATCAACCAGCCGGGCCGCACCTCGCGCAACGCGTCGAGGAGTTCGTGCCGGTCGACGCGGATGAGGAGCAGGGCGATGCAGAGCGCGCTGACGCCGAGGCCGATCCAGGTGCGAGCGTGGCGCATGGCGCTCCTCCGCCCGCCGCGGGCGCGTCACCAGTGTCCGGCATCGCGCGGCACTCGTCACGCTGCAGGCGGCCTTCAGCGGTCAGGGGGCGGTGTTCGTCAGCGGGAAGAGCACCTCGCCCTCCAGCGCGCCGAGGGTGTCTGGCGACGTGCGGTGGCGTGCGAACTCCAGCCAGCGGCGCGGGAGTGAGCCGTCGCGGAGGCCGGCGCCGAGGCTCGCCCACGTCGTCGCGCGGTAACCGTCCTCGACGAACCACCAGCGGTGCAGGTAGTAGACCGGCGGCTCCGCTTGCTTCCTCGACGGCGCGAGGTCATGGAGCGTGCCGCGCGCCAGGACGTAGATCGCGCCCGGTTCGAGGTCAGCCTGGCGGAAGAAGTCGCCGTCGGCATACCGGACGTTGAGGTCGCGCAGGTACCACGCCCATGGCCACGTCAGTGAATCGGTGTTGTCGACGTAGACCACGGTCGCTCGCCTGTCCGCCATCCGCGCGCGGATCTTGGTGGCGAGGGGCGGCAACTGCGGCGTGGTCTGCACGTAGATCAACGGCTCGACGGCAGTGTCAGGGTGGCGGTGGTTCAGTCCGATGTCCGCGTCCACGGTGTACGCGGCCAGCAGGAGCATCGCGGCGGCGGCGAGCCCGGTGCCCGCCCACGCGAGCGGATGCCCGTGCCTCGTCCGCGCCGCCTTCGCCGCCGCGGGGACCGCGCGGCCGAGGCCATACGCGGCGAGGATCGCGAGCGGGATCGCCAGGTGGACAGTGAGCCACGGCATCTTCTCGCCCGCGTACGAGAAGGCCACGAGCGAACCGAGGAACCACCATCCGACGAAGATCGCGAACGCGTCGCGCCGCCGCGCGATGAGCCATGCGGCTGCGACGGCGGCGGGGATCAACACCATCATTTCGTATGCGGGCAGCATCATCAGGTAGTAGAAGGGTGGCTGCTCGCCGCGTTGGACCGAGTGCTGCTCGAGCCAGTAGTCGAGCGAGTTCCAGGGCAGCCCCCAGATCCCTCGCGGGTTCGTCCCGAAGGTGGTGAACAGCGGGACGGTGATGACGAGGAACACCCCGACCGCGATCGCCCACCAGCCGGGTCGCCATCCGGTCCCCACCCACGCCGCGGCGATCATCGATACCCCGACCGTCACCACGCGGACCCGCCACTCGAGGTCGCCGGTGAGCGGCCCGCCGTTCAGCCGCTCCGCCGGGACGCTCACGAGCGCGGCCAGCAGCGGCAGCGTGATCGTGCCGACGAGGATCAGCAGTCCACCCTCACGTGGGAGTCGCTCCCATCCGAAGCGTGCGCGGACGCGGGCCAGTGGATCCCAGAACGCCACGACCAGCCAGGCGAAGGGGATCGTGAACAGGCCCCGGAGCCACTGCGCCCGCGTGACCGGCTGGCCCTCGTGGGCGTCCCAGAACAGCCGGTGCGCCGTCGCGCCGTTGAGGTAGAGCAGCAGCATCGCCACGTAGATATACGCCGTCTCCTTTGTTGAGAAGGCGAACGCGAGGGCAGCGGAGAGCGTGACGGCCCAGCGCAGCCGTCCCTCGTGGATGTAACGCCAGACGGCGATCGAGGCCACGGTGAGGAACAGCGCGACGTACGAGTCCTCGCGCGCGAAGCGGGAGTAGTACATGAGCGACGGCGAGACCGCGAGTAACGTGGCTGCGGCGATCGTCCCCACGGGGCCGAAGGTGCGCCGCAGCAGCAGCGGCGTGAGGACGAGGGCCGTGCCGAAGAGCGCCGCAGGGATCCGCGCGGTGGCGTCCGAGTCACCGAACAGGAGGAACGAGAGCGCCATGATGTGGAACTGGAACGGGCCGTGCGTCAGCGGGTCGTGCGCGTACCCTCGTCCCTCCACCAGGTACCAGGAGAACGTCGCGTGCAGCGATTCGTCGTGGTGTAACGCGCGCACGTCGAGTCCGACGATCCGCGTGATCAACGCGACGAGGGCGATCGCGATGACGGTGCCCTCGATGCGGTCAGGCCGCCAGCGCGTCACACGGTCGAGCACGGGGATCTCTGAGGTGTCCGCGGTGGCCTCGTCCGTCATCGCGAACCCTCCGGTACCTCGAAGATCGTCCCGTGCTCGTCGGCGTATGCCACGCGCCATCCGGCGAAGCGGCTGACGACCCCGAAACCGTACTCGCCCCGTTCGAGGATGCCCACATAGACATGGGTCACCCCGGCCGCACGGGCAGCCACCGTCGGATCGTCTTCGCCGGCATAGATCCGGTCGGTCTGGTCGCGCCGTTCGACGACCGGGGGGTCGGCACGCCACTGTCGTTCATGCCCCGGCCAGCCGAGGAGCGTCGGGACGCCGCTCACGGCCGAGAGCTGGCCCGCCTCGCTGTAGGAATCTCCGATCGCCTGCAGCACGACGGCCTTCCGGGGGTCGAGCGTGGCGCGCGCCCGGGCGGCCGCGGGGCGGATCCCGGGGAGGTCGGCATCGAGGTAGGCCGTGGCATCGAGCCCGGGCGTCTGCCCCTCCTGCGTCCGGCTGATCGCGATCGCCACCGGCGTCACCGTCGACGCGATCGCCACCACGACGCACGCGGTCGCCAGCCCAATGCGCCATGGCCGGAGCATGGAGGCCCGGGCACGTTCGACCGCCAGCCCGGCGAGCGCACCCGCGGCGATCGCGAGGGCGATCCAGGCGAGCAGCCAGAGCTTAAAGACGGTGTTGAGCCGGTAGCCGAAGGAGTCGTCCACCCGCACGAGCTCCGTGAGGAGGACGAGCGTTGCCGCCGCCCCGGCGAGGAAGAGCGCGGTCGAGAGCCCTCGGTCGCGCTGCTGATCCGCCGCGCGCGCCCAGCCGGCGAGGAGCGCGATCACGCATCCAATGCCGCCAATGACCATCCAGCCACTGCCGCGTGTGCCCAGTTCGGCGGGCACGCGCCCCGCGACGCCGATCGCCCACCCGAGGACGGCGACGACGGCGACGCCCCCGCCGATCGCGGCGGCGGCGCGGTCCAGTCGCGGACGGAGGATGGACACCGCGGCCGCGAGCGGAAGCGCCGGGGCGAGCCAGAAGGCGAGCCAGCGCGCGGGGTCGGAGTGTTCGCCGGTGACGAGGGCAAGGCCGGTCGGGGGCGGGTCGATCTGGCCCAGCAGCGGCCACGCGAGGGCGATCGCGGCGCCCGTGGGGATCGCGCCCCAGCGCGCCACCAGGATCAGTGATGCCGGCGGCCTCCAGCCCGCGCGCGCCGCGGCGAGCAGGGCGGCGGCCGCCCAGATGAGCCCCAGCGTCACCACATCCCACGCGTTGGTCATCGCGATGCCGGCGAAGATCAGCCCTGTCAGCAGAAGTCGCGCCGGGTCGCGCAGCCAGCCACGCCAGGTGAGCGGCCGCCCCCCCTCGAACACCTGCGCGGCGAGCGCGAGCGCGAGGACGGCGAGCGGCATCCCGAGCAGGTGCGCGTGGACGTCGCCGAGCAGGAACGTGAATGCGGGGTACTCGGTGATGGTCCCGGGCAGGATCCGCGTCGTCCACCACCACCACCAGAATTGCTCCGGCACGAACCCCACTGTCTCGGCTGGTGGCGGGACGCCCTCGACGCCGAGCGCGCTGATCGCGTCGCGCGCGATGCCGTGCGCGCCGGCGACGCTCGCGAGGCCGACGAGGGGCGCGACGAGCAGCAGCGATGCGATGGCCAAGCCACCCGCCACCCAGCGCGAGGCGCGCCGTCGCAGTCCCCCGAGGAGCGCCACATCGACCGCGAGGCCTGCGACGGCGACGGCGGCGGCGGCGCCCGTGGACGCGGCAACGAGGTTGAACGCGACGCCTGGTTGCTGATGCGCGAGACGCGCGAGCACGTCCGCACCCGCGTGTCCGAGGTGGTAGTAGGAGACGGCATAGCCGGCGAGCCACGGGTCGGGCGGCGGCATCGTCGTCGCCTCATGCACGGCCGTAATCAGCATCAGGTCCATTGGTTTCTCGGTGCCCGACGAGGCGGGGGTCTGCGCGCGCAGGAGCACGAGGAGCGCGAAGAGCGCGAGGAATGCCGCCTCTCCCGCGAGCAGAGCGCCGCGCTGCGCCTGGATGGCGCGCAGCGTCTCGGGCCGCCGCCACACGAGGACACCCCCGAGCGTGAGCGACACGGCGAGTGCGAGGCCGACGAGCGGCGTCCCCCATGGCGCGAGGCCGAACCGTGCGGCTGTCCAGGCGAGCCACGTCGTGAGCAGCAGGCCGAGGGCGCGCGCGGACAGCACGGCGCGCAGCGGCAGACGGTCGAAGAGGTAGGCGGACGGGATCAGGCCGGCGGACATGACCGCCAGCGAGGCGAGATACCAGGCGGCGGCGGACTGGAACGCCGCCATGCGCGGCCTGCTAGGCCCCCGCCGCCGCGGGGTCGGCGAGGAGTGACTCCACGAACGCGCGAGGGTCGAAGGGGGCCAGGTCGCCCTCATGCTGGCCGACGCCGACGAAGCGCACCGGCAGCCCGAACTCGCGCGCGATGGCGAAGACGATGCCGCCCTTCGCGGTACCGTCCAGTTTTGTGAGCATGACACTAGTCACCTGAGCGGACTCCGCGAAGTGCCGCGCCTGCGAGAGGCCGTTCTGTCCGGTGGAGGCGTCAAGGACGAGCAGCACCTCATCCGGGCCACGCTCGACGTGGCGCTCGATTACGCGGCGTACCTTCGACAGCTCGTCCATCAGGTTCTGCTTGTTCTGCAGCCGCCCCGCGGTGTCGATCAGCACGACGTCGTGGCCACGCGCACGGGCCGCCTCGATCGTGTCGAACGCCACGGCGGCCGGATCGGCGCCCGACCCCTGCGCGACGACGTCGAAGCCGAGCCGATCGCCCCAGGCCTGGATCTGCTCGATGGCTGCAGCGCGGAAGGTGTCGCCCGCTGCGGCGATCACGCGGCGTCCCTCCTGCTGGTAGGCATACGCGAGCCGGCCGATCGCGGTCGTCTTGCCGCTGCCGTTCACGCCGACGACGAGTACCACCCACGGCCGCTCCGGGAGCGGTGCGTCCGGCGGCAGGCCCCACAGCCGTCCACGTGGGGCATCGGCGCGCTCGAGGATCGCCGTCAGTTCCGCGGCCAGCGCGGCGCGCACCTCCTCGGCGCGGCGGGGGTTGCGGGCCCGCACCTTGCCGATGACCTCGAGCGCGGTCTGCACACCGGCATCCGCGCCGATCAACACCTCTTCGAGCGACTCGTAGAGTTCCTCGGTGACGTCCGATCCGCCGAACAACCCGACGACCTTGCCGAAGATCGACGAGCGGGTGCGTTCCAGCGCCTGCTCGGTCGCCTGCTTCGCCTCGCGGTCGTCCTCGCGTGCGCCATCCTTGTCTCGTTGTCCGAACAGCCGCATCTGACCTCCGTGTGGCCGGGGCGCGCTCGCAACAGGTGGTGAGGGCCGCGCAGGGATCGTACCTGAGCGGCCCTCCGCCGTCCGTCCATGTGTCCGGAGGGCTACCCCGCTTTCGGGAGGTCGGCGAGGCGGAGCGAGAGCACCTGGCTCGTGGAGTCGTCCCCCATCGAGATCCCGTAGATCGCGTCAGCGGCCTCGATCGTTCGGCGGTTGTGCGAGATCAAGACGAACTGCGTGCGCTCGCGCAGTTCGAGGAGCGTGTCCACGAACCGCCCGACGTTCGCCTCGTCCATCGCGGCGTCTACCTCGTCCAGCACGACCACCGGTGCGGGGTTGACGGAGAGCAGCGCGAACAGCAGCGCCACCGAGGTCATCGAGCGCTCACCGCCCGAGAGCACCGCGAGGTTGCTGATCCGCTTGCCAGGCGGCTGCGCCACGATCTCGACGCCTGCCTCACGCTCCTGCTCCTCGCCCTCGACTTCCTCGGGGACGATCAGACGAAGCTCGGCCTGGCCGCCGCCGAAGAAGCGGCGGAAGTACTCGCCGAACCGCTCATTGACGACCTCGAAGGTCTCGACGAAGCGGACGCGGATCAGTTTCTTCAGGTCGCGGATCGCCTCGCGCAGTTCGACCTCCGCGGCCTCCAGATCGGCAACCTGGGTGGAGAGGAAGGTGTGCCGCTCTTCCTCGGAAGCGAGGTCTTCAACGGCCTCGACGTTCACCGGCCCGAGCGACCGGATCTCGGCGCGCAGGTCGTTGATCCTCGTGCGCACGTCTTCGAGCACCAGTTCGGCGCCGCCGCGCACCGGTGCCGGTAGTTCAAGTTCTGACTCGACGCCGTCCTCGTCGCCGGCGACGGCGGCGACGGGCGCGGGCAGCGGGTTGAGCGGACGGACCGTCCCGTCCGGCTGCACCACCATCCCCTCCGTCTCGATCTCCTCGAGGAGTCTGGTGACCCGCTCGGCCGCCTGCCGCAGGGCGTGCTCGCTCTCCATCAGCTCCCGTTCAGTGGCGAGGAGCGTGCGCTGCTGGTCGCCACGGGCGGCGGCGAGGGTGCGCTCCTCCTCGGCCAGTTCCGCAACGGCGGCGTGCGCAGGGCCGACGGCGGCCTGCGCCTCGGTGCGGAGCGCGCGGTTGTTGGCCTGGCGCTCGCGGCGGTCACGGAGCGAGAGTGTCAGGTCCTCCTGCTCGCGTCGGATCGCGTCCAGCGACTCGCGCTGCTTCGTGAGGAGTTCGAGGGCGTTCCGGCGTGCGGCGACCCGCTCGTCCCGCTGCGCGGCGAGGGCGCGGCGTTCCGCCTCCACGCCTGCCAGCGACTGCGTGGCGATCGTGGACCGTTCGGCCGCGGCGTCTCGTTCAGCGCCCACCGCCTCGGAGCGGTCCCGGAGGGCGGCGATCCGTGCGGCGACCTCCGCGATGGCCGCGCGGGCAGCGTTCAGCCGCTCCGCGAGCCCGCCCTCTGCCTCGTCCGGCAGCGGCTGCAGCCGCAACTCGACCGCGCGGAGTTCGCCGCTGATCTCGGTCTGGCGGCGCTCGATGGCGGCCCGTGCTGCATCGTGGTGACGTCGCCGTTCGGTCGCCTCGTCTACGGCGCGACGGGTCTGAGTGACGCCATCCCTCGCGTCCGCCACGACTTCGGCGGCGTGGGCTAGGCGTCCCGTCGCGGGGTCGAGGGCCGCACGGGCCTCGGCGATCTGCGCGGGGAGCGCATCCAGTTCACGCTGCAGGGAGAACCGTTCCGCGCTGCCGCCCGCGCGGCCGCCGTAGACGCCGCCACCCGGCCGCAGCAGGATGCCGTCACGCGTGACGACCGCGCCGAGGCCGCGCGTGATCATCTGCTCCGCGACGCGCAGGTCCTCCACCACGATCACCCGCCCGAGCAGCGTGTCGATCAGCGGTCGCACCTTCTGGTCGCATCGCACCAGGCGCGACGCGATGCCGACGACGCCGCGTTCGTTGAACAGGTTGAGCGGGTACTTCGGGTCCATCCCCTGGAGTGGCAGGACGGTCGCGACGCCCGCGCCCTGCTCGCGCAGGTAGGCCACGGCGGCGATCGCATCGTCGTACGACTCCACCACGACCGCGCCGAGGTGCTCGGCGAGCGCGGACTCAATCGCAGCCTCCAGCCCATCCGGCACACGGATCAGCCGCGAGACGGCGTCGACGATGCCAGCGAGGCCTTCTTCCGGATTCAGCATCTTCGTGCGGCCAGCCTCGATCAGCGCTTCAGTGCCGGCGCTTCCCGCCGGGACGGAGTCGCGCAGCATCTCGATCAGGCGGAGGCGGTCTTCCAGTTGCGCGAGGTGGGATTCCATCGCCAGGAGGGCTTCCTGCGCGGCCTGCTGCGCGCGCTGGTCTTCCTCCATCCGGCGTTCCGCGGCCTCGCGGCGGTCCCGCGCGAGCCGCAGCGCATCGTCCAGCGCCTGCGCCTCCTGCTGGTGCCGGGCGAGCGCCGCCTCCTGCTCTGCGGCGGACGCGAGGAGCGTCGTGCGCTGTTCACCGGCCGCGGCACGGTCCTGGGCGCGCTGCTTGGCGCGCCGCTGTGCCTCCACGATCCGGCGCTGAGCGTCCTCCGCCTCCGCCTCCAGGCGGGCGCGCCGCGCTTCGGCCTCGGAGAGTTCACGGAGGACACCGCGGGTCGCCTCGTCCGCGGAGGCCAGCGCCTCGCGGGCGCGGGCGAGCGCCGTCTGAGACTCGGTGACCCGTGCGTCGAACGCCGAGATGGTCGCGTCGATCGCGTCCGCGTCGTCCGCGGGCAGGTCGGTCGCCGCGACCGCGGCCTCGAGCTCTGCGCGCCGCTCGGCGAGCAGTTCTAGCCGCTGCTCCGCGAGGGCGACCGCCTGCTCCAGCCGCAGTCCTTCCTCGGAGAGTTCACGCTCGCGCCCCTGCGCCGTCTCCAGCGCCGTACGCCGTTCACGCAGCACGGTCTCGACCTCGCGGAGCCGCGTCTCGACGGCGGCCATCGCCTCGCGTGCGACGTTGAATGCCTGCGCCCGCTGGTCGTGTCGTGCCTGCGTGGAGGTCTGCGCTTCACGTGCCGCGCGGAGTTCCGCTTCGAAGTAGACCTCGAGGGCGTCTGCCAGTTCGCGGGCGAGCTCGCGGTAGCGGGCGGCGCGCCGCGACTGGCGCTGCAGCGCCTTGATGCGCGGTTCCACCTCGCGGATCAACATCCGCACGTGGCCCAGGTTGTCCCGCGTCTCGACGAGGCGCCGCTCCGAGAGCGTCAGCTGGTGGCGGTGACGGCGGAGGTCAGCGGCCTCCTCTATCAGTTCGCGTCGTTCTTGAGGACGGAGCGCGAGGACCTCGTCGACGAGACCCTGCGACATGTGGGCGTAGGAGTTCTGGCCGACCTGCGCCTGCCGGAAGAGGTCGAGCACGTCCGCGAGCCGGCACGAGGTGCCGTTGATCGCGTATTCGTTCTCGCCGGACCGGTGGGCACGCCGGGTGACCGCGACCTCGGAGTAGTCGATCGGCATCCAACCGTCCGTGTTGTCGAGGGTGAGCGTGACCTCCGCCATGCCCATGGGGCGACGCTTCTCCGAACCGGAGAAGATGATGTCCTCCGTCTTGCGCGCGCGGATCTGCCGTGCGGAGGTCTCGCCCAGCGCCCAGCGCAGCGCGTCCGCCACGTTCGACTTGCCGGAGCCGTTCGGCCCGGCGATCACGGTCATGCCCGGGCCGAACTCGAACCGCTGGCGCTCGGCGAACGCCTTGAACCCGTGGACTTCCAGTCGCCTGAGGTACACCTAGGCCCCGATTCCAGCGCCGGTGGCGCCTGTGTCGTCCGTCGTTCTGTTCTCGGTGGTCTGTGCGAGGCGCGCGCGGAGCAGCGGCAGCGCCTGGAGGGCCGCCTGTTTCTCCGCCTCCTGGCGACTGTTGCCGGTGCCCCGGCCGAGCGCCTCACCGCCCACGCGTACCTCCACCTCGAACCGCCGGCTGTGATCCGGCCCTTCCTGCGAGATCACCACGTACTCCGGACGGCCGCGGCCGTCCTGCGCCAGCTCCTGCAGCAGACCCTTCGCATTCAAGACCGCAGCCTCATCGGCAAGGCGGTCGAATTCACCGCTGAGGGTGCGTGTGACGAAGCTGCGTGCCGCCTCAAGCCCCTGGTCGAGGTACAGCGCCCCGATGATCGCCTCGTAGGCCCGTTCTAGGTTCCCGTCGCGCTCGCGCCCGCCGGTCAGCTCTTCGCCGCGGCCGAGGCGCAGCGCGGGGCCGAGGTTCACCTGCTCGTTCGCGACGCGCGCGAGCGTGGGGCCCTGCACGACATGGGAGCGCCACTCGGTCAGACGCCCCTCCTGTACGCCCGGGAACCGCTCGTAGAGCGCCTCCGCGACGACGAGGGACAGCGTCGCGTCACCGAGGAACTCGAGCCGTTCGTTGGTCGGGATGGGATCGGACGGGTGTTCGTTCGCGTAGGACGGGTGTGTGAGTGCCGCGAGGAGCAGCGATCGGTTACGGAATGTCACGCCAAGCCGCGCCTCGAGCGAGGTCAGGAAGTCCGGAGCGTGGGAGGTCGAGGCGGGTTCTGCGGTCACGAGCACCACGCCTGAGCCTTTCCCATCGGACACGCCCCGCCGCGCGTACGATGTCGACGCTGTGCGCCTTGAAAGCCCAGCAAACGGCCTGACACTGGGGAGAGTCAGCCGGGTCTGCGAATCCTAGGGAGACCGTTGAACAGTGTCAAGAATTGTTCACGCGTATACACGGGATAGCCGCAAGGCATCGACTTCTGTCAACTCCCAGATTACCGCACGAATCTCCGCTGCGGCGCTGCGCCGCTCGCTCCCCTCCCACCTCCGAAGCCTTCTGACCGCCGCCGAGGCCACCGCGACGGATCGTCGGATCACCCTGTGGGCGGTTGGCGGCGCGCCGCGCGACCTGGCACTCGGCGTGCCGATCAACGACCTCGACCTCGCCATCGACGGCGACACGGGGCGCTTTCTGCGCGACCTCGCCTCGCGCCTGCCGGCCGCGACGACGAGTTCGGTGACGGTGTTCGGGACAGCGAGTGTCACGCTCACGACCCCGGCGGGCACGGCGCGTCTCGACCTCTCTCGGCTCCGTGCCGAGACGTACCGGTGTCCGGGAGCGTTGCCGGAGGTGCGGTGGACGCGATCCGTCGAGCGAGACCTTGCGCGGCGCGACTTCACCGTCAACGCGGTCGCCCTCGGCCTCACGGGGACACAGCGGAATCGCGTGGTCGACCCTTTCGATGGCCTCGCGGATATCGCCGCCCGGCGATTGCGTGTGCTCCATGCCCGGTCGTTCGAAGACGACGCGACCCGGCTTTGGCGTGGCGCCCGGGTCGCGTCCGAGCGGCAGCTCCGCCCTGATGCGGAGACCGCCTTCCTGATCGTGCAGGGCGGTCAGTGGGCCTCCACGGTCTCCGGTGACCGGTGGTCCGGTGAACTTGACCTGACTGCGCGTCGGGGTCACGGCGCCGGTGTGATGCGACTGCTGAACCGGTGGGGCGTCCTGCGCTCCATCCATCCAGCGTGGGCGCTCGACCCTCGCAGCAGCCGCGCGCTCGCACGCCACCCGGAGCCGATGCCCGCAGCGAGGCTCGCGGCGCTGGTGCTCGCGCCGCTGCCGGAAGCGGTCGCGGTGCTGGCGCGGCTGGACGCCTCGGGCGAGACGCGCGAGGCGGTGCGTGACACGGCACGCCTGCTCGCGTCGCCGCCGGCGCCCGCGCCGGAGGTGCTGGCCACGCTGGAGCGTGCCGGTGCGGACGCCCGCCTGGCGGCCCGCTGGTTGGTGCCCGATCGGGGCGCGGACTGGCGAGCGCTCGACCGGTGGGGACGGACGAAGCCGGCGTTGAGTGCGGAGGAAATCGTTGCGCTGGGGGCGCCGCGCGGTCCGGCGCTGGGGCGCATCCTGCGCGAGTTGCGTCGCGCCCGCTTCGAGCGCACCCTGACCGCAAAGGCCGCCGAGCGCGAGTTCGTGCGGCGCGCCCTGGAGCGCGAGGAGTAGCGATGGACGATGCGACGGTCTGCGGTATCTGCGGCGACGCCAGCGATCCATCGCCGATCGTGAAGTGCATCCAGTGCCGGACTCCGTTTCACCTCCGTCTACGGGACGACCTCCCCGGCCGGGACTGCGGCGATGCGATCATGGGCGAGTCCATGGGCATCGAAATGATCTGCAACGGCTGCATTGACCTCCAGCGCGCCGGAGCGGATCCGGACGAGGACATGCTGTCGATGTTCGCGGCGATGACCGAGGGCCGGCTCGAGTTGCCCAACTCCGCGCCGCCCCAGCGTGCTCAGCCCGCTCCACGGCCGCAGCCGTCGGCATCCACCCCTCCGCCCCCTCCGGTCCGTCCCCCCGCGAAACCCGTGGACGATGACCGCCCGCGACGCCGGTTCCGCCGGATCGACCGGTGAGCGAGGCGCCCACGGTGCGTCCGCGGCGGATCGTTTCGCCCCTGCTCATCCTCGCGCTGGGCTTGCTGCTGGGCCGCATGGCTTCACAGCTTCCGGAATGGCCGCGCGGCCTTGTCGATCTCCTGATCGCGGTGCTCGTCGCCGTCTCTGTCACGACGATGTGGCGGCGCTGGGCGCGGCGTGCGATGGAGCAGCGACGGCTGGAGCAACAGCAGCGTCGCGAGCGTGCGCGGGGCTCGAAGCAGCCGTAGCCCGTCAGGACGCGCGGGCGCGCCGTGCGAACCAAGTGGCGTCGCCTGTCTCGGCGGGAGCGCCGTCGCCGGTGACGGGGACGAAGCCGCAACGGAGCATGCAGTAAAGTCCGCGCCCATTGGTGCGGGGCACGCGCGCCCACACGCGCGTCACGCCCTCCTCGATCAGCCGTCGCTCGACCAGCAGCAGCGCCTTCGTGGCCAACGCGTGCCCACGCGAGGCAGGTGCGACGACGACGGCCAGCAGCGCAGCCTCGCCGGGCATTGGCCAGCCGCGCGCGACTGCGACGAGTCCGTCCGCCGCCCCCGCCGTGCGGCGCCCGTCGCGTAGCGCGTAGACAGAGGCGGCCTCGGGGATCGCGGGCGGGTCACCGGTGAGACCACGGTCCACGCCGTCGAGGAGCGCCTGTCGGACCCTGGCGTCGGTCATGAGCGTGTCCCGTTCCGCGCCGCGCACCTCGACCAGCGTGACGCCGAGGCCACTCGCCCACGGTCGCGTCGCGGCCACTAGCGCGGCTCGAGCCAGCGGGCGACGGCGGCGGGCATGTCGTCCGCGCGCAATCGGCGGACCTCGCAGTCCGGGAGGGCGTCGAGGAAGGTCGGCCCGTACTCTCGGCGCGTGATCCGGCTGTCGAGGACGACGAACACACCGCGATCCTTCGATCCGCGGATCAGACGGCCGAAGCCCTGACGGAAGCGCAGGACGGACTGCGGCAACGCGAACTCGTCGAACGGGCTGTCGAATTGCTCGGCGCGTCCGGCGTAGACCGGGTCGCTGGGTACGGGGAAGGGCAGCCGCGCCACGGCGATCTGCGACAGCGCCTCGCCCTGTACGTCGATCCCCTCCCAGAACGCCGCGGTCCCGAGCAGCAACGTCCGGGGACGCTCCATCAACAGCCGCAGCAGGCGCGCGGGGGAGCCATCGACTCCCTGCGCGAGGACGGTGAGGTCGTCCGCCTGGAGCGGTTCGCGCAGTGCGTTCGCCGTCGATCGGACAGCCTGATGCGAGGTGAACAGGCCGAGCGTGCGTCCCTGCGCCGCCCGTGCGAGCGCCGCCAGCGTCTCCTGCACCGCGCGGTCGTATCCCGGCATACCGGGCTCCGGCAGGTCGGTGGCGACAAGGACGAGGACGGCCCGCCGGTAGTCGTACGGCGACGGCACCTCCAGCGTCCGAGGCTCGCCCAGGCCAAGGCGCTGCACGGCGAATTCGAACGACCCGGCCGCCGTCAGCGTGGCCGAGGTGACCATGACGGAATCGCGTCCACCGTACAGGTCGACCGCAAGCCGTCCCGAGACCTCCAGCGGCGCGAGGTTCAACCGCACATCCCCGTCGCCCGAGGTGACCCACGCGATGTCGTCGCGGTCGGGACGCAGCACGGTGCGGCGGAGCGAGTCGCGAGCGCCGGCCAGGGCCTCGGCCGCATGCGCGACTTCGCCACGGAGCACCTCGACCTCCGGGGCATCCTCGATGGCGGCGAGCCCGTCGCGGATGGCGCCGAGGCGTTCAAGCGTCACGGCAAGGCCCATGTCAGCGGTCACGGCGACACCTTCCACGTCTTCCCACGCGGGCTGGGTACGACGCGCCGAGGTGAGGGAGACCTCCGACCGTCCTCCGCGGCTGCCCGCCCGCGTCTCCTCCTGGTCGTCGATGAAGCGCCGCACGGCCTCTACCAGCTCGCGGACGTGCTCGCGTGCGCCGGTCGTCGCGGTGTCGAGGTTCGCCGCCGCAGGCGCGAGGCCGGCGGTGGGCGCGAGTGCCTGCACCGGGCCGCGCGCCAACCCCTGCACCCGCCGCGCGAGGCCCGGTGCGCCATGCCGGTCCTGCGCGCCGAGTGCGTCCAGGCGGTCGCGTAGCTCACGCAGCGACAGCGTCGCGCCGTAGTGCTGCGTCGCCACGTCCTCGAGGCGGTGCGCCTCGTCCAGGATCAGATGACGGAACGGCGGCAGCACCTGGTCGCCTCGGGCGGCGTTGGCGAGCAGCAGCGAGTGGTTGGCGACTACGACGTGCGCGGCGGCGGCACGCTGCCGCGCACGCAGCAGGAAGCAGGAGCCGTCGCGCACGTAGGCACAGCGGCCGGCGAGGCAGTCGGTGTCGCCGGCGGACACCTGATCCCAGGCCGGCTGTTCCGGCGAGGTCATGTACAGCTCGCCCCGCTCGCCTGTCTCGGTCTCTGGCAGCCATGCCGCGATGCGCGCGAAGAGGCGCGCCTCCGGCTCCGTGCAGGGCGACGGGTCAAGGCGGATGGCTGCCCAGCGTTCCAGGCAGAGATAGTTCGCGCGTCCCTTCAGGAGTGCGGTGCGCAACGTCGCCTCCGGTACGCCCGCATACCCCTCCACGATCGCCGAGGCGAGCGGGAGGTCCTTTGTGGCGAGCTGGTCCTGCAGGTTGAGGGTGTGCGTGGAGACGACGACGCGGTCGTTGTTGCGCAACGCATGGAGCAGGGCGGGGAGCAGGTAGGCGAGCGATTTTCCGGTGCCGGTCCCTGCCTCGACCGCCAGGTGGCCTCCCTCGCCGAGGTTTCCTGCGACAGCGCGCGACATCTCCTCCTGGCCGGGGCGGCGTTCATACCCTGGGAAGAGGTCGGTCCGCGCTGCTGCTGCCGCGAACAGCGCGTCCACGTCCAGCGCGGTGACCGGGGCGCGCTCGATGTTCGGGGTGAGCGTCGCGGGGGCAGCAGCCGAGGGCGGGAGCGGCATCCGCGCGAGGATCTCGCGTACTTCGGTCTCGGTCGGTGGGGCGTCGTGGCGGCGCTCCAGGGCGTCGTCGATCAGCCGTGTGACGCGCCACCCGGCTCGCTCGGCGAAGATGCGGACCTCCAGGAGCACGGAGCGTGGCATCGCCTCGAGCCGGTCGAGGAGGGCCAGGAAGATGTCGCGTGTCGCCTCGGCGTCTGAGAGCGCGCGGTGCGCGACCGACATCTTGACGCCCACGGCCTCCGCGAGCGAGCCGAGGTTCAGCCGGTGCGCGGTCGGGAGCAGGACCGAGGCGAGCTCCCAGGTGTCGTATGACGGCCCGCTCGGGACGATCCGTTCCGCCGCGAGAAACGCGAGGTCGAACGCGATGTTCTGGCCGACGATCGCACGGTCCCCGATGAACTCCTGGAGTCGGACAGCGACCTCGTGGAAACGCGGCGCGCTCGCCACGTCGGCGTCGGAGATGCCGGTGAGCGCACGGATCTCGGGCGGGATCGGGCGGCCAGGATTGATGAAGGTCGTGAACGTCTCGGCAGCACCCTGCCGGTCGAAGCGCGTGGCTCCGACCTCGATGATGACGTCGGAGTCGAGGCTCAACCCCGTGGTTTCGAGGTCAAGTGCGACATATGACTCGGGCATGATGCCCGGCTTCCCAGGCGGCGACGTGGCCGCGGTTACACGAACTGGACGGAGGTTACTCCTGGCGGGCCGAGACCGCCTCGCTGGAACCCTCGGCGAACCGCACCCAGCGTCCGCCCTTCGTCTTGTGGACGGCCTCGAACCGGCCGGCGTGCAGTTCTTCGAGGAACTCCTCCGGCGTCGCGATCTGCTTCTCGAACCCGGTGGCGAAGGTGCCGATGCCGCTGGTGGAGTGGGCGTCCGAGCCACCGGTGCCGCGGATCCCCAGCAGGCGGGCCACCTCCAGCGCGAACTCATTCTCCTGCGGAGTGTTCGCGCCGTTGGCGACCTCCACGGCGTGGACGAGTTTGAAAACGGGCATCCGTTCGGCTGCCTCGGCCGGGGTCATCTCGAACTTCACACCTGTGCGCATCGCCGTCACCGGGTCGAACAGGCGGCGGAACGGGTGGGCGACGACGAGGAAGCCGCCGACCTTGTCCAGTTCCTCGCGCAACTTGGCGGCCCTGCGGATGCCAGGCAGATAGGTCTTCAGCCCCACGGCGATCATATGGCCCATGTCCGTGGAGACTTCCATGCCGAAGTTCACGAAGAAGCTCGGGTGCTGTTCGCGGAACGCCTTCTGGACGTGGAACTCATGCACGTTGTCGTGCTCGGTCATGTTGACGCCGGACAGCCCGATGCCCTGGGCGATCTGCACGAGCTCGTGTGGGTCGAGCATCGAATCGGACGAGGTCGGTTTGGTGTGGACGTGCATCTCAATGATTGAGCCGCGCAGTCCGTCGTGGAGTTCCAGCAGAGCCTCCTCATCCGTCCGCGCCCGAGTCGGGTAGCGGCGGGGTTCGCCCGGAGGATACCGACCACCCGTCTTCCCGTCACGGTCGCCGTCGAGGGCCTCAGGCGCGGGCGGCAAGGAACGGGAGAAGACCGAGGAACACCCCGAGTGACGTGAGCAGGGTGGCCCAGACGACGCGCGCCTCGCCGCTGCCGGGCCGTCCTCGCGCGATCACGTAGGCCAGGGTCGCCAGCAGGTGGAGTGCGGCGATCCCGGCGGCGGACCTCTCCGGCCCGGCGACGTGGAGGGCGACGCCCGCGCCGATCCCGGCCAGCGTCCAGGCGATGACCAGCGCATTGATCGCCACGATTCCGAAGATGGGGAGTGAGACATTCAAATTCGGGAGCGGGCGGAACCGCGTCCGTGAGAGGCCGAACATCACATACGCGGTGCTGGCGAGCGCCATCGCGAACCCGCAAACCCAACCGGCAAGGACGGCCGCGAAGAGCGACGGTTCCGCTTCGATGAGGGCGGTCACACGCCACCCTCGGCGGGCAGGACCTCGACGGCGAGCGCGGCGGCGCGGGGAAGCGTGTTCGCCTCAATCACCGTTGCACCTTCGGTACGGAACGTGCGTCGCAACTCTTGCAGCTTCGCGCCCTCAAGGACCAGCATGAACACAGCGGGCCCGGATCCACAGAGGTGAAGCCGGGGCGCACCGGCGGCGTGGTACCTCGCATAGTGCGCGATCAGTTCGGGCTCACTGCGCTCGACGACCGCCTCGAACGTGTTGATCAGATCAGCGGACGGCGGCGGCGCATTTCGGGCGATGCGCTGGGCAAGACGCCGAGTCCGGTGGCCGTCCGTGAAGTCGTGTGGGTGGAGGGCAGCGTAGCGGAACGCGGTCTTGGACACACGTTGCGGCACGGGCGGGATCAGTAGCAGCATCCGCATCGGACGCAGATCCTTCAGCGGCTCCACCACCTCTCCGCGGCCGGAGCAAAACGCGGTGCCGCCGTAGAGGAAGAATGGGACGTCGGAGCCGATGGTCGCGGCGAGCGCTTCCAGGCGTCCCGGTTGCCAGTCGACCGCCCAGAGTCGCGATAGTCCACGGAGCACCGCCGCAGCGTCCGACGAACCGCCGCCGAGCCCCCCCGGCGACGGGATCCGCTTCTCGACCTCGACCCGCACGTCGGGCGAACGGCCCAGCGTCTCGGCCATTCGGACGGCGGCGCGGCGGGCCAGGTCGCCGGCGGGATCGATGCCCGCGGCGTAGGTCCCCGTGAGGATGACTTCGAGTCCTGCCCCTGCCGGGCGGGGCCATAGGGAGACCCGGTCGGCGAGGTCGAGCGTCGTCATGACGGTGGCGATCTCGTGGAAGCCGTCCGGGCGGCGACGGAGGATCTCCAGTGCGAGGTTGATCTTCGCCGGGGCAAGCAGGCGCAGTCCGTCGCCGTTACTCATCGTCGAGGTCTTCATCGAAATCGTCGTCAGGCTCGTCATCCTCGACGACACCCGCATCCCGGGCCTCGAGGAGTGCAGGATGGCGGCTTTTGATCAAGCCATAGAGGCGCTCCCAGTCCTCGACCTGCAGATGCTGGGCACGCGCGGTCGCTTCGATGCCCGCCTCCGCGAGGAGCGCGAGGACCGGGGCACGCTCCAGCGTGAATTCGTCCGTGAGCACGTTGTGCAGTTGCTTCCGCGGCTGCGCGAACCCCGCGCGGACGAGGTGGAGGAACGGCTCGATCTCCTCGGCCGGAATGTCGAGGGCGGGCGCGGGCAATTTCTCGATCGCGACGACTGCGGACTGCACCTTGGGCGGTGGCCAAAACGCCGTATGCGGCACTTCGAACAGCAGTTTCGGTGCGCCGTACACCTTCACCGAGATCGAGAGCAGCGACTCGTGTCCAGGCCCGCCCACAATCCGCTGAGCGACCTCGCGTTGGACGAGGACGACGACCCGCTCCGGCCCTGGCTGAGCCTCGAGCAGCCGTCGGACGATCGGCTGCGTGATGTAGTACGGGAGGTTGCCGCAGGCGGTGTACGGTGGTTCCGCGCCGCCTTCCGCCAGCAACTCGTCCGGTTCATAGTCCATGACGTCAGCCGCGATGATCTGCAGGTGCTCGAACTCCTTCAGTCGCTCCCGCGTGGAGGCAGCCAGATCTTCATCCAGTTCGACGGCGACAACGCGTCCCGCGAGGCGCGCGAGTTCTTCTGTCAGCCCCCCCGGCCCCGCGCCGATCTCCAGCACGGTCTCGCCGCCCTGCGGGCAGCAGGCGCGGGCGATGTCCGCCAGGATGAATTGGTCGATCAGGAAATGCTGGCCTAGCGATTTCCTTGGCTGGACACCGAGGCGCCGGAGATATTCCGGCGGATCCGGGATCGGCGGCTTCGGCCGCTTCGCCTTCGGCACCGAGGGGCGCCGCCGCGAAGCCACCGAGGAGCGTTTACGCGGGCTCATGCCCGGCCTCGGTGGCAGATCGCCGCGGAAATTCGGGGGTGGCCGTGCCCCGCCTTCGCTCGGTTGCGCCGGCTTGCTCCTGCTGGCTGGCTCAAGCCCGGCGATCCCGTGGCACCCGACGTCATCGACTTACCGTTGCTGCCTTCCGGCCCTGGCGGGGTTCGCCGCGCGCCGCCGCACGGGACCAGGCTCTCAACACTGCCCGGCGCTCGCAGTCCCTTCGCCACCGTTCTATGGCGGGCATTCAGCCCCGCTCAAGCGGATTGCGGGTACAGGGCGCCGCTAACTCCCCGCCTAGCACGACCGTGTCCAGCGTAGCAGCCGTCCACCTTGGCGGCAGCGAGCACGCGGGCCGCTCCGCCGTTCCGGCGATACACTCGCCTTCTGCTGTCACCTGACGTCCACGGACGGAGGAGCGCGTGCGCGTCCTGTCGCTGAGTCACCGCCTGCAGCATCGTCAGGTGGACAACCACACCATCCTGAATGCGCCCAATATCGCTGACTATGACGCCATCGTCATGGATATCGCAGGGACGGCGGAGGTCATCCGGCTCGCCGCGCAGGGTGAGGGGCACCTGTTCACCCACGCGGATGCCCCCGTCGTGAACGGGGATGGGGCGGACGGCCAGGCACCGCTTGCCGCCCTGCTGGACCGCCGTCGCGAGGAATTCGCGCGCGCCCTCGAGCGCGGGGCGATCGTCGCCGTGTTCCTCGCGCCGCAGTCACGGATCACCGGGGTGGTGGAGAAGCAGGGGCTGGACCGCTACTTCCTGCTCCCGGCCCCACTTGGGATGGCGTGGGACGCCTCGACCGTGCGGGCGTCGGAGGGGTCGCGCGGGGCGGTGGTGGACCACGCACACCCGTTTGTCCGCGTCTACGAGACCTTCGCTCAGCAGATGCTCTACCGCGCCGTGCTGGACGACCGCGCACCTGGTTTCGGCGATCACGCGCACGTTTTCCTACGTTCTGCCGGCGGTTCCGCGATCGGTGTGGACGTCCGCGTGTCGCGGGGGCGGCTGATCTTCCTGCCGTCGCCTCAGCACCTCGAATCGGAGTGGCTGCCCCCGATCGAGGCGCAAGCGATGCTCGACGCGTTCGCGGATGCGCTGGCGATCGCGGACGAGGATCCACCGTACTGGCACGGCGAGATGAAGGTCCCGGGCCTGGAGGCGCAGGAGGCCCGTGTGCGGGAACTGGCGTTTGCGGTCGAGCAGGCGGAGGACGCGCGGGCCCAGGCGGCGCGTATCGCCAAGAGCCTCTCCCGCGTGCGTCAGGTCCTGTGGGCTGGGAGCGAGAGTGCCCTGACCGAGGCAGCCGCCGCCTGTGCCCTGACACTTGGGTTTGAAGTCGCGAAGTCCGAAGACGGGGATCCGGTCTGGCTCGACGGCGACCGCTCGGTGGAGGTGGTGGTCGCTGCCAGCGACGGTGCCGTGGAGATGAGCCCGCACTATCGACTGCGCCAGCGGCTGGAGGCGATCATCGCGGCGCGCGCCGTCGCCCCACGTGGTGTGGTCGTGGTCAACGGACAGCGACTCACCCGGCCGGACGAGCGTTCGCGCGAAGTGAGCGACGCGCTGCGTGTGGCAGCGGAGTCTGTCGGATACGCGCTGTTGCCATCGCGGTTGCTCTACCGTTGCGCGCTTGCCGCCCTCGAAGGCGCGCCGCAGAAACGACTGGAGGCGATGCGCGCGCGCATCGCCTCAACCGACGGCCTGGTGGAACTCGACGACCTGCTGGGCGAGGGCGCCTAGACCAGCGGGCGGTCGACCTCGGTCGGCGCGGAGTAGTCGACGCCGTCCACGCCGAAGCCGAAGAGGCGCAGGAAGTCGGCCTTGAACCCAGCGTAGTCCGTGGTCAATGCCAGGTTCGCGGTCGTGGTGGCGCTCCACAATTCCTCAACCACGGTCTGCACCGGTGCCGCCATCTCCCAGTCGTCGAGGCGGATGCGTCCCTCCCTATCCACTTCGGGCGTGTGGCCAGGACTGATCTGGTCGCGGAAGAGCCTCACCATTTGCTCGATCGTGCCCTCGTGGCTCCCCTGCGTTTTCATCACCTTGTACAGAATGCTGAGATACAGCGGGACTGCCGGGATCGCGCTCGATGCCTGCGTCACCAGCCCCTTGTTCACGCTGACCCAGGCGCCGCCACCCTTGCCGTCGTCGAGGAGCCGGTGCAGGGCGTGCGCGGTGCGCTCCAGATCTTCTTTTGCGCGCCCGATGGTGCCACGGCGGTAGATCGCGGAGGAGACTTCCGGGCCGATGTAGGAGTAGGCAACGGCGCGTGCGCTGGGCGCGAGGAGCCCCTCCTCGCGGAGCAGCATGATCCACTCGGCCCAGTCCTCGCCCCCCATCACCTTGATGGTGCCCGCGATCTCTTCGTCCGTGGCCGCCTCGATCGATGATTCCGTGACCGCCTCGTTGCGGAGGTCGAACCCCTTGCCGCGATACGGGGCGCCGATCGGCTTCAGTGTGGAGTTCCACACGTTCCCCTGCGCATCCTTCCGGCGCGGTGCAGCCAGGGAGTAGATCACAAGGTCGACAGGCCCGATCTGGTCGCGCAGTGCTCGTACGGTTTCGGCCTTCACCTCCGGGGAGAACGCGTCCCCATTGATCGTCCGGAAGGTGAGCCCCTGCTCCCTCGCGAGGCGATGCGCCTCCGCGAGGTTGTACCAGCCTGCGGAGGCGGTCTTGTCGCCCTCGGGTGGCTTCTCGAAACAGACACCGAGCGTCTTCGCGCCGTAGCCAAAGCAGGCGACGATCGCGCTCGCCAGGCCATAGCCAGTGGAGGAGCCGAGGACGAGGACGGAGTTGATATGGCCGGCGGCATGTCCCGCGATGCCCGCGCGCGCGACGGCCACCTGCTCGCGCACGTTCGCGGCACAGCCCTCGGGGTGGGCCGTGAGCGAGATGAACCCGCGGACGCGCGGCTCCACGACGACCTGTGGCATATCCGTACCCTCGTTCCCGGCCTCGCGCACGGATGCTAACGCACCGTGAGGCCCGCGTGGACGCCCTCTACTCGTGCATCTTCAGGACGGCCATGAACGCCTCCTGAGGCACTTCCACGGAGCCGAGCATCTTCATCCGCTTCTTGCCGGCCTTCTGCTTCTCCAGCAGCTTCCGTTTCCGCGTGATGTCGCCGCCGTAGCACTTTGCCAGGACGTTCTTCCGCATCGCCTTCACCGTCTCGCGCGCCACGATACGGCCGCCAATGACGGCCTGAAGGGGGACGTCGAACATCTGGCGCGGGATCAGTTCTTTCAGCGCGCTGACGAGCTTGCGTCCCTGGTGGGCCGCGTTCTCCGTCGGCACGATGGAGGAGAGCGCGTCCACCGGCTCCCCGTTTACGAGGATCTCCAGCTTGGAGACACGGGCGGCCCGGTACGCTTCCAGCTGGTAGTCCATCGCCGCGTAGCCGGCGGTGCGCGACTTCAGCTGGTCGTAGAACTCCGTGAGGATTTCGGCCAGTGGCAAGTGGTACGTCGTCAGCACGCGCGACTCGCCCTCGTCCTCAGCGTGGTCGAGGTACTCGGTGTGGTCGAACTCGCCGCGGCGTTCCGCCACCAGCCCCATGACGCTGCCGATGTAGCGCGCGGGGACGGTGACGGAGACCTTCACCCACGGCTCGCGGACCTCCTCGATCTCCGTGGTCGGCGGCAGTTCCGCGGGCGAGTCGATCTCGATCTCCGTGCCGTTCGTCCTCGTCACCTGGTACTCGACGGACGGAGCCGTCGCGATCAGGTCGAGGCTGAATTCTCGCTCCAGTCGCTCCTGGACGATCTCCATGTGGAGGAGTCCGAGGAAGCCGCACCGGAAGCCGAAGCCGAGCGCGGTGCTGGTCTCCGGCTCCCACTGGAGTGCCGCATCGTTCAGTGACAGTTTCTCGAGGGCCTCGCGGAAGGCGCTGTACTGGTCCGGATCGGTGGGATATATGCCGGCGAACACCATCGCTTTCGCGGGCTGGTATCCGGCCAGCGGGTCGGTCGCGCCGTCCACGTCGAAGGTGATCGTGTCGCCGACTCGGGTCTGCTGGACACCCTTCAGGCCGGTGGCGATGTAGCCGACCTCACCGGCGTCCAGAAATCCGGTGGTCGTGAGCGCCGGGTGGAAGTAGCCGACCTCGACCGGTTCGAACCGCGAACCGTGCTGGATCAGGCGGAGGCGACGGCTCATGTCGACCCGGCCATCCACGACGCGCACGTACGCCATCACGCCTTTGAACGTGTCGTACTTCGCATCGAAGATCATCGCCCGCAGCGGGGCGTCCCGGTCGCCCGCGGGTGGCGGGACTCGTTCGACGACGGCCTGGAGCACGTCCCTGACGCCGATGCCGGACTTGCCAGAGGCGTAGAGGACCTCGTCCAGGTCGAAGCCGATGATGTCGGTGAGCTGCTTCGCCACCCGCTCCGGCTCGGCGGACGGCAGATCCACCTTGTTCACCACGGGGATCAATCGCAGGTTCAGGTTCATCGCGAGGTAGACGTTGGCGAGCGTCTGCGCCTGGATCCCCTGCGTGGCGTCGACGACCAGGACCGCTCCCTCGCAGGCGGCCAGGGCGCGCGAGACTTCGTACGTGAAGTCGACGTGGCCGGGGGTGTCGATCAGGTTCAGTTCGTAGTGCTGGCCGTCGGCGGCGGCGAAGTCCATCCGCACGGCCTGCGCCTTGATCGTGATCCCCTTCTCGCGCTCCAGGTCCATGGAGTCGAGCATCTGATCGCGCATGTCGCGCGGGTCGACCGCGCCCGTGATCTCAAGCATCCGGTCGGCGAGCGTGGATTTGCCGTGGTCGATGTGGGCGATGATCGAGAAGTTACGGATGCGTGACTGTTCCACCGTCCCATCCTACCGGGCGGTGGAGGTAGGCGCGTCCGGACAAGACGAAGCCCCGCCGATGGCGGGGCTTCGCGTTCGTCTCGGGGGCGCGAGCCTAGACGCGGTGGCAGGCGATCCAGTGGTTCGGGACGGCCTCGCGCCACTCCGGAACGCGCTCGCGGCACTCGTCGACCGCGATCGGGCACCGGGTGTTGAACACACAGCCCGGAGGGGGCCGCAGCGGCGACGGCACATCGCCGGTCAGGATGATCCGCTCGCGCTTCCGTTCGACCTCCGGGTCGGTGATCGGCACGGCGGATAGCAGTGCCTTCGTGTACGGGTGCAGCGGGTTCTCGTAGAGCTCGATGGAATCGGCGAGCTCCATCATCTTACCCAGGTACATCACCGCCACGCGGTCGGAGATGTGCTTGACGACGGCGAGGTCGTGGGCAATGAAGAGGTAGGTCAGGCTGAACTGCGACTGGAGGTCCTCCAGCAGGTTGATGACCTGCGCCTGGATTGACACGTCCAACGCCGAGACCGGCTCGTCGCAGGCGATGAAGTCGGGCTCGACCGCGAGCGCGCGGCCGATGCCGATACGCTGGCGCTGCCCGCCCGAGAACTCATGCGGGTACCGCTTCACGAACAACGGGTTCAGGCCGATGGCCTGCATGATGTACTGAACCCGCTCCGTGCGCTCCGCGCCCTTGTACAGGCCGTGGATCGCCATCGGCTCCCCGATGATCTGGCCGACGCTCATGCGCGGGTTCAGCGAGGAATAGGGGTCCTGAAAGATCATCTGCATCCGGCGGCGGAACCGACGAAGGGCGGCGCCCTTGAGCTCGGTCAGCTCGGTGCCGTCGAAGTTGATCTTCCCGGCAGTCGGACGGTAGAGCTGGAGCACTGCGCGGCCAGTGGTGGACTTGCCACACCCTGACTCGCCAACGAGGCCCAGCGTTTCGCCGCGCCTGACCTCGAAGTCCAGACCGTCAACGGCGCGGACATCCGCGATCTTTCTCTGGATGAAGAGCCCGGACGTCACCGGGAAGTACATCTTCAATCCGCTGATTTTGACCAGCGTCTCGCCAGATTTGCTGGAGCCGGCACTCGGAGCGGTTTGAGTTGTCATGGCTGTCCCCCCTCCGGACTACGCGACGCCGGCGCCGGCCGGCGTCTTGGTCTTCTGGTCGGTGCGCGGGTCACGGAAGCAGCGCGCCGTGTGGCCGGGTTCTCTGGTCTCCAGCTCCGGGTGGGTCGTCCCACACTGGTCGACCGCCCAGTCGCAACGCGGCTGGAACGGGCAGCCCGGAATCGGGGCGATCAGCAGCGGCGGCTGCCCCTCGATGGTGGTCAGGCGGACGTGTTCAGTCTCGTCCAGGCGCGGTACGGAGGCCATCAGGCCGACTGTGTACGGGTGACGCGGGTTCTTGAAGATGTCGACGGCCGAACCGCTCTCGACGATCTCGCCGGCGTACATCACGTTGACGCGGTCCGCGTAGCGAGCGACTACGCCCAGGTTGTGCGTGATCACCAGGACGGCGGTCCCGAACTCTCGCGCCAAACGCGCCATGATCTCCAGGACCTGTGCCTGGATGGTCACGTCGAGGGCGGTCGTGGGTTCGTCCGCGATAAGCAGTTTCGGGTTGCAAGAGAGCGCCATCGCGATCATCACGCGCTGGCGCATTCCGCCGGAGAACTGGTGTGGGTATTCCTTCAGCCGCTGTGGGGCCTCCGGGATACCGACCAGTTCGAGCAGCTCGACCGCGCGAGCGTTGGCCTCCTCCTCGCCCAGGCCAAGGTGCAGCGTGATCGACTCGCGAATCTGCGCGCCAATCGTGAGCACCGGGTTCAGCGATGTCATCGGCTCCTGGAAGATCATTCCGATGCGGTTGCCCCGGACGGAGCGCATCTCCGCGTCGGTGATCTTCAACAGGTCGCGGCCCTCGAACATGATCGAGCCGTCGACGATCCGCCCCGGAGGGTTCGGAATCAACCGCAGGATCGACATCGCCGTGACGGATTTGCCGCAGCCTGACTCACCGACGAGGCCGAGTGTCTCGCCCTCGTCCAGGTGCCAGGTCACGCCGTTTACCGCCCGGACCACTCCATCGTCGGTGAAGAAGTAGGTTTTGAGATTCGTCACCTCAAGCAATCTTGCCATGGATCACCTTCACGCCCCGAGGGCGCGACCCCTCTCGGTAGTCCCTGACTGGTTCCCGAACCACTCCCCCACGAGCGGTCCGGTTGGTGGGGAAGAGGAGACTCGAACTCCTACGCCTTGCGGCACGCGGTTCTAAGCCGCGCTCGTCTGCCGATTCCGACACTTCCCCGGTGCCTGGAACCGCGCCCCTCCGAATCTCCGACTCTCCGCCATCCGCCCCGGCACGAAGGCCGGATTGATGTAGTTGGTGAGCCCCCTGGGATTCGAACCCAGAACCGGCTGATTAAGAGTCAGCTGCTCTGCCATTGAGCTAGAGGCCCGCGCAGCAGCAGGACGGTAGCAATGGCCCGATCCCGTGTCAACGAATCCGAAACGGATGTGATTGCCGCACGTACGGGTGATTAGTCCGTAGACGCGTTGCGCGGGGCCAATCACGGTCTCGTCTCCGCCGCGCGCGCCATCCGAGCGCCCCGCCCGATTGACCCTCTGCGCAAGGCTGACATAGCCTGCGAGAGTGCCTCCGAGCGACGCGCATGCGTCCCTCGATCATCGGCCGGGTGGTTAGCTCAGTTGGTTAGAGCGCAGCGTTGACATCGCTGAGGTCACTGGTTCGAATCCAGTACCGCCCACCACTTGCCTTCGCAGTGTCTCATGCCCGCCGGACTGGCGGTCTGGGGCGTGTTGCGCGTTATGATGCGAGGGATCCGCGCCGGAAGGCGCGAAAGATGAGCGTCGAAGGGGACACGTCCCCCGCATCGCTCGCACCGTCAGAGACCGGGGCCAGTGGCTGGAAGTCCCGGGGTGTCGAGGCGGCGGGATACCACCCCGGAGCCCGCGGGCGAACCCGCGGCGGTCACGCCCTCGTTACGGGCGCTTGAGCCTCGACCGCGCATGCCCGCGGCCGGGGGAAGCCGGGTGGAACCACGAGCGCGCCTCTCGTCCCGCAGGACGGAGGCGCGTTGTTGTACCCGGGGATCCCGGGCAGTCGAGGAGCTCCAGGCATGACGACTCACCAGTCTGGCCACGATGTCCCCTTCGCCCAGTTGCCACCGGAGGAGCGGCTGTTCCGGATGCGCCACTCCGCCGCCCATGTCCTGGCGGAGGCCGTCCTGGAGATGTTCCCGGAGGCGAAGTACGCCATCGGCCCCCCGGTGGAGAACGGCTTCTACTACGACTTTGACCTCCCCCGTCCGCTCACGCCGGAGGATCTCCCCCGGCTGGAGGCGCGGATGAAGGAGTCCGTCGCAAAGGACCACCCGATCCAGGGTGAGCAGATCTCGAAGGACCGCGCCCGCGAGATCTTCCGTGACCAGCCGTACAAACTCGAACTCATCGACGGCATCGAGGACGCGACCGTCGGGCACTTCCAGCACGCGGGGTTCCAGGACCTCTGCCGCGGCGGGCATACCGCGTCCACCGGGCAAATCGGGGCGTTCACGCTGACCCATGTCGCGGGTGCGTACTGGCGAGGCGATGAGAAGAACCCGATGCTCCAGCGCGTCTACGGAGCGCTCTTCCCCACGCAGCAGGAACTCGATGACTACCTGAAGATGCGGGGGGAAGCCGAGAAGCGCGACCACCGTCGCCTGGGGCGTGAACTGGACCTCTTCCACATCGACCCGATCGCTCCGGGATCGCCCTTCTGGCACCCGAAGGGCACGATTCTGTACAACGGCCTGGTCGACTACATGCGTGAGCTGTACGAGGAGTACGGCTATCGCGAGGTGATCACGCCCCAGATCTTCGGCGTCGACCTCTGGAAGACATCCGGGCACTACCAGAATTTCTCGGACGACATGTTCCTCTTCCAGAGCGGCGACGAGGAACTCGGCGTGAAGCCGATGAACTGCCCGGGCCACTGCCACTACTTCGCCAGCGGCCACCACTCGTACCGGGAGCTACCGCTGCGGCTGGCAGAGTTCTCCCGCCTCCATCGCAACGAGCGGTCCGGCGTGCTGCACGGGCTGACGCGCGTGCGGGCGTTCTCGCAGGACGACTCCCACATCTACTGCACACCGGAGCAATTCGACGGGGAGATCTTCTCGGTCTTCCGGATGCTGGAGCAGGTCTACTCGGACCTGGGCCTCGGTGATCCGGTGATCCGGCTGGCGACGCGACCTGCGAAGGCGATCGGGAGCGACGAGGACTGGGAGCGGGGCGTGCGGCTGCTGGGCGAGGCCGTCACCGGCGCGGGCAAGCAGTTCGTGCTGGCGCCCGGTGAGGGGGCGTTCTACGGCCCGAAATTGGAGTTCCACTTCAAGGACGCCATCGGCCGGTTCTGGCAGCTGGGCACGGTCCAGGTGGACCTCGGCATGCCTCAGTCGTTCGGCCTCACCTACATCGGCGAGGACGGTGCGGAGCACTCTCCGATGATGATCCATCGCGCGATCCTCGGTTCGCTCGAACGGTTCATCGGCGTCTACATCGAACACACGGGCGGGCACTTCCCGCTCTGGCTGGCGCCGGTGCAGGCAGTGGTGATCCCGATCGCGGATCGTCATGCGAACTACGCGCACCGGGTGCGTTCGTCGCTGCGGGGTCGCGGGTTGCGGGTTGAGGTGGATGACGCGTCCGAGCGGATGAACAACAAGATCCGCAAGGCACAGACGCAGCGTGTCCCGTACATGCTCGTCGTGGGTGACCGTGAGGCAGAGGCCGAGGCGGCGGCGGTGCGCGACCGGACGGGCGATGACCTGGGGGCGTTGCCGATCTTCCAGATCGCGGACCGTCTCGTGGACGAGCGGGACTCCCGGAGCATCCAGGCGCACCGCCTGTAGCCTCTCGACTGACCGGTGCGTAGGGCGGGGACTCCGGTAGAGTCCTCGGCGGCGGCTCGAGGCTGGCAGTACATGGTCGTTAGGGGGCAGACATGCGCAACACAGCAGGACGGTTCGCCATGCTGGCAGGGTTTGCGATGGCGCTCGCTGTGGTTGCGGCATGCGGCAGCGACAAGGATGAGACGTTCGACATCAACAAGGGCGGCTCGGACGCTGATGTCGCCGTGAATGGCTTCATGGACGGTTGGGCGCAAGCCTCCGGGCCTACTCCCGATCAATTTGAGGCAGGCCAGACTCGACGGTTCCTGGGCGGCGACCTCGGCGCGATGGTGGCGAACATCCGGACCGGCGGCACGGCCGGGCAGAAGCCAGTGGAGCAGGTCTTCAACGACATCATGAAGACGCCGCTCCCGCCGGACCTCGGGTATGACGTCATCGAGAGCGCCAAGCAGGGTGACGCCGGTGCCGTCGTGAAGATCAAACTCAAGTACTCGGTCGAATCGGTCAACAACATGGTCAAGGCGGGGAAGATCCAGCCGGAGGATGCCGCCAAGGCGTTCGACGAGGTGAAAGTGGGTCCCGTCCGAACCCTCACCCTCGCCAGGGGGGAGGGTGGCTGGCAGATCACGAAGGTCGAGGGCTAACCGGCCGCCGAGTCTCCCGCCGCGCTTGCCGTCGGTGGAGCGCCATGACAGTCTGACTCGCTGACCGGCACGCCAGCCGGTCCAGGGAAGGGTCGCGCGTGTTCCGTCGAGTGCTCATCGCGAACCGGGGCGAGATCGCGTTGCGTGTCCAGCGCACCTGCCGCGAGATGGGGATCGAAACCGTCGCGGTCTACTCCGACCCCGACCGGAACGCCCTCCACGTCCGGAACGCCGATCACGCCGTGCTTATCGGCCCGGGCCCGGCCCTCGAGTCGTACCTCGTCATCGGCAAGATCATCGCCGCGGCGAAGGCCACCGGCGCGGACGCCATCCACCCGGGTTATGGCTTCCTCTCCGAGAACCCGCGATTCGCGGATGCCTGTGCCGAGGCGGGCATCACCTTCATCGGCCCACCGGCGGACGCGATGCGCGCCCTGGGCGGCAAGATCTCCGGCCGCCGCCTGATGCAGGAGGCGGGCGTCCCCGTCGTCCCCGGTGCGGACAACATCAGCGTCGACGACTTCGCTACCGCGAAGCGCGAGGCGGAGCGTATCGGCTTCCCGCTCCTCGTGAAGGCGTCGGCGGGCGGCGGCGGGCGCGGCATCCGCCTCGTCCAGCGCGCCGAGGACCTCGAGAACGCGATGCGCGCCTCCGGTTCGGAGGCCTCCACCTCGTTCGGCGACGCGACGATCTTCCTCGAGAAGTACGTCTCTCCCGCCCGGCACATCGAGGTGCAGATGATCGCGGACGCGCACGGCAACGTGCGTGCCTTCGGCGAGCGCGAATGCTCGATCCAGCGGCGGAACCAGAAACTCGTCGAGGAAGCACCCTCGGTGGCCGTGACGCCGGAGATCCGGAAGCGGCTGTGCGACGCCGCCGTCGCGGCGGCGAAGTCCTGCGGCTACCGGAACGCCGGCACCGTCGAATTCCTCATGGACCGCGAGGGGAACTTCTACTTCCTCGAGGTGAACGCCCGCCTCCAGGTCGAGCACCCGGTCACCGAACTCGTCTACGGGGGTGTCGACCTCGTCGCGCTCCAGTTGCGGGTGGCGGCGGGAGAGGTGCTCCCCGACCTCGATGCCCCGCTGGAGCCGACGGGCTGGGCGATCGAGTGCCGGATCAACGGTGAGAACCCGTACGCGAACTTCGCCCCTTCCGTGGGGCTCATCGACTACCTGCAGGTGCCGGCCGGGCCGGGCGTGCGCTTCGATTCGATGCTCTTCGAGGGCCTCGACGTCCCGGTCTACTACGACTCGCTGCTCGGCAAGCTGATCGTGTGGGCGGAGACGCGGCCGCAGGCGATCGAGCGGATGAAGCGTGCGCTGAAGGACCTCATCGTCTCCGGCGTGGACAGCAACGTCCCGTTCCACCTCGCGCTCTTCGACGAGCCCGACTTCCGCTCCGGCAACTTCAGCACCTCCTGGCTGGAGGCGAACTTCAAGATGCCGGAGCCGCCCGCGGACGACCCCCGGCTGGAGACGGCGCTGATCGCCGGCGCGTTGGCGGCCACGCTGATCGCTGGTTCCTCGGGCGGAGGCGCGACCGCGGCCGCTCAGGGCCCCAACCGCTGGGTGCAGGCATCGCGGGCGCAGGCCAGGCGAGGCATTCGTGTCGAAGGAGGGGGGCGAGGATGGCGACGCGGCATCGCTTCTCGGTAGCAGGCGTCATCCACACCGTCTCCGTCGACGACGCGGGCGACCGCCTCGTCGTCCGGATCGACGACGGCGACCCCATCGAGGTGGACGCGACGACGGAGGGCGTCCCCGGGCTGTTCTCGATCGTGCGAGACGGCCGGCCCAGCCGCGCCTACGTGGCGCGTGACGGGAAGAACCTCCGGGTCCTCGTGGACGGCCGGTCCTTCCACCTGGCGCCGGGCTCCGGGAGCCGCGAGCGCGGCGCCGCTGGAGGCCTGACCGACCCGCCCGGGAAGATCACCGCCCCGCTCGCCGGCGTCGTGGTCGACGTCCGGGTGAACGTGGGCGACCGGATCGAGCCCCGCCAGGTCGTCGTCGTCGTCGAGGCGATGAAGATGCAGAACGAAGTGCAGGCGCCCCACGGCGGCATCGTGACCGCCGTGAAGGTGCAGCAGGGCGGCCGCGCCGAAAAGGGCGAACTGCTCGTGGAATACACGCCGGACGCGACCGCGTAGTCCCCGGCGGAGCGTCCCCGGCCCGCCCCGGACCGTCGGGGCGCCCCCTGACGCGCATTCGTACATTCGTACTGTAGAATGTGGGCTTGTGGCGGCCGCTTTTGGGGCTGCACGGGATGAGGAGCGCTTCGATCGCGAAGGAACTGCGGATTAACGAGCAGATTCGGGTCCCCCAGGTCCGGGTGATCCGGGGGGACGAACAGCTCGGGATCATGTCTGGCTGGGACGCCCTGCGCCTCGCCGAGGAATCCGGAATGGACCTCGTTGAGATTGCGCCGACGGCCTCACCGCCCGTGGTCAAAATCATGGACTACGGCAAGTTCAAGTACGAACAGGCCAAGAAGGAACGGGACGGCCGCCGCGGCTCCAAGCAGGTGGAGTTGCGCGAAGTCCGGATGAAAGTGAAGATCGACCGGCACGACCGTGACTTCAAGATCCGCACCGCCCGCAAGCTCCTGCTTGATGGCGACAAGGTCAAAGTCTCCGTGATGTTCCGGGCGCGAGAGATCACGCATCCGGAGGTCGCCCAGGCGCTCCTGACGGAGTTCCACGAGGCCCTGAAGGACGTCTCCGACCTGGAGAAGTCCCCCGGCCTTGAAGGGCGCTTCATGACGATGGTGCTGGACCCGAGCAAGAAGGCGGCCGCGGCCGCGCTCGTGCGGGCCCGCGAAGAGAAGAAGGTGGCTGTCGAGGCCACTCCTGGCGCCGCCGACTAGGCGCGGTCGTTCGAGGCCCTGAGGGAGCGTTCCTGTGCCGAAGATGAAGACCCACAAGGGCACCGCGAAGCGCGTGCGCGTCACTGCTACCGGCAAGCTGATGCTCCGCACGTCCAACCCGAAGCGCGCCAAGCGCTCTCGCCCGCACATGTACGACAACCGTCGTGACTCCGTGGCGGACAGCACGCTGGTCCGCGCCCTGAAGCGCAACCTCCCGTACGCCTAGCACGGCTCCGGCCCTGACCCCCAGCACGAAGGACTGATCCCATGCCCCGAACCCGTAACCGCGTCCAGACCCGCGAGCGCCACCGGAAGATCTTCGAGGTCACCAAGGGCCACCGCGGCAAGAAGCGCTCGAACATCAAGGTCGCCCACCAGGCGATGATGCACGCGCTGCGCTACGCGACCATCCACCGCCGCGACAAGAAGAACGACTTCCGCGAGCTCTGGATCGTCCGCATCAACGCCGCCGCCCGCCTGCACGGCCTCACCTACAGCCGGCTGATGGACGGCCTGAAGAAGGCCGGCGTCGACCTCAACCGCAAGATCCTCGCCGACCTCGCCGTCCGCGACGACGCCGCGTTCGCCCAGGTCGTCGCCCAGGCGAAGGCCGCCCTCGGCCAGTAGGCCCCCTACCCTCGAGGTGAACGCGAGGCCGCCTTCGGGCGGCCTCGTTGTCTGAAACGCACTTGAGGAGTCGCCGCCATGAACACACGCCTGCGCTGGGCCGTGGCCTCCGCCGTCGTCCTCGCCCTTTCGCTCGCCGCCTGCGACTCCGAATCCGACACCCCCGCCAGCACCTCGACGCCCGCGCCGGCGGCCACCGCCTCCCCGGCAGCGTCCACCCCGACCAGCACCGCGACGCCCACAGCCACGGCCGCCGCGGTCTCCCCGACCGGCTACAAGGACGCGACGTACGAGATCGCCGGGAAGCCCGTCACGCTGAAGAACGGCCTCTCCGAGGTGGAAGCGGCGCCCGGCTCGGCCTCGAAGATCACGACGCGCTACTTCGGCAACGAGGCGCAGGTCGACCTGAACGGCGATGGGCTCGTCGACGTCGCGTTCCTGCTGACACAGAGCACCGGCGGCAGCGGCACCTTCTACTACTCCGTGGTCGCGCTCCGCACAGCCGACGGCTGGAAGGGCACGAACGCCATCCTCCTCGGCGACCGGATCGCCCCGCAGACCACGAACATCAAGGACGGCAAGGTCATCGTGAACTACGCCGACCGAAACCCCGGAGAGCCGATGACGACTCGCCCCTCGCTCGGCGTCTCGAGGTATCTGTCGGTCGTGGACGGCCGGCTCACCGAGTAGGCCGGCCTGTCGAGGCAGATGGCCTCGACCGATGGACGGATTCGTCGTCTAGGACGGACGCCGCAGGTCGATCTCCCCCGACGGAAACCGCCGGTCCAGCGAGTAGACGACGGTGTCCTGTCCGGCCGCGCGGGCCGCGGCCCACACGAGTGCGTCGGGGAACGAGACGCGGCCCGACGGACGGACAAGCGCCAGTGCCTCGACGACCACGTCGACCGGCAGGCCCTCTACCGTCACGTTCTCCCGGGTCACGAGGTCAGAGAGTGCGTCGACGACGTCGGTCCTCCCCATCAGGTAGCGGGAGGTCAGTACGAAGGCCGTTTCGGCCAGCACCACCGGCAAGAGCGTCAACACCTCGGTGCCATCCTCGATGAGGGCTCGAGCGCTCGCGGCCAGCGCAGGCGGTTCCCCCGTGAGGTATCGCACCACAACGGAGGTGTCCAGGAACGAGGTCACGACTCGGCGGTCCCATCCGGCGGCTCACCGAATCGCTCGCGGACGTGGGCCTTCCATGCCGCCTCTTTCGCTTCGTGAAAGGAGTCCTCGTCGTCCGGGATGGAGACTCCCGGAGCCGGCTTCAGGATCCCGTACAGCGACCGCTGGTGCCGGGGTGGCAGGAACGTGATCTCCACCTTCCCGTCCACCACCCGCTCGACCGCCATCGACCCCGGCACAATCCCGAGGCGATCCCGGATCTCTTTGCTGATGACGACCTGGCCCTTCGGCCCGACCTTTGGCACGGTATGACCTCCGCACGGAAGTAAGACTCTGGTGCTCAGTATAATCACAGAGTGAAGTCCAACTCTGATGAGCGGTCATACAATGCGGCTTATGCCCCGGTAGACGTGTCGTTATGTCTCTCGCTCCCCCACCGGCCGCGCCCGGTTGAGGTCGAGCTCCACCCCTGCCACCTCATCGGCAGCACCGGATCCGGCCACGCCGGATCGGGACGCCAGGTGGCCCGCGAACCATCGAAGGGGTGGGCGCGGGACTCGATGGCGGCGATGAGGCGTTCGGCCTCCGCGTGGAAGAGCGCGGACTCCCACTCGTACGTGAGGCCGGAGGCGACGGCTGCCGCCAGTTGCTCGACGTCTTTGCGTGACCACTCGAGGGTCGGGGGCATGACGAGGTCGAGGTGGTTGTCGGTGGTATCGATGCCGATCGGGGTGCGGATGTAGCGCGATTGGATGTTCACCTTGTAGCCGCGCAGATGGCCCTCGGACGCCTGCCACTGCGGGCTGCGAGAACCATCGAGGCCTGCGTAGTGGACCTCGACGGCGTGCTCGGCGTCGTTCGGGAGGATCCGCAGGGGCGGGGCGCGCGGCGTGTACGTTGGCGGCAGGACGCCCTCGTTCCCCAACTGGCCGAGGGGGATCGCGGCGGCACGGAGGTTCACCTCTGTGAAGCGGCGGTTCTCGACCGTGACGCCGGCAGGCTGGAATAGGACGAGGTGCGCTTCGGAGTCCTCGACCACGATCTGTGGCCAGCCTTGCGCGATGCCGTCATCGTGCCCCACGAAGCGTAGCACGATCGTGTCGCCGGAAGACCATCGAGCGTTGGCCATACCGCCTCCTTGCAGAGGCAGGGTCTACGCGACGTCGCGTGGATGGATATCGAGTGTCACCGTCCGATCCGCGAATCGCGCGGAGAGCTCGAGGTGTCCACCGAGCGCCTCGATATACTGGCGCAGCGTGGAGAGCCGCATGTCGTCGGAGTGTTCGAACTTCGACACAGCCGCCTGCGTGATGTCGAGCCTGGCGGCAAGGTCTGTCTGCGAGACATCCTGCGACCGGCGAAGTTCGAAGAGCCCGACCTCGGCGAGGGCCTCCTCACGAAGGGCTGCAACGCGCTCCTTCGCACCGGGGCGGGCGATCACTTGCTCATGGAGCGAGCGGTAGGGCCTGGTCTTCGGCATCGTGTTACTCCCCTCGTTCCAGAGCGGCGAGATGTTCATCCATGAGTTCGTCCGCGATCGGGACAGCGATGCGATACCACTCATCCCACTGACCGGTCTTGTTCCCACCGATGAGGAGAATCGCCGCGCGTCGGGGATCGAAGGCAAAGAGCACACGGAGGGCGCCATCGCTCGAAGCCCGCAACTCCTTCATGTTGGGATGCCTGGACGAGGCGACCACATCAACCAGAGGACGGCCGAGCGCCGGACCGGCTTCCGCGAGCAATGAGACGCGCGCGTCGAGGGCTTCCTGCTGTGCCACGGAGATCACTTCCCACCACACTTCGAACTGTTCCGTGAACTCGACTTCCCAGGCCAAGGTATTACCTCGTGGATATAGTCGTTAAGAGTTATATCCTATGTCCGCTGCTCCGCGCCGAATTCGCGTTCGAGGCGCTTGAGGATGCGCGCCTGTTCCTTGTTCGCGTCGTCCGAGGTCAGGGTGCGGTCGGCGGCCTGGTAGCGGATGGAGAGGGCCACCGACTTCTTGCCGGCCGGCAGGCGGCCGCCCTTGAAGACGTCGAACACTGAGGCGGAGACCACCAGCGAGGACTGCTCGATGATCGCCCGGAGCGCGCCGGCGGTGACGCTGTCGTCGACCACCACGGCGAGGTCCTGCGTGACGGCGGGGAAGCGGGAGAGCGAGCGCGTCGCGCGGCGCTTCGGCAGGTGCGGGAGCAGCCGCGCGAGGTCGATCTCGAAGAGCAGCACGGGCGCGTCGATGCCGAAGGCGTCGAGGGTGTCCGGGTGGACCTCGCCCAGGATGCCGAACGCGTCACCACCTGCCTCGAGGCGCGCGACGTGGCCGGGGAGCAGGCCGTACTCCTCGTGGCTGACGTATGCGGTCGTGACGCCGAGGGCGCCCAGCGCCACCTCCAGCGCGCCCTTCGCGTCGAAGAAGTCGAGGCGGCGCGTGGTCGGGCGGCCCCAGCGGTCGACCTCGAAGCCGGCGAGCGCGCCCGTGACCTGCTCGTGCTCCTCGGGGAGGACGTGGCCGCCGTCGCGCACAGGGATGAAGGCGCGTGCCGCCTCGAAGATCGCGACCTGCTCCGCGCCGGCGTTGAGGTTGCGCGCGACGGTCTCGAGGAGCGAGTGGCGCAGCGTCGGGCGCATCAGTTCGCGGTCGGCGGACTGCGTGTTCTTCAGCCGCAGCGGGCGGATCACCGCGAGGTCCTCGCGCGGGATCACGCGCTCCAGCACCTCGGTCGTCGTCAGGCTGTACGAGATGATCTCCTGCAGCCCCGCGGCCACGAGGGCGTCCGAGAGGCGGTTCCGCAGGTCGAGGATGGGCGCCGGCTCCCATGCCGGGATCGCGCCGACCATCCCCGTCGCCGGGAGGCGGTCGAAGCCGGCGAGGCGCACCACCTCTTCCGCGAGGTCGTCGGGGATGCTGATGTCGGTGCGCCACCACGGGACGCGCGCGACGAAGAGGCCTCCCGCCGATCCGCCGTCGGCCAGATCCCCGTCAGATCGCACGAGGTCGAAGCCGAGCGTGGTGAGGATCGCTTCGACCTCGCTGGTCGGGACGTGGAAGCCGATCACGGTGTCCAGGCGCGCGCGCGTGATGCTCACCTCGGGCGCGACGTGCGGCGCGGGGTAGGCGTCGACGCGCCCGACGCGCGCGGTGCCGCCCGCGACCTCGACCAGCAGTTGCGTGGCGCGCTGCGAGGCCGCCAGCGCCAGTTCCGGGGAGAGCCCGCGCTCGAAGCGGGCGGAGGCCTCGGAGCGCAGTGCGAGGCGTGTGCCAGTGCGGCGGATGCTCACCGGGTCGAAGCGCGCCGACTCCAGCAGGATCCGCTTCGTGTCCGCCGTGACCTCGGTCGCCTCGCCGCCCATGACGCCCGCGAGGGCGATCGGCCCACTGGCGTCCGTGATCAGCAGCGTGTCCGCCGTCAGCGTGCGTTCGACGCCATCGAGGGTGCGCAGGGTCTCGCCGGGCTTCGCCGTGCGGACGCCGACTTCGCCCTTGCTTGATGGTGCGACCTTGTCGAGGTCGAAGGCGTGCAGCGGCTGGCCGAGTTCGAGCATGACGTAGTTCGTCACGTCGACGACGTTGTTGATCGGGCGCATGCCTGCGGCGCGCAGCCGTGCCTGCAGCCACTCCGGCGACGGGCCGACCGTCACGCCCTCGATCACCGTCGCGATGTAGCGCGCGCAGAGGGCAGGGTCGTCGATGCGGACCGTAACGGCCTCGGAGGCCGCGCCACCCGACTCGCGGTAGGCCGAGTCCGGCATCGAGAGCGTGCCGCCGACGATCGCGGCGACCTCGCGGGCGACGCCGGTCATGCTCATCATGTCGGCGCGGTTCGGCCAGACGTGGACGTCGAGGATCACGTCGCCCAGGTAGTCGACGAGCGGCGTGCCGACGGGGGCGTCGGCGGGCAGCACGATGATCCCCTCGTGGTTCTGGGAGAGGCCGAGTTCCATCTCGGAGAGCACCATCCCGGACGACTCGATGCCGCGGATCACGCCCTTCTTCAGCACGGACGGCTTGCCCGAGTGGCCGTCGATGACCTTCGCGCCCTCGCGGGCGAAGGCGATGTGCTGGCCCACCGCGAGGTTCGGCGCGCCGCAGACGACCTGCTGCGGCGCGTCCCCGCCGAAGTCGACGGTCGCGAGGCGGAGGCGATCCGCGTTCGGGTGCGGCTGCACGTCGAGGACGTGGCCGACGACGACGAGCGCGCGGTCCCACTCTCCGCCCACGCGGTGGATGCCGTCCACCTCGGCGCTCGCCATCGTCAGGCGGTGCGCGAGGTCGTAGATGTCGAGGTCAGCCGGGAGCGAGACGTAGTCGCGCAGCCACTTGAGGGAGACGAGCATCGGTGGTCCTTCGTCCCTACTCGGTTAGAACTGTGACAGGAAGCGGAGGTCGTTCGCGTGGAGGTCGCGGATGTCGGTGATGCCGAACTTCAGCATCGTGATCCGCTCGACGCCCATGCCGGCGGCGAAGCCGGTGTAGCGCGCCGGGTCGTACCCCGCGGCGGCGATGATCTCCGGGTGGACCATCCCCGCGCCCATGATCTCCAGCCAGCCCGCGCCGCGACAGACCGGGCACGCGGGGTTGTCGCCCGGGCAGGCGAAACAGTCGACGGCCAGCTCGACGCCCGGCTCGACGAAGGGGAAGTAGGAGTTGCGCATCAGCACGCGCCGCTCCGGCCCGAACATCTGCCGCGCGAACTCCTGCAGCGTCCCCTTGAGGTTCGCGAGGCTCAGCCCCTCATCGATCGCGAGGAGTTCCACCTGCTCCAGCATCCACTCGTGCGTGGCGTCGGTCGCCTCGTAGCGGTAGCAGCGCCCCGGCACCGCGACGCGGATCGGCGGCTCGTGGGTGTCGATGTGCCTGATCTGCATCGGGCTGGTGTGGGTGCGGAGGAGGAGCGGCTGGCGGCCGTCGACCTCTTCGTCCAGCCAGAAGGTGTCCCACATGTCGCGCGCGGGGTGGTGCTCCGGGATGCGCAGCCGCCCGAAGTTGTACTCGTCCAGCTCGACCTCGGGCCCCTCCACCGTGGCGAAGCCGAGACGCGCGAAGATGTCGAGGATCTCCCGCCGCACCTGGGTCACCGGGTGCAGCCGGCCACGGCGCAGTGGCCGGCCCGGCAGCGTGACGTCGAGGGCGTCCGCCGCCGACGCCGCGAGCGAGGCGGCCTTTTGGCTCTCGCGGAGCCGGGCTAGCGCTGCTTCCAGGGACAGCTTCAGAACATTGGCGGCGGCCCCCACGGACTTCCGCTCCTCGGGCGGAAGGGTCCCCAGCCCGCGCAGGATTACCGTGAGCCTGCCGTTCTTCCCGAAGACACCGTTCTGCCAAGTGACGAGGACGGCTTCACTTGCCGGGGCGGCGAGTAACGCCCGCGCTTCGGCCTCAATGGCGGCAATCTGCTCGATGGCGTTCATGAGACGGAAGTTTAGCGGGGGCGGCGGTTAGGGGGATTACGTATAATCGGATCATGCGAGTATCCGGTTACTTCAATCTCGCCCGTACCCAACCCGAACTCGACTTCGTGGACGTAGATGTGGCAACTGACATCCCGGTCTTCGTTGACCATCGCGCCCTCCTGCTTCTGGACAGCGACTGGTCCGACGAATGTCAGCACCTGATTCAGAACTTCTTCCATGAGGTGCTGGCAGCGGCGAAGAACAGGAACCGCTCCCGTGGCCTCCAGTTGTTGACCGTGTTGAGGGAACCTAACGAAACGCATCTGGGGTTCTCGCACGGTCGGCCGCGCGGCCGGGGCTTGGGGCCAGAGTCGGCGAAGGATATCTGGGAGGCGCTCGCGCGCAGTCAGGCTGTGGCCAGCGGACTGCTACAGGATCTCGAAGACACGATCTTGACCACCGAGGGCGTGGGTCCTGATCTGATTTCGGACATTGCAACTAAGGTCATTCGTGCGCCTCTTCTTCGGTACACACAGAGCATGGCGGAGTACTACGGCATCGCACTAACGAAAGGAGTCAACTCTGGGGCGGTCTGGAACCCAGTCACAACCACGTGGGACGCGTTCTTCACCGAAATGCCAATCGTCGACGGAGCGCCGCTACTCCTTGTCCCCAAGTCAATTGTTCGCCGGCGCATGGACTTCGACCTGGACGAGTATTACGACCACTACCTGCTTGAGGAGCTGCAACAGTTGGAACTGGCAGATCCTGCGTCAGGCTTGGTCACTGTCCTCAAGAAGGGTCGCCGCGTCGTCTATAAGAAGGATCTCGTCAGTCGGTATGGCCGAGGTAAGCATGCAGTTGTGGAACTCACACTCCAACATCCGTCTGTGCTGACTCGTTACCGAGCGGCGAAAGCCCGGCCGCGGCCAGCCATCGACAGCCTCTCGTTCGCCGAGATCAGCGGAACTCCGGCCCCTCAGTGGGACGACCTGCTGGCGGACATCAAGAAGATTCCGCCCGGAGCCGATGGTGCGACAGAGTTTCATCGTGCAGTCGAGCGACTAATCTCAACGGTGTTCAGTAGCGTTCTGACGTTTCCTCAGATCGAACGACACATCCACGGAGGCCGTAAGCGCATTGACATCTCGTACACGAACGTGGCGGGACGTGGGTTCTTCGCGTGGCTTCGCGCCAACCACCCCGCATCGAACATCTTCGTCGAATGTAAGAACTACTCATCTGATCCCAAGAACCCCGAGCTGGATCAGATCGCCGGGCGTTTCTCTCCAAGTCGTGGAAAATTCGGGATCGTTGTCTGCCGGAAGGTCGAGGATCGCGAGAAGGTCACAGCCATCTGTAGAGATCACGCACAGGATGATCACGGCTTCATCTTGGTTTTGGACGACGACGATCTCGCCACGCTGGTCGAGTCTGCGCGGTCAGGTACAGATAGCTTCCAGTGGCTGAAGTCGAGGTTCGATGAGCTCGTCATGTAGCGTTGCGACCTCAGGCTAGACTCCTCGCATGCCAATCCGAGGCTACGTACTTGTCGAGACCGGAGTCGGGCACACCCGAGCGGTGGCCGACGCCATGCGCGCCGTCCGCTCGCGGAACGCCTCGATCATCGGGGTGGACACCGTCACCGGGCCGTACGACGTCATCGTGACCCTGGAAGCCGAGGACCTGAACCGGCTGGGGAAGGCGATCACGGAAGAGATCGCGACGGTGGCGGGCGTCTCGCGCACCACGACCTGCCTGAGCGTGGATCTGTCATGAAGCAAGAATCATCCCAGCCGACACCGCCCCCGAGCGGGTTCCTCGCTCGGTTCGGGACGGTCACGCCGCTGAATCGCCCCGAGGACTGGGCGGCCATCCGGCGGGCAGTCGCCAGAGCAGTAGGTCTGCGTGCCGCTGAGAGGGGTCAGTAGCCCGCCCCGCCCGGCTCGCGCACCACGACTTGCTCGCTGGCTTTGTCGTAGCCCTCGGCGTCTGAACTGGCGAGGCCCCGGACGATGTGCTACATGTAGACACATGGCCATCCGCATCGGCATCCGCGAACTGCGGCAGAACGCCAGCCTCTACCTCCGGCGCGTCCGCGCGGGCGAGACGATCACGCTGACCGACCGTGGCGAGGCGTTCGCGGAGATCCGACCAATCAGGCAGGCGGGTGGCATCCTCGACCGGCTGGTCGCGGAGGGACGTGCGCGGCTGCCCGAGGCCGACCTGGCCGCGTTTCTCGCGCAGCCGCTGCCGCCCCCCTCGAAGCGGGGCAAGCGTGCACTGAGCGATGAGGTCATCAGGGCGCGGGCGGACGAGCGGTTCTAGGTGCTCTACGCCGACACCTCGGCGCTTGTGAAACTGGTGTTGACGGAGCCCGAATCCGCCGCCCTCCTCGCGTACCTCGACGGTCGAGGCGACGTCGTGACATCGGCGCTGGTCACCACCGAACTCGTCCGCGCGGTGCGACGCCTGCAGCCCGACCTCGAGCCTCGCGCACACGCACTGATCGCCGGGCTGACTCGGATCGAGGTCGACCGCGAGGTGCTGACCACTGCGGCAGGACTGTCACCTTCCGAGATGCGCTCACTCGATGCGATCCACCTCGCGACCGCCCTCACGCTCGGCGCCGAACTCGACGCGCTCGTCACGTACGACGTCCGCATGGCCGAAGCCGCCCGCGCGGCGGGCCTGCGCGTGGAGGCGCCGGCGTAGCGCAGACGCCGCACACGACGTGCCACCATCGGCCTCCTCGTACGGTTACCGAGACAACGACTAGCCTGACTCCGGGAGCGTGCACCGTGAGCGATGGTTCGAACGATGGTCGACATGTCCTGGTCCTCGGCGCGAGCGGCTACGTCGGCTCGCACCTCGTCCCCCGGCTGATCGAGCGGGGGTTCCGCGTCCGTGCCTCCGCGCGGGACGCCGAGGTGCTGGCGGCGCGCGGCTGGGGCTGCGAGGTGGTCGCGGCCGACGCGCTGCGGCCGGAGACGCTCGCGTCCGCCCTCGAGGACATCGACGTCGCGTACTACCTCGTGCACTCGATGGCCGCCGGGCGGGACTTCGCCGAACGGGACCGCCGCGCGGCCGACAACTTCCGCAAGGCCGCCGAGGCCGCCGGGGTGCGGCGGATCATCTACCTCGGCGGGCTGCAGGCGGAGGGCGAGGCGTCGGAGCACCTCGCCTCGCGGCGCGAGACCGGCGAGCACCTGCGCGCCGGCCCGATCCCGGTGACCGAACTGCGCGCGGGGATCATCGTCGGCGCCGGCTCCGCCGCCTTCGAGGTGATCCGCGACCTCGTCTTCCACCTCCCGGTGATGACGACGCCGCGTTGGGTGCGCTCGCGCACGCAGCCGATCGCCCTCGACGACCTGGTCGAGTACCTCGTGCGCCTGCCCGACGTAGAGGAGAGCGCCGGGCGCACCTTCGACGTCGCGGGGTCGGAGACGCTCTCCTACGCCGACCTGATGCGGACCTTCGCCCGCGTGGTGGGACGCCGCATCCGCATCCTGCCGCTGCCCGTGCTGACACCGCGACTCTCCTCGTACTGGCTGGACCTCGTCACCTCGGTGCCTGCGAACGTCGCCCGCCCGCTGATCGACGGCCTGCGGCAAGACCTGCTCGCCGACGACGCGGTGATCCGGACGCTGATCCCGATCCCGCTGCGCGGCTACGAGGACGCCGTGCGCGCCGCGCTCGATGCGGAGGCGAACGACGCCGTCACCGCGCGCTGGGCGGAGGGATCGCTGGTGCTCCGCCGCTACCGTCGCGACGTCGCGTTCTACAGCAAGCGGGCGACGGCCCATGCCGAGGCGCGGGCCTCCTCGGAGCGGCTGTGGACGGCGGTCGCCGCGGTCGGCGGAGCGCGCGGCTGGTACTACCTCGACTGGCTGTGGGAGCTGCGCGGCCTGCTCGATCGGCTGATCGGCGGCGTGGGGATGCGGCGCGGGCGGCGTCAGTCGCTCGCCGTCCGGGTGGGCGACGCGATCGACTTCTGGCGGGTGGTTGGCGTCGAGCCCGGGAAGCGCCTCGTGCTGCTGGCGGAGATGAAACTGCCGGGGGCCGCCTCGCTCGACCTCGAGGTGGAGCCGATGGGGCCGGAGCGGTCGGCGCTGACGGTGACGGCGCGGTTCCACCCGGCGGGGGTGCTGGGTCTGCTGTACTGGTACGTCCTCTGGCCGGTCCACGGCCGCCTCTTCCGGGGGATGGCCCGGGCGATCTGCGCGGCCGCCGAGGCCCCCGCCCCACCCTCGACGGCAGCCGGTCCGGCCGGCCGCGCCTAGGAACGGCCCGGGGAGCGCTTCGGGCGAGCGCGAGCCGAGGGCGTACTCTGTCCATAACGTTGGGGAACGCCCCCGAGCGAAGCGAGGTAGGCCATGCCCAAGACCCAGAAAGAAATCGACCGCGAGATCCAGCGCGGACGGGATGATGAAGCGCTCCGGACGCCGGTGGACATGCACCGGGTCACCGCGGTCCTCGCGCTGAACTCCTCGGAGTTCGCGCAGTGGTACACGGACCACGGCAAGAACCCGCGCGACCGCAATCTCCTCATGATCACGCCGGCGACCACCCGCAACCTGAAGGACGCCCACCTGGAGATCACGCCGCGCGGCATGTGGCGGTCGGACATCCACATCCTGATGCAGGGACTCGTCCCCGCGCTCGACGCGCCCTCGCAGCGTCGCCTCGGCGGCATGGGCTGGGGTCAGCCGGTCCCCTGACTCTGGGCGCTCCTCAGGTCTCGAACTCAAGTCGAAGCAGGTCCTGTCGCGCCGGAGCCCTCACTCTCTGCCCGCTCTCCCGCATGGCGGGAGCGGGGGAGTGAGAACCTCCACTCCCTAACCCCTCCCCTCACGGGGAGGGGCGCTGGCTTAGCTTTGCTTGCGAGAGCCGGGCTTCGGGTCGGGCGCCGGCGTGTCCGACTACCGCGCCCAGGTGATCGGCGACTCCCCCGCAACGCTCACCGCGGCCACGCCGACGTTCCCGCCGGGGCGGCACGGCTGCAGCGGGCCGTACTGGCGGTCGGTGGCTTTGACCTCGATCGCGTTCCCGACAGGCACGCCGGAGCAGTCGCGCTGGTAAATGCGGAACCCCGTCACCGCGAGCGATGACTCCCACGACACCGTCACGCGCCCTCGCTCGGCCTCGCCGGCCGGGACGGTCATCGTCAGGTCGGAGATCGAGCCGGAGAGGCGCGCGTTCGTCGGCGCGGGCGGGCCGCCGACCGGGATCGTCGTCGAGCCGGCGATGAACGTCTTCGTGGTGTCGTTCACGTTCACGGTGATCGTGCGCCCGAGGACGAAGTCGCCGGTGAGCTGGATGCGGTTGCTCGTCCAGCCGATGATCGCGGGGCAGGCCACGAGTGTCTGGGGGACCCGGTTGTAGACCGTGACCTCGAACGTGTCGCCGGTGCGCTTCGTGTCGATGCGCTCGAACTTATCGCAACCGGCCACGACGGAGGTGACCACGGCCCAGTACGACGGCTCCGGGGAGTCGCTGCGCACGACCTCGATGGTGGTGATCGAGGCAAGCGCGAGGCCGGTCGGGAGCGGCGCGGGTTCGCAGCGCACGAAGAAGCCGGTGCCGGCGGTGAGCGTCGGGTAGGCGGCGAGGAACGGCGTGTTCACGAAGGTCGGCGCGGCCGGAGCGGCGACGAATGTCTGCCACTGCCCGCCCACCGTCACGGCGATCACGCCGGGCGTGCAGCCCGCCACCCTCAGCCCGGAGGAGAGGTCTGCCGGCGTCACGGTGCGCGAGGTGCGCAGCAGCGCGAGCTCGCCCGGCTTCGGCGCGACGCCCTCGAAGGGTGCCGGGAGCGGCAACGTCGTGGGCGCCTCCTGGGCCTCGATTGGCCTCGGAAGGAGGAGCGTGGCAGCCAGCGTGGCCACGACGAGCGCCACCGCCCAGCCACGCATCGAAGTCATGTGAGCCGTCATGTGGGACATCTGGAACCTCTCAGGTACGCCGTCCTGACCTCGATGGAGGCGTCGGCAGCGACCTCAACATGACGCAGAGGCAGGCCTGACAGTTCCCGGGGGGGAGATCGCCTCGTCGGATCCGACTCATGCATTATGTCGAAAGAAGGCGTGGGAGGGTGACCTTCGCGGCACGAAACCGGGACGTTTGGTACCCGAACGTCCCTAAGTGACCGACTTAACATTCCGTCGTCCGGAAGGCACGCACCGTCCTTCCGGTTCGGCCGTTCCGGTTGCGAGGGAGACGATTATGGATTCTGGCTACGAGATGATGGCGTCGTTCGGCGCCATCCTGGCCGCGGGGGCGTTGCTGGTCGCCTCGGTCGCCCTCGTCAGCGATGGCGGAGGTGGGACGTCCGGCGAGGCGAAGGATGTGGCCGCCGCCACCCTGCCCCCGCCGACGACGAAGGCGATCGACGTCGAGCTCGGCGACCTGTTCGTGAAGCCGAAGTCGATCGAGGTGGCCTCGAACACCACGCTCGAGATGACCGTCACGAACAATGGGGCGCTCCCGCACAACCTGAAGCAGGGCACGGCGGGGACGAAACTCCTCACCCCCGGCGAGTCCGAGAAGGTGACGTTTGGTCCGTTCACGAAAAGCGTCCAGTTGATCTGTGACGTGCCGGGCCATGCTGCCGCGGGCATGACCATGGACGTGAAGGTGGCGGCTCCGGCCGGATCGCACACGACCTCCACGACCGCGCTGGCAGCAGCCTCCAACGGCCTCGGCGCGAAGATCGACGCGGCGGCGACGCCGGGCGCGAACTGGAAGCGACGCGACCCCCTCGCGCCCGCGGCCTCCACCGGCACGACCGGGGTGACGCACAAGATCAACCTCGACGCTGTCGAGTCGGTGATCGAGGTCGCCCCCGGGGTGACGCAGGAGTTGTGGACGTTCAACGGCCAGGCGCCGGGCCCGGTGCTGCGCGGCAAGGTCGGCGACACGTTCGAGGTGACGCTGACGAACAAGGGCAAGCTCGGCCACTCGATCGACTTCCACGCGAGCAAAGTCGCCTGGAACGACGAGATGCGGACGCTGAAGCCGGGCGAGAGCCTCGTCTACAAGTTCGAGGCGAAGCATTCCGGGATCTACATGTACCACTGTGGCACGGCCCCAGCGCTTCACCACATCGGCAACGGCATGTTCGGTGCGATCATCATCGACCCGCCCGGCCTCGCGGCGGTGGAGCGTGAGTTCTTCTTCGTGCAGTCGGAGATCTACACCGGCCCGATGGGCCAGCCCGGCGACCTGACGAAGATGACGACTGAGGCCTGGGACGACGCGGCTGACACGG
>VGPD01000012.1 GCA_016875635.1 Chloroflexota bacterium
AAGCGCCCGAGGCCGCCCGCGAAGTCTCGCCCCGCGACGAATTCGAGGACATCGCGCACGCCCGCGGAGAACCGTTCGGCGCGCTCCGCCCAGGCGTGGTCATGGCGCAGCAGCCGGCCGTACTCCTTCATCGCGGCGCCGCAGCCGGCCGCGTTCACGATCACGGCCTCCACGCCCACGCGTTCGAAGGCGGCGATGTTGCGCCGTGCCAGTGCGCGCGCCGTCTCCGCGTCGCCCGCGTGCGAGTGCAGGGCGCCGCAGCATCCCTGCCCCGGCGGCGCGACCACCTCGCAGCCCGCGTGCTGGAGCACGCGGACCGTCGCCTCGTGGACCTGCGGATAGATCTCGCCCTGCACGCAGCCGAGGAGCAGCGCGACACGCGTCGCGGGCGATCCGGTCGTCGGACGCGCAAGTGTCCCGGTCGCGCGGAACGGCGCGCGGTCGAGGACCGGCGCGGCGGACTCAAGGCGGGCGAGCGCGGGCGGCAGTATGCGCCGGAGCATCATGCCCAGCGGGCCGCGCACGAGCGTCTGTGCGCGGGAGCGGGTGTAGAGCCGGCCGAGCGTCAGCGCCACGCGGAGCCGCGCCGGGCGCGCGAGCACCTCGCGGAGGACGAGCGCGCGGAAGCGCCACGCACGCGGCTGTAGCCCGGGGGCGTTCGCGAGGATTGCGGCGCGGGCGTCCTCCATGATCCGCCCGTAGGGGACGCTGGAGGGGCACGCCGTCTCGCAGGCGCGGCACTGGAGGCAGAGGTCGAGGTGCCCGAGCACGCGCTCGGTCGCGTCGACCCGGCCATCGAGCACGCCCGATATCAGGTGGAGCCGTCCGCGCGGCGACTCCAGTTCCTGCCCGGTGGCGATATACGTGGGGCAGGCGGGCAGGCAGAAGCCGCAGTGGATGCAGTTCTGCAGGTCGGCCTTCGACGGCGTGTCGATCCCGACGAAGTGGAGTCCGGGGATCTCGGTGGTCATAGCCCTGGCCCCCGGCGTCCCGGGTTCACGGTCCCGCGCGGGTCGAACTGCCGCTTCAGCGCCTCGACCAGCGTCCGTTCCTCCGCGCCGGTGGGGTCGACGGCCTCGCGCAGCGCCGCGGAGGCAACCTCCACCTGGAGGAAGCCGCCTCGCTCCACGGCCATGCGGCGGAGTGCCTCGACGTCAGGGGCGGCGATCTCGCCGCGGGCGATCACCGAGCCGGCGGCAAGGTGTGCCCAGGCGGTGAGCCCCGCCCGTTCGAGCGCGGCGACCGTGGTTTCAACCTCGGCGGGTGGGACTCCGAGACGAAGAACGGTCGCGCCTGGCCCGGCGGCCAGCCGTCGCAGCCGCGCCCACGTCTCGACCGACGCGTCTCCCGCACCCGTGGCAGCGGAACGCAGTTCTCGCAGCGTCCGCTCCACCGCTGCCACCGACCCGGCCGCCTCGACGAGTACGCAGGGGACCGGAGCGAGCATGGCGGCGTCCGCCGCGCGCGCGCCGAGCACGGCGATCGCGCGGACGGCGAGTCCTGCGTCCCAGACACGACGGGCGAGCGCGCCGCACGCCTCGATGTCCGCGGCGGTGAGGAGGAGGGTGCGTGTGGCAGCGGGGAGAGGCGCCAGCTTGAAGGTGGCCTCCACGATGACGCCGAACGCGCCAAGCGCACCGGTGTGCATCCGGTGCAGGTCGTACCCGGTCACGTTCTTCACCACGCGACCGCCCGAATGGACGACCTCGCCCGAGGGCAGCGCCACGCGCATGCCGAGGATGAGGTCGCGCGCTGCAGGGAGGTGCCCGCGCCATGCCCCGCTGCGGGCGGACGCGAGCATGCCACCCACGGTCACCTCGTCACCCGGGGGCGGGTCGACGGTGAGGTACTGCCCGTGCTCGCGCAGCGTCGCCTGGAGCGTCGCGAGCGTGACACCCGCCTGCACCGTGATGACGAGGTCCTCCGGGACGTATTCGATGACCCGGTCGAGGGGGCGCAGGTCGAGCGCGATGTCGTATCGCGCGAGCGGCCGCCCGAGGGCAGCCGCGGTGCGCGCGCCGAGCGGAGCGAGGGCCAGGCCGGCCTCGTCCGCCTCATGCAGCAGCGTGGCGACCTCGGCGGGGTCGTTGGGGGCAAAGGCGATGGCGGGAGTGCCGCCGTCCAGAGCGTAGTGCGCCGGCGGCCGTTCGGTGTCGGACGGCAGCGCATGGCGCAGGCGGTCGAGGGCGCTGGCGGCGGTGGTCATCGTCAGACCGAGTCCGCGCCGCGGCGCATCACGGCCAGGGCCTCGGCGCCGTGGCCCACCGAGCAGCCGTGCCCGCCGGGGAGCACCTTGCACGGGTTGAAACGGTCCGCCCCGCCGAAGGCAACACGCACGGCGTGCATCGCGGCCAGGTCAGCCGCGGAGTAGATCCACTCCATGTACGAGCGCTTCTCCAAACCGATGCCGTGCTCGCCCGTGACGGCGCCACCCGCGTCCACGCAGAGCCGCATGATCGTCTCGGCGCATTCGAGGACGCGCTCGGTCGCGCCCGGCTCGTCCGGGTCGAACATCAGGTTGGGGTGCAGGTTGCCGTCCCCGGCGTGGAAGATGTTGGCGACGCGGAAGCCGTACCGTGCGCTCGTCTCCATGACGCCGCGCATCACCTCGGGCAATCGCGTGCGTGGCACGACGCCGTCGAGCAGATAGAAGGCAGGGGAGGCGGCACCAATCGCGCCGATGCCCACCTTGCGGGCCTCCCACAGCCGGTCGCGTTCGGCCGCCGTCCGCGCCACGCGGACCTCGCGTGCCCCGGCAAGGCCGCACGCCTCCTCGACGGAGGCGGCGTCTGCCTCCACGCCTTCGGCAAGGCCCTCGACCTCGATGAGCAGCACGGCGCCGGCGTCCAGCGGGTAGCCGGCGTGGATGCGTGGCTCCACCAGCCGGATGATCTCGCGGTCGAGCATCTCGAGGGCGACCGGGATCAGCCCGCGCCGGATGATCGCGGAGACCGCCTCGGACGCCGCGTCGACGGAATCGAAGATGGCGACGAGGGTGCGGACGTCAGGCGCGGCGCGCACGAGGCGCACGGTGATCTCGGTGACGATGCCGATGGTGCCCTCGGAGCCGACGAACAGGCCGCGGAGGTCGATCCCCGGCATGTCCGCGAGCCGTCCACCGAATCGGACAACGCGTCCGCCGGGGAGGACCACCTCCAGCCCGAGGACGTGGTTCACGGTCGACCCGTGGGCAAGGGTGTGCGGCCCGCCCGAGTTATTGGCGACGTTCCCGCCAAGCGAACACACGCGCTGCGAGGAGGGGTCGGGCGCGAACACCAGCCCGTGGGGGGCGAGCGCCTCCTGCAGTTGCAGGTTGACCACGCCGGGCTGGACGACGGCGACCCGGTTCACGCGGTCGACCTCGATGATTCGGTTCATCTTCGTGAGGACGACGAGGACGCCGCCGAGTACGGGCACCGCGCCCCCGGAGAGCCCGCTCCCCGAGCCGCGAGGCACCACCGGGCGGCTGTGCGCCTCCGCGATGCGGACAGCCGCGGCGACCTGGTCAGTGGTCGCCGGGAAGACGGCGACTTCCGGCAGCGCGCGCTCGATGGTCGCGTCGTATTCGAAGGCGATGAGGTCTTCGGGTGCTTGGAGCACGGAGTCGACGCCGAGGGCCTGCTGGAGGTCGCGCACCAGTGCTTCGTGGCCCGCCGGTTGCCCGGACGACGCCGGGTGGGCGGCTGCGCTGCTCGTCGCCATCGTGCGCGCGAGTGTAGCATCGAGCGCGTGTCCGGCATCGCCGTCGCGCACGAGTGGAGGTTCCGATGGACGTGCGCGGCAAGGTGGCGGTGGTCACGGGCTCCTCGTCCGGAGTGGGCCGTGCGCTGGCAGAGCTGCTCGCGCGAAACGGTGCGTCGGTGGTGGTGAACTACGCCCACTCCGCGCAGGATGCGGAGGCCGTGGTGGCCTCGATCCGTTCCGCCGGTGGGATCGCGCACGCCGTCCGGGCGGACGTGGGCCGGGACGAGGAGTGTCGCGCCCTCATCCAGGCCGCTGTCGACACCTACGGCGCGCTCCACATCCTCGTGAACAACGCCGGGATGACGCATTTCATCGCCCATCCGGATCTCGACGCCGTGACCGATGAGGTCTGGGACGACACATTCCGGGCGAACGTGCAGGGCACGTTCAACTGCACCCGGGCGGCGGCCCCGCACCTGAAGGCGGCGGGAGAGGGCGTCGTGGTGAACGTGGCCTCGATCGCCAGGGTGCGCGGCGTGGGTTCCTCGATCCCGTACGCGGCCTCGAAGGCGGCGGTGATCACGATGACGAAGTCGCTGGCGCGGGTGCTGGGGCCGGAGGTCCGGGTGAACTGCGTGGCGCCCGGCTTCATCGATGGCCGTTGGCTGCAGGGCGGTCTGGGTGACCGCTTCGACAGCGCGAAGGCGGCGACCGCGGCCTCCGCACCGCTGCGTGCGGTGGCGACCCCTGAATCTGTGGCAGACGCGATCTACGGGCTGATCGCCCACCAGATATTCGTCACCGGGCAGACCGTAATCGTGGATGGTGGCGCGAGCCTGTGACCACTGACTCCCCCCTGGACCTCGGTGGTGCCGACATCGAGGCGGTCCGAGAGGGACTGGAAGCCGCCATTCGCGGGGCGAACGAGGCGATCCGCTCCGTCCTGCGTGGTGCGCGGATGCGTGTGGGACATAAACCGGGCGAAGGTCCCGTCACCGAGGCCGATTACGCGGCAGACGATGTGCTGCATGCGCGACTGATGCCGCTGGTTCCCGGCGCGCGGTGGATCTCCGAGGAGTCCGCGGAAGAGGCGCCGCTGCTGCATGGCGAGCCCACCTGGGTCGTCGATCCGCTGGACGGGACGCGCGAGTTTCTGCGTGGCCTGCCGGAGTTCGGCGTGTCCGTGGCGCTGTTCATCGGTGGACGGCTGGCGATGGGTGCCGTCGGCCTTCCCGCGGAAGAGGTCGTGTTCTCCGCCATCGTCGCCGGCGGCCGTCGCGAGGCCCGCCGTGACGGCGTGCCGCTCCCGATGCTGCCGGACGATGGGGTGGTGCGGCGGGTCGTGGTCTCCCGGCACGACTACGAGTATCGCCAGCTTCAGTACCAGATCCCGTACGAGGTCTACCCGTGCGGGTCGTCGGCGGTGAAGCTCGTCCACGCGGCCGGGTTCGACACGGACATCTACTTCTCGACGGGGCCGCGTTCGGTCTGGGACATCGCCGGCGGCGCGGCGATCCTCGAAGGGGTGGGCGGGACGATCCTCCAGGTCAACGGCCGCCCGCTGGTGCTCTCCCCGCAGCAGATCGAGGTGCCCGCGTTCGTCGCCGGCGCGCCGGCGGATGCGCGCACGCTGCTGCGCCGGCTTGGCGCACCGCTCGACCTGTAGCGACCGGACATCCAGCAATGGCAGGGGATTCCGGTGGCGTCACCATCGATGGCCCGGGGGATGCATGGGACGCACCGGTCCGGAGAAAGCGGAAGGCCGCCGGCGTCCCGGCGGCCTTCACTGTCCTAGCGTTCCGCTAGAGAAGAAGTTACTTCTTCTTCGCGGACTTGCCAGCCGGCTTCGCAGCGGGCTTGGCGGCGGGCTTCGCAGCAGCCTTCTTCGTCGCAGCCAACGTTCACATCCTCGACTAGCCGGGCCAAAGCCCGATCCCCATGGGTGGTGGATCAAGGGCCGGGCCCTGGCCGATCCACACGCGCAATGTAACGCGCCGCATCGCTATCCGGTTGCCTTTGCAAGTGGTCGAGCCCACTTTTTTCGTGAAGACTTTCGTGACGAGATCGCGACCGCGATGACCGATCGACGTCGCGCGATCGAAGGTCAGCGTGCGCGACGTCGGACGTCTCGATCAGTCACCGGTGCGTTGAGCCGCGACCGCCCACAGCGGGTCGGCGCCCGACGGCGATCGGTCGATCACGAGCGGCTCGTCCAGGCCACCCGCGAGCGCGAGGTAGGTGGCGACCAGTCGCACGCGGTCCTCCGCCCCCAATGTCTTCCAGATGGCGATGGCTTTCGTCGGAAACATCCGGTGTGAGAACGCGACGAGGCAGAGTCCGCCGGGCGTCAGCACACGCGACACCTCCGCGAACACCTCGACCGGCCGGGTGAGGTACTGCACAGAGACGGCGCAGACGACAGCGTCGAAGGAGGCGTCCTCATACGGAAGGGTCGGGTCGGCGTTCAGGTCGCGCACGGCGTAATCGGTGAGCCGCGGATTGGAGCGGAGCTCTTCCGCGTTCATCCCCAGCCCGGCGACCCTCGCATATGTCCCCTCGGCCGGCAGGTGGCTGACCCAGGAGGACATCAGGTCCAGGACGCGCCCGCCCGCCGGCAGCGTCTCCCGGTAGAGCCCGGTCAGCGCGTCGATCGTGGCGTCGTCGATATGGGTGACGAGTCTGGGTGACTCGTAGAAGAAGCGGTCGGCCGAGGCATCCTCCCGCTGGAAGAACTGCGAGGGGAACGGGAGCCCGCCCCCGGCTGACGTCATCGCGCGGTCACTCGGTCACACCGATCGTGATATTGCCATGCAGGTTCTCGTGCCCGGGCGTCGTGCAGAGCAGGCCCACCTGCCCGCTGGCGGGCACCTTCAGGCGGATGAGCGTCGTCCCATCACCCTGCGCCCGCACCAGGTACTCCGACCCCGGCTGCGAACCCTGTATGACGAAGGCGTGGGCTCCCGGGGCATCCGTCACCACCAGGTCGAGTACCTCCCCGGGCCGTGCGCTCACCCCTGTGAGGTCGAGGCGCCCGGCCGCCCCGCTCACGGTCACAGTGCGTGCTGGGACGGCAGCGGCGAGGCCGGTCGCCTGGGGCGTTGAGGTGTGGGCGTGCGCACCCCACGCGATGGCCCATGCCACGCCCGCCAGCAGGACAATCGCGAGGCCGCCACGGCGACGGTTCGGGCGGAACCATCGCCGGCCGGCCGGCGGGGTCGAGTAGAGCCTGGCTGCCATGGATCCAGCGTACCGCGTCGCGCCGGCGGACTAGGGGGCGAGGCGGCTGGCCAGATCGACGAGGCCCCCCACGCGGATGATCCGCGTGTCGAGCGGCAGGTCGCGGTTGCGAGGCCAGTCGCAGAGGTAGACGAGCGTGTCGCTGGTCTGGGCGAGTAACTGGGCGGTCCGCCCGTCGTCCTCGACATGTTCGGCGGGTTGCAGGCGGCGCAGGAGCGTCTGCTTGTAATGGGCACTGCCGAGCCCGGACTGGTTCACGTAGACCGCCTCGAAGACCCCATCGAAGTCGTGATGGCGGAGCCACCACCTGGGGCGGGTGCGCCGCCCGGTGACCAGGACCAGCCGGCGGACGGTGGCAAGCCGCAGGAGGGCACCCCGCGCGCCGGGCATCGGGCGGCGGAAGTCGAATCGGAGCCGGTCGAGGGGGGCGTTCAGCCAGCGCGGGTAGACCCGTGCGGGGTGTGGCGCCATCGCAGGGTCGTAGAACGTCCGATGGATGCCGAGGTTCTGGCCGAACGGCGGCTCACAGAAAACCCCGTCCATATCGACGGTCATGAGCGGACGCGGATCATCGTTCATCGCTACACGCTGACGGGTGGCTCGGGCGGTGGCCCCGGCGGAATCCCCGGCGTCGGCCGGGAGGTGGGCGATGGCATCACGATCCGCGAAGGCTCGCCCGCGGGCTGCGGGGTCCGGCCGCGCGCGAAGGCCTCCAGGCGGTCTTCCACGCGGCGGAAGATCGTCCCCTCCGGGTACTTCCCGTCCGCTCCCCGCGTGGCGCCCGCCGGTGTCCCCGTGAGGATCTCGATGCCCTCTTCGATGCGCTCAATGGCCCAGAGGTGGAACTGTCCGGCCTCGATCGCCTCCACCACGTCCGCCCGCAGCATCAGATGCGGGACGTTGGCGCGGGGGAGCATGACCCCCTGAGTGCCCGTCAGCCCGCGGACGCGGCAGATGTCGAAGAACCCCTCGACCTTCGCGGTCGCGCCGCCGATGGGCTGGATGTTGCCCAGCTGGTCGACCGACCCGGTGACGGCGATCTGCTGCTGGATCGGGGCGTCCGCCAGGGCGGAGAGAAGCACGTACATCTCCGTGGACGAGGCCGAATCGCCGTCGATGTCCCCGTAGAGCTGTTCGAAGGTCATGCTCGCGTGCAGGGCGGCAGCGCGATCCTGGCCGAAGCGGTCGGCGAGGAGACCGCGGAGGATGAGGAACCCCTTGTTGTGGATGCGGCCGGCCATGTCGCTGTCGCGCTCGACCATCACGACCGTGCCGTTGCCGGGCGAAACGACGCAGGTCACGCGCGAGGGCCGCCCGAAGGCGATGTCCCCCAGGTCGTAGACGGAGAGTGCGTTGATCTGGCCGGGGCGGGCGCCGGTGGTCTCCACATGGATGCTGCCGTCGTTCATCGCCTCCATCACTCGGTCGCGGACGAGCGCGGAGCGGTACACCGTCTCCTCGATCGCGCGCTCGACGTGGCTGGCGGCGACGGTGTGGACGTTCTCCGCGCGGGCCCAGTAGTCGGCCTGACGGACGATATCGAGGAAGCCGGCGATGTTCGCGGAGAGCCGCCGCTGGTCTTCGACCATCCGGGAGGAGTGCTCGATCAGCCGTCCGACCGCCGACTTGGTGAAGGGGAGCAGCCCGCCGCGGGAGCATTCCGAACGCACGACGGAGGCCAGGCCTTGCGCGTTCTCGCGTGTCCGGGGGAAGTCCATCTCGAATTCGGCCTTCACGCGGAACAGCTGGCGGAAGTCGGGGTCGTATCGGTAGAGCAGGCTGTAGAGGTAGGCGTCCCCGATCAGGACGACCTTCAGGTTCAGCGGCACCGGTTCCGGGCGCAGTCCGACCGTGGGCATCAGCCCGTATGTCTCCGCCATGTTCTCGATGGCGACCGTCCCGAAGGTGAGGGCGCGTTTCAGGCCGTCCAGCGCCAGCGTATTGGTCAGGAGGTCGCGGAGGCGGAGGACCAGGTAGCCGCCGTTCGCCTTCATCAGCGCGCCCGCGCGGATCATCGTGTGGTCGGTCGCGAGGCCGCCGCCGGGCTGGCTCTGATACTCCACGAGCCCGATGAGGTTCTGGTAGGTCGGGTGAGGCTCGGTGACGACCGGCGCACCCCGTTGAGGGTCGTTCGTCACCACCGTGTTCACCTCGTAGCGACGGGTCGTGATGGCCTGGGCGAGCGGGGAGAGTCCGGGCGGCAGGACGGTGGCCGTGACCTCGCTGCGGAAGCGGTAACGCTCGCGGCGGAGGTCGGTGCGCACGGCATCGAGGTACTCCTGGACCTCCACGTCCTGGCCGTACTGCTCGCTCAGCGGCTGGAAGAGGTGGTCGACGGCGAACGCGGCGACGTCTTCGTCCGTGGCGCTGGCGCGTTCGGTCGCCGTCCGCTCAACCGCGCGGACCTTGAGCAGCGTCTCCTGCACGGCATCCTCGAGCGCGCCGCGCTGGTCCTGCAGCTTCCGGCGTTCGACCTCGTCCAGCGCGCCGAACTGCTCTTCCGTGATGGGCTTGCCGTCGATCAGCGGTGCGGAGGCGATCCCGGCCGGGCCGAACTGGAGTGCAAACCCCAACTCCAGGGCGTGCGCCTGGAGGCCCTCCAGGAGCGTGGTGCGCTCGTGGTCGACCGCCTCCGCGAGTGCCTGGCGGCGACGGACGTAGTCGTCCGAGTCGAAGGCGGCGCAGATCTCCCGGGCGGCGGCCGCCACGGCGTCCTCCATCGCACGGGCGAAGCGCAGGCCATGACCTGGCGGGAGGGAGATCGCCTGCGGGTAGTCGGGGCGCGTGAAGTTGTGGACGTACACCCAGTCCAGCGAGGGCTGCGCCGCCTGCGCCCGCCGCCGCAGGAACGAGGTGACGATTGTCTGCTTCCCGAACCCATCGGGTCCGGAGGCGAACAGGTGGTAGCCGGGCGCGTCCATCCCGAGCGCGAACTCGATCGCGCGTACGGCGCGCTCCTGGCCGAACACGGCGTCGAGGACGGGCAGGGCGTCGGTCGTCTCGAACGACAGCCAGTCGGGGTTGAAGGCGGCAGTCGCCTGATCGGCATTCAGCCGGAGCGTGTCTCGCAGATTCCCACCTGGCGTCTGGGACGTGGTCATGCGAGGGCCTTTCAGTCAGCGCCCGGGAGCGGTGCGTCCGTCCATGCTACAGGAGGGCGGCGGCTGAAACCGATACACGGGCACTAGCGAGCCGGGGCGGCGGCTCGCGTCAGGCGCACCACCTCGCTCGCCGCGGGGGCGCCGTCGAGGATGCGCGACGCGACCTCGGCGGCCCGTCCACCGAGCAGGCCGTCCGTCAGGGCGACGAACTTCTCGGCGATATCGCGTTCGGTGATCCCGCTCTCCGGGTCGCCGGCGGGGTGGTCCACCCGCTCCTCGATCCGTTCGCCGGAGCGGAGCGTGAGGGCGACGACCGCGGGCCAGGCGGCAGGGTAGAGCGCGTCGAGGGTGGCATCGGGCGCGAAGCCGATCCGGTCCGCCAGCGCGAGCGTCTTCGTGTCCGCGATCGCCTCGTCCGTGAACCGCTGGGGGGCGAGGTCGCCGTGACGCAGCGCGGCGGCGACGCAGAACGGCAGCGAGAATTTCGCCGCGTACGGCGTCGTCGGTTCCATCCCTTCGAGGAGCCCGAGCGCCTGCGTGTAGATTCGGACATCCACGCGCTCCACGTCCTCGACGGCGAACTCGCGGCGCCGCCGGATCGCGAGCGCGCCGTCCACGGCGGAGTGGGTGTGGCGGCAGGAGGCGTGCACCTTGAAGGAGACACTCTCGATCCGCCAGCGTGCCATCCCGTCGACGCTGAGGCCGCGCGTCAGCCGGTCAGGCTCCGGCGCGCGCGACATCGCCGCGAGCAGCCCCTTCGGGCCTTCGAGGATGCGCGTGGCGCCGGTGAATCCGCGCGCGCCGAGCAGCGCCGCCAGCACGCCGTCGTGCGCGGCCTTGCCGGGGTGCAGCTGCTTCGACATCGCACCGTCGGCGAGGAACTCCCAGAGGCCGGCCGCCATCGTTCCCGCGGAGCCGAGCGCGCGGTGGGTCGCCTCGACGTCCAGGCCGCCGAGGCGGGCGGCGGCGGCGGCCGCGCCGATCACCCCGGCGGTGCCGGTGGTGTGCCAGTAGTCGTAGTGGGTAGGGCCCAGCGCCTCGCCCGTGCGGATGCTCGCCTCGTAGCCGACGGCGATGGCGTCGAGCAGGGCGTCGCCGGACGCGCCCTCGCGCTCGGCGACGGCGAGGGCGGCGGCGATGATCGGCGCGCCGGGGTGGGAGATCGACTCGCGGTCGAGGTCATCCATCTCCAGCACATGGGCGGCGGCGGAATTGGCGAGCGCTGCCAGCGGCGCCGAGGTCCGTTCGCCCGTCGCGAGCACCGTCGCCTGCGGGTGCCCGCCGAGCTCGCGGACAACATCCTGCACCATCGTGGGGGGGAGCAGGTCGCCGCCGCCGAGCGCCGACCCGAGCCAGTCGAGGAGGTAGCGCCGGGTGACGCGGCGTGTCGCCTCCGGCACGCGCGCCGTCGCGACCCACCGGGCGAGCGTTGCGGTCTCGTCAGCCATCGGATGCCTCCTCGCGGTCGCCCTCGATTGTAGACGTGGCGGGAGGGCTCGGGCGGGCCGGCTAATCCTCGATCGTCAGCACGATCTTGCCGAAGTTCGCGTTCGACTCCATCAGCCGGTGCGCCTCCCCCACCTGGTCGAGGGGGAACGTGACGTCCACGACCGGGACGAGCGTCTCGTTCGCGAACAGCGGGAGCACGCGGTTCACGAACGCCTGCACCAGCGTCGCCTTCTCCTCGAGGGGGCGGGCGCGAAGCAGCGTCCCCCGCACGCTCGCCCGCTTCTGGGAGAGCGCGCCGATGTTCATCTGCTCGACCACGCCGCCGCCCATCGAGCCGACGATCACCATCCGCCCCTTGAGCGCGAGCGAGGCGATGTTCTGGTCCCAGTAGGGCGCACCGATCACGTCGAGGATCACATCCACGCCCCGGCCGCCCGTGCGCTCCTTGATCACCTCGGCGAAGTCCTGCGTGTGGTACTCGATCCCGACGTCGAGGCCGAGCGCGGCGGCCTTCTCCAGCTTCTCCTGCGAGCCGGCGGTGCCGAAGACGCGGCAGCCCTGCGCGGACGCCATCTGGATCCCCGCCGTGCCGACGCCCGAGCCCGCGGCGTGGATCAACACCGACTCGCCCATCTTCAACTCGCACTGGAGGAAGAGGGCGTCGTACGCGGTCAGGAACACCTCGGGGATGCTCGCCGCCTGCTCGAAGGTCAGGTTCGGCGGCACCGGCATCAGCATCCGCTCGTGCACGGCGATCCGCGAGGCGTAGCCCATGCCGCCGAGCAGGGCCATGACGCGGTCGCCCGGCTTCCACCCGACGACGCGCGAGCCGACCTCCGCGATCACGCCCGCCATCTCCAGGCCGGGGATGTCGTTCCGGGTGCCCGGAGGCCCGTTGTAGCGGCCGCGACGCTGGAGGAGGTCGGCGCGGTTGAGCGCGCTCGCCTTCACGGCCACGAGGACCTCCTCCGGCCCGATCGCCGGGTCTGGGAGTTCCTGGATGTCGAAGGCGTCCACCTGCTCCGGGCGTACGACGACCGCTGCGCGCATAATGCTCCCCTGTCTCTGCTCTGGGTGCCGCTACCGCTTCCGCGGTCCGCCACGCGGGCGGCGCTGCTGTCGGCGGCGGGCGACATGGCTTGGGCGCTCCGTGCGCGCCTCGGTGGTCGGGGCGCCTTTCTCGGGCGCGGGGCGCGGCTTCGGCTCGAACCGGCCCAGCACGGCGCGGGTGAGGCGGTCGCTCAGGCGCATGGTGAGGAACAGGACGCTGAAGGCGACGAGGCCGGTCAGCCACAGTTCCGTGTTCGAAATGCCTTCCTCGCGGGAGGAGAAGTAGGTGATGACCACCGCACCGGCGGCGGCGAAGGTGAACGTGGTCCACCAGGACTGGGGCTTCTGATTCATGCCGGCATCCTACGGGACGCGCCGCCGGAGATCATGCGGCGCCGGGGTGCGTCGAGGTCAGCCCGCCAGCCGCTCGCCGAGCCACGCCGACAGCCGCTCGATGAAGGCGTCGCGGCGGGCGGCCTGGTCGTCGACGAACGCGGCGATCAGCGCCTCTTTCACCGTCTGCGGGTCGTCCTCTTCGTCGACATGGACGATCTCCTCCACGTCGGCGGCGATCCGGTGGTCCGCCTTGTGGTCGAACCCCTCGTTCACCGGCATGCCGAGCGCCTTCGCCGCCATCGGCCACGTGGCATCGACGGTGAACCACTCGTCGCGGAAGGCGTCGAGCTGCACGCGCAGGAACGTGTGGACGTCCGGCACCGGTTCGCGCGCCGCCTCCTCCAGCAGGTCGGGCGGGAGCCACGGGCTGTTCTCCGGCGTGAAGTGGTGTGTCGCGTGGATCACGATCACGCTCGCGCCCAGTTCCTCCAGCATCCGCGCCAGCAGGTAGTGCTTCCCGGAGCATGTGCCGCGCCACTCCTCGATGATCGTCTCCGGCCGCCGGTCCGAGGCGCGCTCGTACGGCAGGTCCCGCACGATCCGCACCGCTTCCGCCACGTTCAGGGTCGCCGACGGGTCGAGGACGCCTCGCTGGATGGCCGCGGCACGGAGGAGGGGGGCGATGGGGGGCATGGGCTAGAACATACCAAACGCGCCGCGCCCCGCGTTCGGGACGCGGGCGAGCGTGGCAGCGATCTGCTGGACGTGCAGCAGGTCGTGGTAGGCGACGTGGTTCAGCAGCTCCGCGATCGTGATCGGCCCTGCCACCGAGTGTTGACCGGGGCGCGCGAGGTCGGACGCCGAGAGCCCGCGGAACGCGTCGGCCTCGGCGGCGCGAGTGCGCTCGAACTCATCGAGGAGCCACATGAGCGGGCGGTGCCGGAGCCCGGAGGCTTCGAGGCCCGCCACCTCCGGTTCGTCGAGGATCACCGGGTTCGCCTCGGCCAGCATCTTCTCTACTCGGTCACGCTGTGACGGCCAGCGGTCGAGCAGGTGCGCGACGATGTCGCGCGCCGACCAGCCGTCCCCGTCGCGCGCCTCGACGATCGCCTCGGGGAGGCTCGCGGTCAGGGCGCGGAGCACGGCCGGCGTGCTGGCGATAACTTCGAGGGTGCCGGGTCCGAGGGTTATGGGCATCGCGAGGCCTACGCCCTCGCCTCGGGCGGCGTGTACTCGCGCGGCTCGGGGCCGGTGTAGAGCGTGAGCGGGCGGATCAGGATGTTGTTCGCCGTCTGCTCCATCACCGAGACGCACCAGCCGGGGGTGCGGCCGATCGCGAAGATCGGCACGAAGAGGTCCTCCGGGATGCCGTGCAGGTAGTAGACGACGCCCGCGTAGAAGTCGACGTTCACGTTCACGCCCAGCCGGGCGTACGGCTTCATCGCCTCCACGACAGCCTCGAGGATGGCGTACCACTTCGGCTGGCCCATCTCCTCGGAGAGGCGGCGGACGCCCTCGCGCATGTGACGCGCCCGCGGGTCCTCCGTTCGGTAGACGCGGTGGCCGAAGCCCATGATCGGCTCCCGGTTGGCGCGCTTCGCCTTCACCCACGCGGCGGCGCGTTCGGGCGTGCCGATCTCCATCGCCATCTTCATCACGTCCTCGGCGGCCCCGCCGTGCGCCGGGCCGGAGAGCGCCGCGACCGCGGCCGTGACCGCCGCGTGGAGGTTGGCGTCCGTCCCCGCGACCACGCGCGCCGTGAACGACGAGGCGTTCGCGCCATGCTCCGCGTGCAGGATGAAGTCGGTGTCCATCAGCGACGCGGCGTCCTCGGACGGGCGCTCACCCTTCAGCATCCAGAGGAAGTTCGCCGCCTGCCCGAGCGACGGGTCGGGCGGGACGGGAGCGAGGCCCTGGCGGATGCGGTGGTGCGCGGCGACGAGCATCGGCACCTGGCTCGTCAGGCGGACGCCCTTGCGCAGGGTCGCCCCCTGCGACTGGTCGTCGACCTCGGGGTCGGACGCGCCAAGGGCGGAGACGGCGGTGCGCAGCACCTCCATCGGGTGCGCGCCCTTGATCGCCCGGATCACATCGATGGCGGACGAGGGCAGGATGCGGGCGTCACGCAGTTCGCGGTCGAATTTCGCGCGCTCGTCGGAGGTGGGCAGGTCGCCGTGGAAGAGGAGGTAGGCGGTCTCCTCGAACGTGGAGCGCTCCGCGAGGTCGTGGATCGAGTAGCCGCGGTACCGCAGCTCCCCCGCGCGTCCGTCGATGAAGCAGACGTCACTCCGGTCGAAGTAGACGCCGTTCAGCCCTCGATGGATCTGGACCTGCTCGTCCGTCGCGTCCGCCATCAACCTCGCCCTTCGTCGTGACGGAGAGTCTAGCGGGGGTGCGGCGCTCGCGTTTCTCGCCCGGGCGAGGGCTAGCGGAGCGCCTCGGCCAGACGCTGAGCAACCGCGGTCCCGATCAGAGTGGGCGGCGCGGGCAGCGGTGGGATCGCCGTCCCTTCGTCCGTCGCGATCATGAGCGCCGTGCTCACGATGTAGCCCTGTGCCACGGACACGGAGGCGATGTGCTGCGTGAGCACGAGGCCGCCGGCGGAGATGCGGAATGCCGTATCCATCCCGGTGGCGTTGGCGGGGAGTCCGCTCACGGCGGTCAGCTGGACGATTTCGACGGTCGCGCCGGGGAGCTGCGCTGAGACCCTGCTCTGGAGCGCGGCCTGGATGCACGGGCGCACCGCGTCCGGGCTGGCCGTCTGCCCCGCCTTCACCGTCTGCAGCGCGGCGGGATCCCGCATGGCGAGGGACATGATCGAGGTCAGACCGTCCGGGGGCTGGGCGAAGAACCGCGAGACCGCTTCCGGGGCGGCGTTCGTCGCGGCGGCCGGTTGATTCGGGTAACAGGCCGTGATGAGGTCCTGCCCGGCCTTTGCGGACTGCTGCGCGCCTCCGGCCCGGGCGGCCTCGGCGAGCTCGCGCATCCCGGCGTCCTGGATGCTCCAGTTGGAGCCGGGCACGTCGCCCGGCTGCAGCAGCGCTTTCTTGAGCGTCGCCTCGACCTGGCTGCTGGCGGCCGCCGTCGCCGTTGGTGTCGCGGCCGGTTTGGGCGTTTCGGTCGCGCTCGCGGCAGGCGCCGGCGTCGCGGTCGAGACGCCTGAAGGCGCCGGCTCCGACTTCTCGCCGCAGCCGGACAACAGGACACCCGCGACGATGACGACGAGGGACAGCGCGCGCCGTGGTTGCATTACTGTCCCCCTGACGCCCTCGGCGGACGCGCACGTCCGCTAGTCCTCCTCGAGCGTCGAGGTGTCGCCTTCCGGCAGCCCGAGCTCCCGTGCCTTCAACAGCCGCCGCATGATCTTCCCGGAGCGGGTCTTCGGCAGGATGTCGATGACCTCGATCTCCTTCGGGGCGACGGCGGGGCCCAGGCGGGCACGGGCGTGGCGGTTGAGGTCGCGCATGAGGGCGTCGGTCTTCTCGAAGCCGTCATTCAGCGTCACGAACGCTTTCACCACCTCCATCGCGAGTGGGTCCGGCTTGCCGATGACCCCCGCCTCGGCGACCGCCGCGTGCTCGATCATCACCGATTCCACCTCGAACGGTGAGACCAGGTGCCCCGAGGTGTTGATCACGTCGTCGTCGCGGCCGACGAACCAGATGTAGCCGTCGGCGTCGCGCTTCGCCTTGTCGCCGGTGTAATACCAGCCGTTCTTGAACCGGCTGTCGTACCGCTCCTGGTCGTTCCAGTAGGTGCGGAACATCGAGGGCCAGCCCGGCTTGCAGACCAGCGCGCCCTCCACCATCGGCTCGGCTATCTCCTTCCCCTGCTCGTCCACGATGGTGACGTGGACACCGGGGAACGGGCGGCCCATCGAGCCCGGCCGGATCGGCATCGAGGGGTAGTTGGCGCACATGATCGAGCCGGTCTCCGTCTGCCACCAGTTGTCGTGGAACGGCAGCCCGAACGCCTCGATCCCCCACACGACGCCCTCGGGATTGAGCGGTTCGCCGACGGACATCGCGTACCGCAGCGAGGAGAGGTCGAACGACTTCGGGATGTCGGTGCCGGCCTTCATCAGCAGCCGGATCGCCGTCGGCGCCGTATACCAGACCGTGACCCTGTGTTTCTGGATGTTCTCGAACCAGCGTCGCGCGCCGAAGCCGCCCTCGTCGATCAGGCTCGTCACCCCGTTCGAGAACGGCGCGAACATGCCGTACGACGTGCCCGTCACCCAGCCCGGGTCGGCGGTGCACCAGTAGATATCGTCCTCGTGCAGGTCGAGGACGTACTTCCCGGTCGCGTAGTGGCCCACGATCGCGTTGTGGACGTGCGCCGCCCCCTTCGGCAGCCCCGTGGTGCCGGAGGTGAAATGCATGATCGACCAGTCCTCCGGACCGGTCCGCTCGATCTCGAACTCCTCGGAGGCGGGCCCCACGATGTCCGACCATGCGATGTCCCCCGCGGCGACCGGCCTCCCCTCGCGGTGCGCGATCACGATGACGTGGCGCAGCGAGGGCAGTTGCGCGCGGATCTCGTTGACCTTGGGGAGCAACTTGGGCGTCGTGATGATGGTGCAGCCCTCGGCGCGGCTGACCCGCTCGCGGATCGGTTCGGGGCCGAACGCCGAGAACAGCGGTGCCGTGATCGCGCCGATCTTCAGCGTGCCGAAGACAGCGAAGTAGAGCTCGGGGATGCGGTCCGCAAGGATGAAGACCCGCTCGCCCTTCTTGATCCCGAGCGAGCGGAGCGCGTTGGCGGCCTTGTTCGTCTGCTTCTTGAAGTCGAGGTAGGAGTACCGCTCGACCTCGCCGGCGGCGGACTGCCAGATGATCGCGGTCTTGTTGGCGCGCGCCCCGTTGGCGTGCCGGTCGACGCACTCGTAGGCCTTGTTGAGCATCCCGCCGGGACGGTCGATGCCCTTCCATTCCTCGTCCCACGAAAACGACTGCCGCGCCGCCGCCCAGTCCGCCAGGTTCGGCCGCGCCTTCAGCGCCGCCACATCCTTCGCGATCTCCGGGTACCCCTCGATCATCGCCCGCCCCCTACCGTACGCATCGTTCGCAAGGCGGGGAGTATAAGACGGCGGGTGGCTACCCCGTTAGGCTCCAGCGACGGCTAGCGTTGTCGTAAGTCGCTTCGCCAGCGCGTTTCATTGCCTGTTGCGCATTCCGGAGCGTGTGTTTCCACTGCTTGCCGAATCGCTCCCCGTTGATCACCAGATCACGAGTGTCGTCACACAGGTCGGGGATGAGCGCGCGGACGGCTTCCCCTAATTCCGTGGTAGTAAGAGGTCCCGCTGCGAGCGCGACCCGCAGGGCCGAACGAAACATCCCCGTAGCCGATCGGACACCCACCTGAGCAGCGATGAAGGCGTCATCTGTGCTCCGAAAATGCTGTTGAAACTCACCGTCGAGTGCCTTCGATTGACTGTTTTCGACGCGCTCAGCGTCTGCTACCAGCGCGTCGGCCTGCGATTCGAACGTGCGAAGGGTGTCGAGATCAACCGGGTGCCCGAGGGTTTCGTAAAGCGCGAGGTCCGATCGGATGGTGGTGACGAGCGCTCGGTCGTCTACCCGAAGTCCGTACTCAAAATTTCGATCGATACCAGACTGAGTGAGGTTGCCCGACGTGACAATTGCGGCTGCGTGGTCGCTAACCATCACCTTCGCGTGGAGCCCCCGCAAGGTGACAACGCGCGCACCGCGATGCTCCGCAAGATATCGTAATCCTGCCAGATCAAGTGAGCCGGCGATGACCGAATCCCCCCGAATATCGGTCAGGACGGACAGCGAGACACTCGACGCGAGTCGATCGGCAAGCCAACGCATCTCCGATTGCTTCAGGAACGGTGCTGCGAGGAAGAACTCGCTCTTTGCAGACGCTGCGAGTTCCGCGAGGTCGCTACGCCACCCGCGTGCTATCGCCGTCGTTGTCATCTGACGATTTCCACACCATTCGCGTGTACGACTCGGATGTCGGTCACGATGATGTCGCTACCTGCGATGGACGGGTGAAGACCCGCGAACTCGCCGCGGATGGCCTCCAAGAGACTGGCGTGCTCGACGGCCCCTTGAGCGAGGTTAAGCGCGTCATCCGCTTCCAGCGTCTCGATTTCGAGGTCGAGATCGAACGCTAGTGCGTATTCAACTCGTACTCGATAAGTTGCCATCCCTACCGCCTCGCCATCCCCGCCGCCGCCTCGAAGGTCGCGCGGATCGAGCGGCTCAACAGCGCGTCGATGTTCGCGTCGGAGGCGCCGTGGGAGCGGAGCCAGGGGACCTCGTGGTCGGGCACCAGCGTCCAGACATCGGGTCGGCGGTCCGGGTTCCACCGGCCCCAGAAGCCGGCAGCCGAGCCGTCGTGGCCGAGGCAAGTCTGCTCCGCGTACCCCGCCTGTACGAGGCCGAGCGCGATCTGCGAACGAGCCTCGACATACGCGGGGTCGGGAGAGAAGAAGCGGTCGAGGCCCACGGTCGCACCGCGCTTCGCCAGGCTGGTGAGGTAGGCCATGTCCGTCGTGTCGTTCGAGTGGCCGATCGTCACGGCACGCAGGTCGAGGCCCTCCGACTCGAAGAGGTCAAGCAGCGGCGTGCCAAGCGCGTCGGTCGCGAGCGTGTGACACGAGATCGGGACGCCGGTTGCCTTCGCGGCACGCGCCGCGCCGCGCGCCATCTTCTCCAGGTGGACGCGCGGCGCGAACCGGCCCTCGTCCAGGCGCGCCTCGAGGTCCCACGCGAGTTTGATGATCCCAGCCTTGATGCCAGAACCCTCGATGCCTTCGGTGATCTCGCGCGTGAAGTGGGCGGCGACCTCGTCCTCCGTCCAGCCGAAGTAGACCGAGGGCACCCAGCGGTAGACGCCGGTGGCGCAGACGACGTTGACGCCGTGCTCGGCGTGACGGGCGGCGACGGCCTGGAAGAGCCACATCTGGCGGCCGAGGTCGAACGGGGTGAGGTCGATCACGCTGTCGATGCCGGACTGGCGGACGCGCGCCAGCGCCTCCACGCAGCGGTCGACGATCTCCTGCCTGCGTGTCGGCGTGTCCATCAGCCCGGGGGTGTGCTCCATCCCGCCGCTGCCGTTGGTGAGGTGTTCGTGCGAGAGCGTTCGGCCGAGGTCAGCGCTGTCGATCGGGCCTCGGATGGTGTTGACCTGCGACATCGGGTGTCCCTTCGCTCGATCGAGCGGTCAGTCCAGCAGTCCGGTCAGCACCGCCCACATCGCCGCGCCCCAGCGGGCCACGCTGGCCGGGTCGCAGGCCTTCTCGAAGGTGTCCTGCGGCGAGTGGAAGTAGCGGTGGCCGCCAAGGAAAGTGACATAACGGCCCTTGTACTGGGCGATGTTCCGCGCCTCGCCACCACCGGGCTCTCCGACGGCCATCGCCTCGTATCCCTCGACGCCCGCGGAGGCGAGGGCGCCTGTCGTCAGCGTGTGCAGCGCCTCGTCCGCCGCGCCGATGCGGGGCGTGCCGTCCTTCGCGCCGATCGACGCACCGAGGTGGAGCCAGGCGTGCGCCACCTTCGGAAGGGTGGCGCGCTTCTTGATGAACTCCTCGAGGCCGGCGTGATGCAGTTCGTGCCCGGAGGAGGCGACGAAGTGGACGGTGCGCCGTCGCGCGGGGAGGGCGGCGAGCCCTTCGGCCAGCGCGAGCCAGATCGTGAGACCGCCGCCACGCTCGGCGGCGCAGGTGAACCAGCCGGACTTCGGCGTCATCACCACGAGTGGCGCGGCCGCCTCGTCCGTGCCGGGGAGCGTGGCGACGACGTTGGTGGCCCGCGAGTTCAGCCGGTCCCCGTCGATTTCGAGCGTGGCCTCGCCGCCGAGGAGGAGGGCGGAGGTGAGCCGACGTCCCTCCTTCGCCGCGACCTGGAGGACGGGGAGGCCGAACGGCTGGCGGATGTGTTCGGCGTTGCGCAGCACGATCTCGCCCTCCGGGTCTCCGGTGGGGACGACCATGCCGAGGACACCCTGCTGCTGGAGTCCGGAGTAGAGGGCGCGCGCGTCGGGGGCGCTCCATCGTCGGTCGTTCCGCAGGGCGGAGGTGGCGATCAGGACCTTGCCGAACGGCTCGTCGTCGTTGTCCTCGCCGAGGTCGCCGGTGACGCCGCCGATGCGGGTGAAGCCGCCGTCGTACATCGGCTCGCCGTCCACGCTGCCGTCACGCCAGGTGAGGCGGGCGCGTTGCACCTCGACCCGCGGGAAGGCGAAGCGTTCGGACTCTCCGGCCACCCCCGCCGCGCGCAACTCGGCGAGGAGCCAGTCGGTGGTGCGGTCGTCGCCGGGCCAGCCGGTGCGGTGGATGCCGAAGCCCTCGTAGGCGCGGATGCGCGCCTCGATGCGGGCGGGGTCGAGACCGGGTGGGACGGTGGACATGGGCCCTCCAGTGCATGCGTGCCGCGCGGGAATTCGACGAACCGTCGCGCGCCTCGATGTACGCCCCGGCCCACAGCGGCGTCAAACCGAACGGCCGGATGATGGGGACACAGCCGGGGAGGTGTCGAACGCGTCTCCCGGGCCAACCGTTACTCTGGTAGACTCGATGTACCACCGTTCGAGGGAGCCCGGCCCATGCGCCAGTCCGTCCGCGCCCTCCCGGGACGCCTCTTCGCTGTCATCGCAGTGCTGGCGGCGGCCTGCCTTGCGCTCGCGCTGGTTTCGACAGCCGCGGCCTCCGGGGGCGACGACGACCACCATCCGGCGTTGGGCCCTGGCGAGATCTCGTTTGACGGTGCCGGGGCGGTGTTCGCGAGTGCGGACGGGGCCACGGCGCCCGTCGAGCTGATCATCCGGAATTTCTCGAGCAGCGGCGCGGCGGTGCGATGGGCGTCGAACAGAATGCCCGTCGCGTTCTGCACGATCCAGACCAACCGTCCCTCGTCGGTGACCGCCGAGCAGTTTCGCGAGGCGGTCCGCCTGGCGGCTGAGATGTGGAACAACATCGAGGCGGCGATCGGTGTCCGGTACACCGGCGACTGCCTTTCCCTCCGTCTGGACCTGGACAACAACCAGAACGAGATCGGATGGGACGACTCGCGCAACCTCGTCAGCGGGTCGCAGGCGGGCGTGACGCAGGGCTCGTGGCTCACCGCGTTCGGGCGCCGTGACTTCCAGGAGACCGACATCGTGCTGGACGGCCAGTTGCGGGTCCCGGAGGTGTGCTTCCGCACGGTCATGGCGCACGAGATGGGGCACGCGCTCGGCTTCGGGCATTCCGACTCGCGCGCCGACCTGATGTACCCCTCCTTCAGTCCGACCGACCTCTCGACCTGCCGGCCAACGGCGTCCGCTGACGAAGAGGCGTGGCTGATCAGCCTGTATGGGGCGAACCGCAAGCCGGTGGTGACGCCGCCCGGTGACCGGACGGTGCAGGCGGGCGCGGAGGTGACGCTGAGCGTCCAGGCGAGCGATCCGGACGGGGATGCGATCACGTTCGAGTGGAAGCAGACCGGTGGAGCCCCCGTCACCCTCAGCACGAGTGGTAACTCGGTCTCCTTGACCGCGCCGGCAAGCGGAGCGGTCACCCTGGAGGTCGCAGTACTCGATCGCTATCTGCACCGCTCCACGGCTCGGCTGACGCTGACGGCGACGACGCAGGCGCCGCAGAGCGCGCCCGCCCCGCCCTCGTTGCAGTCGATCCTCGCCAACACCGCCCGAAGCGCATCCACGCTGAAATGGAGTGCGGCTGACGGCGCCCAGTCGTACGCGTTCTGCGTGACCCAGCGCGGGGCTGCGACCTGCACGACACAGGCGGGGCCGTCGGCTGATGTGGGCTGGACGACCAGCCTGTCGTCAGGCGGCCGGGCGGAAGAGCGGACGGTGCTGGCGCTCGACATGCGGATCACCGGCATGCGGGCCTGCAACACCGTGGGGTGTTCCCCCTCCGGGCTGGGGCCGCAGATGGGCGGCTTCCGCTGGACGAACTGGGGTATCTCCTATGACGTGGCCGCGATGGCGCTCGACGTCCCCGGGACGCCCGTGCGCTTCACGATCGCGGGTGCGGTGAATATGGGGGCCTCTGCCCGACTCTTCGCGATCTACACCGGGCCCGAGGACGATCCGCAGCGAGTGCTGGTCCGGGACTGCGGCGTCGTGGACCCCGGCCAGACCTGTATCGGGTTCCTGGGCTCGTCCGACAATGGCCATGGCGAGTTCGCCGTCATCGAGTCGAGCGCGCCCGGCACACCTGGCGCGCTTCATCGGGTGCGCATCCGGTAGGACGCCCTGGTGACGCCGGTCAGTCGCCCGGCGGCCCCGCGGGCGCGTCCCCGAACGCCATGAAGTCCCAGCGATAGAGGATGGCGAACCACAGCGCCTTCGAAGGCAGGTATGCGAGGGTGGACATCGCGACGCTGGCGATGGCAATCGTCCAGAGCGGGTCGAGGCCTGCCCGCCAGATCGGGTGCCAGACGACCTCAGCGATCCCCAGCAGGATCCCGAGCAGCGCCCCGACGCCATAGCCGATGCCCAGCGCCCCGAGCCAGGCGCCATCGGATGCCTGGTAGCGCAGGTCGCACTCGGTGCAGCGCGGGCGGAGCCCGAAGAAGCCAGAGAAGAACCGGCCCCGACCGCAATGCGGACAGCGCTCGCGCATCACGGTGCGCCAGCACGCGCGCAGCAGGCCGGTCTGTTCACCAGGGCGGGCGCGAGGACTCAATGTGCTGCTCACCCCATCGAGTCTAGCGGCCAGGATCTGGCCATGCGCTGGCTGTCCGTACCAATCACCGTGCCTATACTGAGCAGGCGACATCGACTGCGGCCGTCGGGCACCCCACCTCCCCGGCAGGACAATGACCACAGGGATTATCAGCCCCGTTATTGCGTGCGCCGGGGCGCTTCGAACGGTGACGAGTGTGACGGCGCAGCCCGGCAGCGAACTCGCTTCGCGCATCGTCGAGGCGCGGCCTAGCGCCGCAGCCGGCGCCTTCGTCTCCGTCACCCTCCCGCCTGGATTTGATCCCCGCTCGCTGCTGGACGACCCGCAGGGCAACGGTGTGGTGGCGTCATACGAGCGCCCGGTCCGTGGCCTCGCCCTCGTCGGCGTGGGAGTCGCGGGGCGGGTGGAGGTGCCGCCGGGCGCGCACCCCACGAGGGCGAAAGAGGAGGCGCGCGCGTTGCTGGCCGGGCCGGTGGGCGGGGATGTCCCCTTGCTGGCGCCGCGCCTGCTCGGTGGCTTCCGCTTCAATCCGGCCGCCGCTGTCCGCGATCCATGGCGTGACTTTGGCGCCGGCTGGCTGGTCTTGCCGCGGCTCCTCTTCGTCCTGAGTGGCGAGTCGAACGCCGTCGTGGTCGCGCCGGGAGTCGATCCTGGTCTGGCGGAGGCCGCCGTCGACCGACCAGCGGCATCCGCGGCGACTGCGTCCGCGCCACTGCGGGTCGAACGTGCGATGGACCGCGAGGCCTGGCTCATGAGCGTCGCGGTGATCGCGAGCGAGGTGCGTGCGGGGAAATACGAGAAGGCCGTGCTGGCCTCCACCCAGCAACTCGCGTCGGACGAGCCGATCGCCATCGGCCGGGCGCTCGCGCGGCTGCGGGCGGGATACCCCGATTGCCATGTCTTCACGATGACCGAGGGGGATACGACTTTCCTCGGCGCCAGTCCCGAGTTACTGGTCTCGCTGCTCGATGGGCGGGTGCGGGCGCTGGGCCTCGCCGGTTCGGCGCGACGCGGGGACACGCCTGAGGAGGACGTCCGCATCGGCGACGCGCTGCTGACCTCCTCGAAGGACCGGATCGAGCACGAGGCGGTCGTGCGGGCCATCCGCGAACGCCTCGGGCCGCTGACCGAGGATCTCGTCGCCCCGAACCAGCCGGAACTGCGGCGGCTGAAGAACATCCAGCACCTCTCCACGGAGATCAGCGCTCGAGTCCGGCCGGGCACCGGCATCCTCGACCTCGTCCAGCGGCTCCACCCCACGCCGGCCGTGTGCGGCTGGCCGGCCGATCGGGCCCGCGCCGTGATCGAGGAGCACGAGGCATTCGACCGCGGCTGGTATGCCGGTCCGATTGGGTGGATGGACGCTGCTGGCGACGGCGAGTTCGCGGTTGCACTGCGCTCGGCGGTGGTGTCCGCGAGCCGCGCGTGGCTCTTTGCGGGGAACGGGATCATGGGTGATTCCGTCCCGGCCTCGGAGCTGGCGGAGGTCCAGCTGAAGTTCCGGCCGCTGGCCGAGGCCCTGGGCGCGTAGCCGGTGGGACGCGGCCCGGTCCCCGGCCGGTACCCCTCCTACCCCATAGAATGAGACGCGATGTCCATCCCCGCTGACCGGTACGTCCACGCTCTGCTGCAGTCGCTCCGTCACGCGGGCGTCCGCCACGTTGTCATCGCCCCCGGCTCCCGCAATACCCCGATCACCGTTGCCGTCACCGCCCCCACCTCTCCCTTCCGCACCTGGCTCCATCTCGACGAGCGCTCCGCCGCCTACTTCGCCCTCGGCCTCGCGCGGCAGGTGGGCGAGCCCGTTGCCGTGGTCTGCACCTCCGGCACCGCCGCCGCCAACTTCCTCCCCGCAGTTGTCGAGGCGCGGCTCTCCCGGGTCCCGTTGATCTTCCTGACGGCCGACCGCCCGCCGGAGGCGCGCGACATCGGCGCGGCGCAGACCGTCGACCAGGTCGGGCTGTTCGGTTCGCATGTGAAGTGGGCGGTGGACATGCCCCCTGCCGACGAGGGGGCCGCGCGCGAGCTGGAGCGGTACGCCCGCGTCACCGCGGCGCGCGCCGCGGCGGTCGCCCTCGAAGCGCCACGGGGCCCTGTACACCTCAACATGCCGTTCCGTGAGCCGCTGGTCGAGGCGGGCGCAATGCCACCGGTGATCCTCGACGGCCCGCTGGTGGCGCATCCGGCGGAGGCGTCGCCGTCTGCCGAGGTGGTGGCGCACCTGGCCGAAGTGTGCGCGGGACGTCGGGGGCTGATCGTGTGCGGTCCGGAGTCGACGGGGCTGCCCGCGGCGGCGATCGTCGCCCTTTCGCGTGCCCTCGACTGGCCGGTGATCGCCGACCCACTCTCCGGGTTGCGCGCGGGACCTCACGACCTCACGCACGTCATCGACTGTGCCGATGTGATCGTGCGCGTGCCCGAGGCGCTTCGCGCGCTGCCGGAGGTCGTCCTCCGCTTCGGCGCCGCGCCCACATCGAAGCCGTTCAACCAGTGGCTGGCGGGGCATGCGGGCGTGCGTCGGATCCTGGTCGAAGAGGGTGCCATCGCGACGGCAGGCTGGCGCGACCCTGATCTGCTCGGCGACGACGTCGTCTCCGCGACCCCGCGTGCGCTCTGCGAGGCGCTCACCACCGCGCTCTCCTCGGACGCCAAGGCGCCGGGCGGGTGGGCCGCCCTCTGGCGGGCCGGGAACGCCGCGGCCCGCGAGGCGATGCGCGAGGCGATCGCCGGGTTCGCCGACGCCTTCGAAGGGCAGGCGGTGCTCGACCTGCGCGCCGCGTTGCCCTCCGGGAGCACGCTCGTCGCGGGAAACTCGATGCCGGTGCGCGACATCGACTCCTTCTTCTTCAACACGGAGAGCGACATCCGGATCGTGGGGACGCGCGGCGCCTCCGGGATCGACGGCGTGACCTCGACGGCGGTGGCTGCGGCAGCGGCCGGTGGCGGGCCGGTGGCACTGCTGATCGGCGACCTCTCGTTCCTGCACGACGTGAACGGGCTGTGGCCGACGCACCGGTACGGCCTCGACCTCACCATCGTGCTCGTGAACAACCAGGGCGGCGGCATCTTCTCCTTCCTCCCGCAGCGGCAGGCCGTCCCCGACCGGTTCGACACGTGGTGGGGCACACCACATGGCGTCGACCTTCGTCATGCGGTCGCGCTGCACCATGGCAGGTACGCGGTACTCGACGCCGGCGACCAGCACCGGGCGGTCGCCGAGGCGCTGGGGCGGCCGGGCCTTGATGTCCTGGAACTCCGCACTGAGCGCGACCGGAACGTGGCGCAGCACGGCTTCGTGTGGGCGCGCGCGACCGAGGCGGTCCGTGGCGCCCTCGCGGCGCACGCGTAGAGACGGGGCGAACGTGCCGCACGTCGATGTGGATGGCCTGGCGCTGAACGTCGACCGGTACGGCATGGGGCCGCCGGTGGTGCTGCTGCACGGCTTCACCGGTTCGCGCACCTCCTGGTACGACGTGGTCCGCGCGCTTGAGTCACAATTCACGACGCTGTCCGTCGACCTCGTCGGGCACGGCTGGTCGGGGTCACCGACCGCGCTGGAGCGGTACGAGATGTCGCGTGCGGTGGACGACCTGGTCGTGATGCTGCGGACGAGTGGTTTCGAACGCGCCGTGTGGGTGGGGTACTCGCTCGGCGGGCGCACCGCGCTGCAACTCGCGGTCCAGCACCCGGGAGCGGTCTCCGCGCTCGTGCTGGAGGGCGCCTCATCAGGGCTCCCGACCGAGCAGGAGCGCGCCGACCGGATCGCGGCCGACGAGGTGCTTGCGCGGAAACTGGAGACCGAGGGCGTTGAGGCGTTCATCGACTACTGGCAGTCGATCCCGCTCTGGGACTCTCAGAAGACGACCCTGACGGAGCCGCAGCGGGTCGCGCTGCGACAGCAGCGGCTTGCCCAGCGAGCGACCGGCCTCGCGAACTCGCTCCGCGGGATGGGGACCGGCTCCCAGATGTGGGTGGGTGACCGCCTTGGCGAGCTGAACGTGCCCGTTCTTCTCACAGCCGGTAGGCTGGACACGAAGTTCAGCGCCATTGCGGCCGAGATGGGCCAGGCGATCCCGGGCGCGCGCGTCGAGATCATCGATGACGCGGGGCACTGCGCCCACCTGGAGCAGCCAGTGGCGTTCAACGCGGTGCTGCTGGACTTCTTGCGAGGGATACGCGGCCGGCTTTAGCCCTTCGAGGGTTGCGCTGGCGCTCCACCGGGCGGGGGGATCACCGTGAACATCCGATGGCAGTCCGTGAAGCAGTACACGGACATCCTTTACGACAAGGCCGAGGGGATCGCGAAGATCACCATCAACCGGCCGGAAGTCCATAACTCCTTTCGCCCCGGCACGCTCGACGAACTGGCCGAGGCGTTCCGTGACGCGGCCCAGGACGACTCGATCGGCGTCGTCCTCTTCACCGGCGCCGGCGGCCGCGCCTTCTGTGCCGGCGGCGATCAGCGCGTCCGCGGCCATGCCGGATACGTCGGTGAGAGCGGCAACCCGAGCTTGAACGTCCTCCCGCTCCAGCGGTTCATCCGTGAGATGCCGAAGCCGGTGATCGCGCTCGTCGCCGGGTACGCGATCGGCGGCGGGCATGTGCTGCACGTGATCTGCGACATGACGATCGCGGCGGAGAACGCGCGCTTCGGCCAGACCGGCCCCCGCGTCGGTTCGTTTGACGCCGGTTACGGCGTGTCGATGCTCGCCCGGCTCGTCGGGACGAAGAAGGCGCGAGAGATCTGGTACCTCTGCCGTCAGTACGACGCGCAGGAGGCGCTCCAGATGGGCCTCGTGAACAAGGTCGTCCCCCTCGACCAGCTGGAGGACGAGGGCGTCGAGTGGGCGCGCGAGATCCTCGCGAAATCGTCCACGGCGATCCGGTTCCTGAAGAACGCCTTCCTCGCGGACACGGACGGCGCGACCGGACTCCAGGTGCTCGCCGGCGACCTGACGATGCTCTACTACACGACTGACGAGGCGAAGGAAGGCCGCAACGCCTTCGTCGAGAAGCGAATGCCCGACTTCACGAAGTTCACCCGTCTGCCGTTCCACGGCTAGCGCGCGAAGGATCGAGATGGCCCCGACTGCCCGCACGCTGCCGCGCCCCGGCTCCTTCCACGCCTGGCTGCTGGCTATCCGTCCGCCCACGCTGACGGCGGCGATCGTCCCCGTCCTCGTCGGCACCGGCGTGGCAATCCACGATGGCGTGCGGGCGCCGCTGGCGGCCTCCGCGGCGATGCTGGGGGCGCTGGCGCTTCAGGTGGGCGCGAACTTCGCGAACGACCTCTCGGACTTCCGCCGTGGCGCCGACAACGAGTCGCGTCTGGGTCCGCCGCGGGCGACGCAGCAGGGGCTGCTGACGCAGCGCCAGGTGCAACAGGGGATCCTTTCCGCGTTCATGGTGGCGACCGCCGCCGGGCTCTATCTCGTGACGCAGGGTGGCTGGCCGATCATCGCGATCGGCCTCGCCTCGATGATCGCCGCGCTGACCTACACCGGCGGGCCGTGGCCGTTTGGCTACCGGGGGCTCGGCGAGTTGTTCGTGTTCATCTTCTTCGGCGTGGTCGCGGTCGCGGGGACGTATTACGTGCAGGCCGGGGCGGTGACCGGCGATGTCCTGGCTGCGGCGCTGCCGGTGTCTCTCACCGTCACGGCGATCCTCGTCGTGAACAACGTGCGGGACATCGACACGGACCGGCTCGCGGGTAAGTACACCATCGCGGTCTACCTCGGGCGGCGGCTTGCGCGTTTCGAGTTCGTGATGGTGGTCGTGATGGCATACCTGTCGGCGGGGTCGCTGTGGCTGCTCGGCTCATTCTCCGGCTGGGTGCTGCTCTCGTGGGCCTCGGTGCCGGCGGCCGTCGTGCCGGTGGCCGCGGTCGTCGCGCGGACGGATGGTCCGAGCCTGAACAAGGCGCTGCGCTCGACCGCGCGGCTCCACCTGCTGTTCGGGATCCTGCTGGCGATCGGCGTCTCGTTCTAGCGTCCCCGTATGACGAAGCCACCTCCGCATCCCACTGCCCTCCGCTGGCGGCCGTTTCGCCTTCCCCTGCGTGCCCGCTTCGAGGCCGCCCACGGGGCCACCGCCTCGCGTGATGGCGTGCTGATCGAGGTGCGCGATGCCGGCGGGCACACAGGAATCGGAGAGGCCTCCCCGTACCCCAGCCTCGGCGGTGGCACCGTCGACGACGTGCTGACGCTGCTCGCGCGCCACGGGTTCGCGGTGTTCGAGGGCGGCGAGCTGTCGGGCGGGACGGGGGTGGAAGCGCTGCGTTGTGCCGTGGACGTGGCCACGCTGGACCTCGCGGGGCGGGTGGCCGGGAGGCCGGTCGCGGCGCTGCTCTCTGGCGCACCGGCGGCGTCGATCGCGGTGAATGCGGTCATCGGTGGCGGAACGCCGGAAGAGGTGGTCGGCTACGCCCTCGATGCCGTCCGGGCCGGTTACCGCGTGCTGAAGTTGAAGGTGGGAGTCGCTTCGCTCGCGGAGGAGGTGCGCCGGATCGCCGCCGTCCGCGCCGCCTGCCCGGATGCCGCGATCCGTCTAGACGCGAACGGGGCCTGGGACGAGGCTGCCGCACGCGAGGCGGTCGAGGCGTTCGTACCATGTCGCATCGAATGGTTGGAGCAGCCTGTTCCCCCGTCTGAGTTCGAGGCGTTCGCTCGTCTGAACGCAGCCTCGCCCGTCCGGATCGGCGCGGACGAGTCGCTCACCGATCCAGTGCTCCGCGAATGGATCCTCGAGCGGCGCGCCGCGAGCGTCGTTGTGCTGAAGCCGATGATGCTGGGCGGCGTACGGGCGGCGCTCGATGTCGGACGACGCGCGATCGATCGAGGGATGACCGTGGTGGTCACCACGACGTTCGATTCCTCGGTGGGGACGGCGGCGGCGCTGCACCTCGCGGCCGCGCTCGGTGAGGTGGCGCCAGGCACGCCGGTTGCGCACGGTCTGTCGACCGGTGAACACCTGGGAGGCGACGTGGTCGAGGAAGCGTTCGTGCCGGTCGACGGCCGGATGGCGCTGTCCGCAGCACCCGGCCTGGGTATCGACGTAGATGAGGACGCCCTCGACGCGGTGGCGACGGCGAGCTGGTCGGACTGGGTGCGCGCCTGATGCCCGGGGCGCCGCTCGACATCGCGCTCTCCGACTGGGTCGCGCTGCGCGCGCGCACGCATCCGTCGCACATCGCCCTCGAGTGCTCGGGGGAGCGATGGGACTACGCCACGCTGGAGATGCGGGTGGCTTCGGCGGCCGGGGCCCTGCGCGCGGAAGGCGTCGAGGCAGGCGAGCCGGTCGCGGTGCTCGCGAACAACGGCCTGCCGATCGCGCGCTTCGCGCACGCGGTCCCGCGGGCGGGCGGCCTGTTCATGCCGTTGAACGCGCGCCTCTCCGCGGACGAGATCACCTGGCAGTTGCAGGACAGCCGAACGCGCCTGCTCGTGCACGACGCCTCGCTGGCCGCGCTCGCGCACGAGGCCGCGGACGCGGCAGGGGTGCGGCTAGTCGCGATCGAGGACGCACGGTGGGATGCAGGCACACCGGTGGCCGCGCCGGAGGCGGTCGAGGCAGACCGTGCGCACTCGGTGATCTACACCTCGGGCACGACCGGGCGGCCGAAGGGGGCGGTGCTGACGCACGGCAACTTCCACTGGAGCGCCGTGGCGAGCGCGGCGAACCTGGGCGTCGAGGCGGACGACCGCTGGCTTGCCTGCATGCCACTGTTCCATGTGGGCGGGCTCTCGATCCTGTTGCGCTCCGCGATCTACGGCACCACCGCTGTCATCCACGAGCGCTTTGAGGAGATGCGTGTCGACCACGCGTTGCGCGAGGGACGGGTCACGCTGCTCTCCGTGGTCGCGACGATGCTCCAGCGCGTCTTCGCCGTATCGCCCGAGCCGTTCCCGGTCACGCTGCGGGGCGTCCTCCTCGGTGGAGGTCCCGCGCCGCGCCCCCTGCTGGAGGAGGCCGCGCGCCGGGGAATGCCGGTGCTGCAGACCTACGGGCTGACCGAGACCTGCTCGCAGGTCGCGACGCTGGGCCACGCCGACGCCCTGCGCAAACTCGGCTCGGCCGGACTGCCGCTGCTGGCCTCCACCGTGCGGATCGAGGTGGACGGGCGCGAGGCTGAGGCGGGCGAGGTAGGCGAGATCGTGGTGGCGGGCCCCACGGTCTGCGCGGGATATCTCCACCGCCCGGAGGCGACTGCTGATGCGATCCGCCACGGCTGGCTGCACACGGGCGACCTGGGCTGGCGCGACAGCGAGGGCTATCTCTACGTCGCCGACCGGCGCGATGACCTGATCGTGAGCGGCGGCGAGAACGTCTACCCGGCGGAGGTGGAGTCCGCGCTCCTCGGATATCCAGGAATCGAGGAGTGCGCGGTGGTTGGCCTGCCGGACGACCGCTGGGGCGCGCGTGTGGTCGCGGTCGTCGTCCCGCATGCCGGAGTCGAGGCGCCCTCGCGGGCTGCGTTGGAAGCGCACCTGCGCAGCCGGCTCGCGGGGTACAAGCTGCCGCGCGAGATCATCGTGGAATCGGAGCCGCTGCCGAGGACGGCCTCCGGCAAACTCCAGCGACATCTGGTCCGCGCTCGCCTGCGAGGGATGCAGGACTAGACGCCGGGCGCGGGCGTCCCGGTGACGGCGCGCCATCCCTGCGCCAGGAGCACGCGCGCGAACGCGGCCCCGGGGCAGTGGTTGCGCACGGCGAGCCCGTCGAATGACCCGTAGTAGCGGGTGAACACGTCGCGTCCATCCTCCAGCGCGAGCAGGCCGTCGCGATACGCCTCGACCTCGCCCGACAGCGGCTCGTACGGCGTCCCGCACCGCGGCTCGCTCCAGACGACGGCCTCGAGGATCGCACGGACCGAATCGACGCCCGTGCGCACCTCGGCGAGACGCAGGTCCGGGATGGCGTGCTGTTCACCGGCCCGCGCGAGCGCCTGATGCATCGCGGTGTGCCATGCCGTGACGCGCGATTCGTCGGGCATCGAGTCCATCACCCGTGCGGTGTTGGCGACCACCGTCGTCTCGTCGAACAGGTCGGGCACCAGCCGCAGCAACTCGTGGAGGCGGGCGGCGAAGCCCGGCTCGAATTTGGAGACGAGCGCCTCCTCTTCGTCGACGCGGACCAGGCGGCGCGATTCCTCGATCCCCTGCCGCCGGATCCAGTCGAGGAGGGCCGCCTCGAAGGCGCGGTCGGTATGGGCGTCAACGGTCGGGTTGTCATCGATTGCCACGTCCGCAGTATCCGCCTGTCCGGCGATCCACGGCAGTCCCCGGACGGCGTACGGTATCGAGATTGACGAGGGAGCCTCCCAGCGACAGAATCGGGCCCGCCGCCCGACATCGCGGGCAGGCGTCGAGGGAGGCCCCGTGCCAGACACTGCCCAGACATTTCTCGATCTTCATGTCCACTCCTCGGAGGGCTCCGACGACGCCGGGGCGACGGTCGAGGGCTACCTCCGCTGGGTGGAGTCACGCCGCAAGCTCGGCTTTCGGGTCGACGGCTTCGTCCTGACTGAGCACCGGCGGTATGACCCGAGCCGCGACTACTCCGAGCTCGCCGCCAGGTACAACGCCGTGGTGCTGCGCGGTGTCGAGCTGGAGACGGAGATCGGGCATGTGCTGGTCTACGGCGTGACACCCGAGTTCCTGAAGCATTTCGACCTCACGGACGTCTCGCTGCCGTACGCCGAGGTGTTCCGGGTGGCGTGGGAGACGGGCGGCGTCGCGGTGGGGGCCCACGCCGGCCGCCCGCGCATCGGCGCGGTCGAGCACTACAACGAGCGCCAGGTTGACCTGAGCCCGGTGCGTGTGCTGGAGACGCTGAACGGCGGCAGCAACGACTACGAGAACGCACGCGCGCACGACCTAGCGCGGACGCACAACATCCGGGAGATCGGCGCGAGCGACGGGCACTTCGTTTCAGGCCTCGCGCGCTGCCTCACACGCTTCGACCACACCATCCGCACCATCGATGACCTCGTCGCGGTGCTGCGCGACCCGGCGGGACGCTTCGTGCCGTTGCGACTGGAAGAGACCCTCGAGGGCGCCGAGATCACGGTGCGGCCCGGCCTCGAGGAACTGACCGCCATGCTTCCGCACACCAGCGGACAGGGCAGCCTCGGCGGGGACGCCCTCGAGTTCGACCGCTCGGTGATCGGGCGGGAGGTCCCCGGCGGACGGCTCGTGGTCACGGCGGAGTCCATCCGCGAGTACTGCGAGGCACTGGAGGAGACCAATCCGCTCTACCTCGACCACGAGTTCGCCTCGGAGGGGCTGTACGGGGGGATCATCGCGCCGCCGGGGCTGCTCCAGACGGCGCAACTCGGCTCGCCGCCGGACCCCAAGCTGAAGTTCGGCAACCTCGGGTTCCACGCCGGGTCGCGGCAGGAGTACTTCCTGCCGGTGCGGCCGGGCGATGTGCTGGAGGCCTACGTCTCGATCAAAGAGGTCTACGAGAAGACTGGCCGCTCCGGCCGCATGGTCTTCGTCGTCCGTCAGGCACGGTTCGAGAACCAGCACGGCGAGACCGTCGCGCTGCTGCAGAACTCTCACGTCCAGCGGGAACTGCAGGCAGGAGGCTCCGATGACTGAAGCACGACCGACCGTGGTCCAGCGTTACCTCGAGGACATCGAGGTGGGCAACGAGTTCGTGGCCCATCAGCAGCCCACGACGGAGCACGTCATCTCGTTCCTCAACAACGGGCACAGCGGCCGTCCCGCCAACGCGATGAACGGCCGGTTCACCGATCCCGAGGTCGCGAAGGCGCAGGGCTTCCCGAAGCCGATCGTCCCCGGCGTCATGTCGGCCGCGATGCTCACGCGGGTCGTCACCGACTGGATGGGGCCGATGGGCCGGATCGTGAGCCTCGATGTCTCGTTCCGCCGGCCCGTCCTGCACGATGACAACCTCCGGTGCGTCGCGCTGGTCACCGACATCATTGGCGACGAGGCCTCCGAGATCACCAGCCCGGGGATTGTGAGCCTGGACGTCACGCTGGAGAACGAGCGCGGCGAGAAGCCGCTCCAGGCGGCCGCCGTCGTGGAGCTTCCGCGCCGGGCGTAGGGCTCGCGCCTCAGGCCCTCGAAGGCTCGGGGGGCTGTGGCAGCGGCGTCTCGCGGCGTCGTGCCCCCAGTTGTTCGAGGACGCGCACGAACGTCGGGTACTCTTGTGCGCCGACCACGGCATACTTTCCATCGAAGATGAACGTCGGGATCGCCGTCACGCCGATGGCGTTCGCCTGGGCGATCCCCTCGTCGACCGCCTCAACCAGGGCCCCGGACTCCAGGTCGGCGCGCAGCGCCGCGCCGTCGAGCCCCGTCGCGGTCGCCTCCCGCACCAGGACATCGAGGTCCATCAGGCTCTCGTGGTCGGTGAAATGCGCTCGGAAAAGACGGCGATGGTACTCCAGCACCTGCTCAGGGTTGCCGTGCTCTGACACCCACTCGCCGGCCTCCAGCGCGCGGTGCGTGTGCGGCTGGAAGGTGCGTCCGCGGGCGAACTTGATGCCGAGGGCCTCACCGCGCAGTTCCATCGCGGACGGAGGCGTGTCGGGGGTCGTCGTCGGTGTGCGGGTGCGGCCCTCAGGAGGGATGGAGGGGTCGAGGAAGAACGGTGCCCACTCCAGCACCACGTCCCACTCGCGATACGCCCGCTCGACCTCCACGAGGCCGACGTAGCACCACGGTCAGATGAAGTCGGAGACCACCACGATCGAGACCGGCTCGCGCCGGGCCTCGATCGCGTCGGAGGCAGGGTCGTTCGTCATGCCGTCAGTGTAGGCCAGCGGAGCGCCGGGCGACGGGCACGGTCCTGCCGGCCGCGGATGGGAGCCCTTCGCCGGATGAGGGGCCGGCACCTGACGTCCTGGCCCGTCCGCTCCCTATACTCCGCGCGCGCCTGCGGAGATCTCGAGAAGGGGCCCATCGATGGCTGACACGGAGTACGAGAACCTGCTGGTCGACCGCATCGGCACGGACGGGCGGATCGCCCGCATCACGCTCAACCGTCCGGAGAAGATGAACGCGCTGTCGCAGGAACTCCTCTTCGAGTTCCGTGACGCCCTTGAACTTCTCGAGACGGACACCAGCGCGCGCGTCATCGTGGTGCGCGGCGCGGGGCGCACGTTCAGTGCGGGGTACGACCTCACGCCACCGCAGCAATCGGGCGCGGACGCCGTGGTGCGGCAGTTCCGCACGACGGACGAGCAGGGGCGCCGTCTCTGGCAGGGCGTCCGCGGCGGGATGCAGCGGATCACCAATATCCATATGTACTTCTGGAACATCCAGAAGGTCACGATCGCGCAGGTCCACGGCTACGCGATCGCCGGTGGCTGCGAACTGTCCATGATGGCCGACCTCGTGGTCGCTGCGGACGACGCGAAATTCGGTCACCCCGGCCTCCGCTTTGCGGGCACCCGTACTTCGATGATCCTCCCGCTCCTGATCCCGATGCGGAAGGCGAAAGAGCTCTTCTACACCGGGGACAACATCAGCGCGGTGGAGGCGGCGGAGATCGGCCTGATAAACCGCGCCGTCCCCATCGACCGCCTGGACGACGAGGTGCTCGCGATGGCGGAGCGCATCGCGATCCTCCCGGCCGACCACCTGGCGATGCTGAAGGTCCACATGAATCGCTTCCACGAGAACATGGGGATCTACTCGTCGGTGCATTCGAGCACCGACCTCGACGCGGCGGGCGGCTTCACCAGCCAGGCCTACCAGTGGGCGGACAAGATGCGTTCTGGTGGCCTCAAGGAGGCCCTCGCCTGGCGCGACGGCCCGTACCAGGACTACCGCTCCGACCCGGGACGGCCGCGCTAGTCCAGGCCGGGATTCTGGAGCGGGTGCACCCATCCGGTGCGGCCGGCGGAGCATTCTGTCGGCCGCACCGGACATAAAGGGTCCGACACCCGACGGCACCGTTTAGTGGTTAGTGAACCGACCTGCGCCCGACTTCTCGGAGCGCACTTTGCGCGCGGTGGGCAACTGCATTGTGCCCGCCATGTCACTAGCCCATCGCGTGACATAAATGTGCGCGACGTAGAAGTGCGCGGTGTTGTGCGAACCATCGGAGGAAACGCGATGGGCGAACCGCTACACACTCGTCAGGGGATGGTGCAGCGCCACTCTCGTGGCGGAGCGTCGCTGCGCCGATTCGGCCACCGACACAGTTCGATTCAGGTACAAGGGTCGCGAGCATTCGCGTCAATACTGTTCGACTCATCTGGCTGAATTCCAGAAGGCTGCACGCCGCTATGAGTTCTCGCTGGTAGTGCTCTCGATCATGCTTGTTGAGAGGCAACCGACGCGCCGGACGCACTGCCGCCTAGCGGCCTGATCTCACGGGTGAGGGACACACTCGTCACGTCGCCGAAAGTTGTGTCGACCGCGACCTCCTCGACGTGGCAGCAGCCGCTACACACCGACTGGCCTCAACCGGGCGCCAGGAACGAGACAGGACGGAGTTCGAGTTTTTCGATGGGGCGACGTACCGACGGCATGGATGGCCAGCGTTCAAAGTCAACGTGCGTGATCAACCCCCTATATCTGACGATCGTTGGTGATGCGTGAATGGTGCCATGCTGGCGGTCCTGATGGCTTTCCGCTCACCTATGTGCAAGTGCTCGGCTGGTGATCATCGTTGGTGGCTGACGGCCACGGATGAGGTGGGGTTTCCGGCCTACAGACAGCTGTAGAGGGCGCGCACCAAGTGCTGGCCGCGCGGGTCCATCCCGCCGGTCGGAGGGCGCGTCTCACCGGGCAGCGGCGAGAGCATCTGGTTCATCACGTAGCCGAAGCCGAGGCGGTGCGCCGGGTCGGCGAAGCCCTGCGAACCTCCGGAGCCCGCATGCCCGAACGACGTGATCGGGCGCGCGTCGCCGAATTCCGAGAAGCGCAGCATGAAGCCGAGTGTCCGGTGCGTCGGCACCTTCAGCGTCTCGTCGATGCCGTTCGCCTGCTCCATCGCCGCGCGCTCGACGGCCCATGGTGAAAGCAGGCGCGTCTTCCCCCATACACCCCCGCGCGCCAGGGCGCCGTACACCGTTGCGAGGGATCGCGCGTCGGTGTGGCCGTTGCTCGCGGGCAACTCGGCCAGACGGTACTCGCGGCTGTTGGGGCCCACGCCACGCATCGCAGAGGCCACACCGCGCAGGGCGTTCCCGCCGCGGCTGGCCACGCCCTGCCGGTTGTCCTGCAGGATTTCCGCGACGTGGCGTCCGACGGGGTTGAAACCGAGGTGGAACGAGACGCCGAGCGGGCGCGCGATCTCCTGGCGGATGAACTGGCCGGGGGTCTTCCCGGAGACGCGGCGGATCACCTCGCCCACGAGCCAGCCGAAGGTGGACGTGTGGTAGCCCTGCTTCGAACCCGGCTCCCAGCGAGGCCGCTCCGCGGCGAGCGCTGCCGTCATCGCCTGCCAGTCGAGCGCAGCCGCCGCTGGCAGCTCGCCGTCGATGTCCGGGAGGCCGGCCTGATGGGTGAGCAGGTAGCGGACGGGGAGCCGTTCTTTGCCAGCCTGCGCGAATTCCGGCCAGTACTTCGCGACCGGAGCGTCGAAGTCGAGCTTGCCGCGGTCGGAGAGCATGTGCGCCGCGAGAGCGACCATCCCTTTCGTCGTGGAGTAGACGTTGACGATGGTGTCGCGCTCCCAGGGGCGTGTCCGCGCCGCGTCCGCATGCCCCGCCCACAGGTCGACGACCAGCTTGCCGTCGATCGCGACCGCGACGGCCGCGCCGACCTCGGGGAACTCGGTGAAGTTGCGCGCGAAGACGGCCCGTACCGGCGCGAAGCGCGGGTCGCAGATGCCCTGCACATCCACCGAGGCCAGCGTCACGATTCTCTTCTTCACTCCGCGGGGAGATGGGCACCGAAGATTAGCACGGGGGGCGAGGGCCTCCGGAAGCAGGGACAGTCCCTACACGAGCGCGGCGTAGACCGCGCCTGCGAGGCGCTGGGCGCGCGGGTCGGGGGTCATCAGCCCACCCTGCCACATGCGGTTCATCACGTAGCCGAAGGCGACCCGGTGCATCCGGTCGGCAAACGCCATCGAGCCGCCCGCGCCGTTGTGACCGAAGGCGTTCGGCCCGCGCCGGTCGCCCGTCTCCAACACCGGATGCATGTAACCGAGCGAGCGGCGCGTCTTCAGGACGAGCACCGCGTCCGGCCCCTCAGCCTGGATCGTGTGCGCGCGGTCGAGGGTCTCGGGACGCATCAGCGTCACCCCGTGCGCGCTGCCGCCCAGCGAGAGCGCCGAGTAGATGCGAGCCATGCCACGCGCGCTCGCATGCCCGTTCATCCCGGGCATTTGCGCGCGCCGCCAGCCGGCGCTGTTCGGATGCCCGGCGAGCGGCGGCGTGGAGAGCAGGATCGAACGCATGGTCAGTGACTCCGGGTTGGGGGTGAAGCCGGATGGGGCAGTGCCACCGACCGGCTGGGCCTCCAGCGTCGCGATCTGGTCGTGGGCCTCGTCCGGCACGCCGAGATAGAACGGCGCGCCGAGAGGTTCCGCGATCTCGCGGCGGATGAAATCGCCGGGCATCTCGCCGGTGACGCGGCGGATCAGTTCACCGACCAGCCAGCCGAACGTGACTGTGTGGTAGCCGTGCTTCGTGCCGGGCTCCCACTGTGGCTTCGTCGCGGCGAGGGTGCGCGTCATCGTCTCCCAGTCCTGGCAGGCGAGCTCGGGCAGCTCACGGTCGCCATCGACGGCGGGGAGGCCCGCCTGGTGCGACATCAACCAGCGCACCGTGATCGCGCCCTTCCCCTGCTGCGCGAACTCCGGCCAGTACCGCGCCACCGGCGCATCGATGTCGATTAGCCCGCGGTCCACCAGCATGTGCGCGGCGGTCGCCAGCACGCCCTTCGTGGACGACCAGACGTTGACGAGCGTGTCGCGCTCCCACGGCCGGCCGCTCTCCCGGTCGGCGACCCCGCCCCAGAGGTCGACGACCGTCTCGCCGTCGACCATCACATGGACGGAGGCCCCCAGCTCGTCCGCCTCCGCGAAGTTCCGGGCGAACACCTCGTGCACGCCTTCGAAGCGCGGGTCGACCGTGCCATGGATCGTCGGGACGTCCGCCATCGAGGTGGCCTCCTCAGTGCAAGTGATGCAAGTGAAGGGTACTTCGGATCCTTCGCCGGGCCCCCGGCAGTGCGTCGGGGTGGTCGAGTGCGCTGGCCCTGTCAGCCCTGGAGCCTAGACTGGCGAGATGCCCGAACCCGCGCCACGCCGCCGACGCCGATGTGGGGGTCGGCATGTTGGTCGCCCATATCGCGTTCTATTTCGTCGTGCTGACGGCGGCGGCTGCGCTGTATTCGACCGGCTACGCCGACGTGAAGACGGCGGCTGACGCGGCGCGGGCGCTGCAGCCCCTCGCAGGCGATGCCGCATCGCTTCTGTTTGCGCTGGGCATCATTGGCACTGGTCTCCTGGCAATCCCGGTGCTCGCAGGTTCGGTCGCCTACGCCAGCGCCGAGCTGTTCGACTGGCCCGAAGGGCTGAGCAAGACCTTCCCGCAGGCGCCACAGTTCTACGGCGTCATCCTCCTCGCCACGCTGGGCGGCGTGGGGATCGTGTTCAGTCCCATCTCCGAGATTCAGGCGCTCTACCTGGCGGCGATCGTCAACGGGATCATCGCCCCGGTGCTGCTCGTCTTCCTGATGGTCTCCGCCCACGACCGCCGCATCCTCGGCGGGTCCCGGCCGCCATTGATCACGATGGTGGTTGGCTGGGGGACCGCCATCAAGATGTCACTGGCTGCGGTCGCGCTCCTCGTCAGCCTCGTCTGAGCGTCCTGTGATTCGCCTCGTGGGCGGTCCGGGGGATCCCGGATTCACGACGGGGGCTGTGTCGCCCGGTTCTCTTCCATAAGTGAACACAGTGTTATCGTCAGGCGGATGACCCTCATCCAGCCGCAGCCCGCGCTCGTCACCGACCTCTCCGAGGTAGCCGAGATTGCTCGCGAGATCCGTGCTGCTGGTTGGCTTGCCCTCGACCTCGAATTCATGACCGAGGGGCGCTACATCCCCGAACTCAGCCTCGTCCAGGTCGGCTGGGGCGACATCGAAGTCCCCCACGTCGCCGCCGTCGACCCGCTGAAGGTGGACGTGCAGCCGATCGTCGACCTCCTTGGTGACCCGGAGATCGAGGTCATCATCCACTCCGCCCAGGCCGACCTCGCCCTCATCGGTGGCCAGTTCGGCGTCCGCGGACGGGCCGTCTTCGACACGCAGATCGCCGGCGCCTTCCTCGGCTGGGGTGAGCAGATCGGATACGGCGCGCTCGTCGAGCGGCTCTGCGGTGTCCACCTCGACAAGGGTGCGCAATTCACCGAGTGGTCCCGCCGTCCGCTCTCCGAAGAGCAGATCCGCTACGCCCTCGACGACGTCCGCTATCTCCCGCTCGCTTGGCGCACGCTCCGCCAGGAGCTTGAGGAGCGCGGGCGTTTCGACTGGGTCGAGCAGGAGTGCGACGCCCTCGCCGAGCAGTGGGCCGAGCGCACCCCGCCCGAGGAGATGTACCGCCGGGTGCGCGGCTGGAACGGCCTCAAGCGCCGCTCGCTCGGCGCGCTGCGCGCCGTCGCAGCATGGCGCGAGACCGAGTCCCGCCGCGCCAACCGCCCGCCCTCATGGCTCATGAACGACCGCACCCTCCTCGAACTCTGCCGCCGTCCCCCGCAGGTCGCCTCTGAACTCGCCGGGGTCCGCGGGCTGGGCGAGGGCACCGCCCAGCGCTATGGCCGCGCGATCATCGAAGCCATCGAGCGCGGCGTCGAAGACCAGCCCGAGATGGACGAGACCCCCCCGCATCTGCCGAACCTCGGCCAGGCGTGGCCCGCGGTCCTCTCCGGCATCCTGCAGGCACGCTGCCGTGAGTCCGACATCGCCGCCCGCTTCGTCGCCACCCGCCGTGACATCGACGACGTCATCGCCTGGTGGCTGGTCGGCGACCGCACGAATGAGCCGGACCTCCCGCTGCTGCAGGGCTGGCGTCGCAGCCTCGCCGGCCAGGACGTTCTCGACTGGCTCGCCGGCGAGACCGCCGTCGTCGTCGACCCCCACACCGAGGCCGGCCTCCGGATCAACCGGTAAGTGCGCATCGACCGGTAGGCGACGCATGTCCCTCACCAGCCCGCTCCGCGAGGCCGGTTCACCGCCCAGGTCGCGAGCGGGACATCGAGGAACTGGTCGACACGGTCTCAGGTGGTCAGACCGAGTACCGCGTGCTTCGCGAGCGCGTTGATGCGTTTGCCGTCAACCTGAAGCGGGTGATCCGTAGAGGGCGTCCCTACGGCCTCGCCCAGACCAGCCGCTCGTCCGCCGCCGCTACAGGCGGGCTGATGCGGGTCTGTGAGGCCGTCCTGGCTAGCTGAGGCGGCGGGCGGCGGTGACCGCGATCGCGGCGACTACGGCGGTGAGCGTCGCGCCCCAGGCCATATCCACCACGGTGACCAGCATCGACCAGCCGCGGATGGTCGCCTGGTTGGTCAGGTCGTAGGTGCCATACGCAACGAGTCCGAGGATCGCGCCAGAGATGAGTACGCCGCTGACCGACCGGTCGCGGTCGAGGGCCGGCAGCACGACCAGTACTACGACGCCGACGGCGTAGAGCAGGTAGAACGCCATCGCCGGCGCCCAACTGGGTGCGTCGAGGAGTAAGCCCGGAAGCTGCTTCCGATAGAGCCGGCTGGTCATGGTCGAGAGCCAGATGGCATCGAGGATGCCCGTGCTCAGAAGCGTCGCGATCACGGCAATGGCCGTACGGTTCACCTGAAACCTCCCGCCCGCCACTTGCGATCCAGTGTAGGGATATCGTCGAGAGATCTCACGAGCCCGTCCTGCCGTCCGGCGCGTCAGGCGCGGGGCGCGGGATTCTGAGATGCTGGTTTGCATGGACGAACTGACGGCAATGGTCGATCGCACGCTTGAATGGCTCGTCCTCCCGTCGTTCACACGGGTCGGTTGTGTGGTGCGCCGGCGGATCGCGCGGTGGCGGCGGCTCGATTCGTATGACCTCACGGGCCGGGTCGCACTCGTCACGGGCGCAACCTCAGGGATTGGCCTCGCGGCTGCCGCAGCGCTCGGACGGATGGGCGCGCACGTCATCCTCCTCGGGCGTGACGCTGCCCGCACCGAGGCCGCGCGACAACGGCTGGTCGCCAGCACCGGGAGCACCCGGTTCTCGACGGTCGTCGCATCCATGGACGACGCAGACGATGTGCGGCGCGCGGCCGCCGAAGTGCTCGCTTCACATCCGCGGCTCGACATCCTCGTGCACAACGCGGGCGCGCTCGCACTCGAGTACCGGCACTCTCCGATGGGCGTCGAACAGACCGCGGCGGCCCAGCTCGGCGGGCCCTTCCTGCTCACTGGCCTGCTGCTTGATCGCCTGGAGAGCGGCGCTCCGGGACGGGTGATCACCATCTCTTCCGGCGGTGCGTATCTGGCGCCACTGACCGTCTCCGGGCTCGATCCCACACCGGCCGAGTTCAACGGGACCCAGCAATACGCCCGCGCCAAGCGCGCCCAGATCACGCTGACCGAGCTATGGACGAAGCGGACGAAGGGACGCGCGGTCATCTTCCACGCGATGCATCCCGGCTGGGTGGACACGCCCGGCCTCGCCGCGTCGTTGCCGCGCTTCCGCAGTCTGCTCCGTCCGCTGCTGCGGACGCCCGATGAGGGGGCCGATACGATTGCGTGGCTGGCCGCGGACGGCGAGGGCGCGCAGGCCGGTGGTGCATTCTGGTTCGACCGCGTGCGGCGCCCGGCGCACCGCCTCGGCCGGACGCGCGTCGCTGATACCGAGGAACGTCGGGTACGCCTCTGGGCATGGTGCGAGTCCACGAGCGGCTGGATCTGCCCTTCGGCAGATGGGTCACGGGCGTAGGCATGGATATTGCAGTCATTGGTGGCGGCGTCAGCGGCCTGGTCGCGGCTTACTTGCTGCGGCGACAACACCACGTCGAGTTGTTCGAGGAACGGGCGACCGCCGGCGGTCACGCGAACACCGTCACCGTGCGCGACGGTCGCGGCGAGGATCTGGCGCTGGACGTCGGCTTCATCGTCTACAACGAGCGCACCTACCGCATCTTCTCACGTCTGTTGCGCGAACTCCGGGTCGAGACCCGGCGGTCCGACATGTCGTTCGGCGTCCGTTCCGAGGATGACGACTTTGAATACAGCAGCCGGGGGTGGCGCGGATACCTGGGCAGCTCTCGGAATCTGCTCAATGTGCGCCGTGCCCTGATGGGCCTCGACATGCTGCGCTTCCAGCGAGATGCGCGCGCCGTCCTCCGTCGTGACGCCCTGCACGAGATGCCTTTCGAGGAGTACCTGCGTCGCGGACGGTACGGTCGCGACTTCCGCGAACGCATCATCGTGCCACTGATCGCCTCCACGTGGTCGAACGCGCCGGCGGACGTCCTGTCATTCCCCACGAACTACCTGTTCCGCTTCCTTGAGCAGCACGGCGTGCTCGCGCTCTCCAGCATCCCGGAGTGGCGGTGGATCGCGGGAGGCGCCCGAAGTTACGTCGACGCGATCCTGCGCACGCTCGAGCCTGCGGACGTCCACCTCGGCACGGCCGTCGCTGGCGTTACGCGCCAGCGAGGCGGTGCGTGCGTTGCGCTGCCGGACGGCCAGGAACACCACTTTGATGCTGTGGTACTCGCCTGCCATGCGGACCAGGCGCTGTCGTTGCTCGGCGACGCCACGTCGGAGGAACGGGAGGCGCTCAGCGGGTTCACCTATGCACGGAACCGGGTCGTACTGCACACGGACGACCGTGTGCTCCCGCGGCGCGAGTCCGCGCGCGCTGCCTGGAACTACCACCGCGTCGATCACGAGGGCTTCCCCGCGACGCTCACGATGAGCTACGACCTGAACCGGCTGCAGGGATTGTCCGGACAGACGACCTACTGCGTCTCGGTGAACCCGGGCGATCGGATCGACCCGACACATGTGATCGCCTCGTTCGACTACGCGCATCCCGTCTATTCGCTGCGCACGCTGGATGCGCAGCGGCGCATGCAAGCGCTCCAGGGCCAGCGCCAGACGTACTTCGCGGGCGCGCACCTCGGTTACGGCTTCCACGAGGACGGCGCGCGCTCCGGCGCGGAGGTCGCCGGGCGGCTGGGTGTGCCCTGGTGATGGAGGCCCGCGGGAGGCTTAGCTCGCACCTACTCACGGGCACGGTCCGGCACCGACGCGACCGTGTGACGACCTACGACTTCACGCACCCTGTCTGGTATTTCGCGCTTGATCTCAGCGAGCGGGACGATGTGGATCGTCGTCTCCCCCTGCTCTCCTTCAACCGCCCCAATCTGCTGGAATTGCGCGATGCCGACCACCTCGAGGGGCTGCGCGGGGGCCTGCGCGGCTCGGTTGCCCTCCGTCTGCGCTCGCACGATCTCGATCCCGCGCGGATGCGCGTCACCATGATCACGCACCCGCGTGTCCTCGGGTATGTGTTCAACCCGGTGTCGTTCTACCTCTGCCACGACGAGGCCGACGTGCTCCGCCTGGTGCTGGCCGAGGTGCACAACACGCACGGCGGCCGGGAGGTGTACGACTTCCTGCCCGGGGGCAGCGGGGGACCGGTCTTCAGGAGCGTCCAGCAGAAGCGGATGTACGTTTCACCCTTCATCGCACCGGACGCAACCTACGAACTTCTCGTCTGGGAGGACGCCGAGCAGATCTCGATCACCATCCGCGAGGACGAGGGTGACGAGCGGGCCCTGTTCGCCCGCCTGCAGATGACACGGGTGCCGCTGTCCAACGGCACCCTGCTGCGGATGATGGCACGCGACCCGCTCGTACCGATGAAAACCTCGGCGCTGATCTTCTGGCACGTCATCCGCCTCTGGTGGCGTGGTGTGCCGTGGAGGCGATACCGGGACTCCCCCTGAAGGCTGGACGCCGTTTCGGTCCGTATGCCGAGCGGCTCGTGTCGTCCCCGGCCCCCCTACGGCCTCGCCCACGCCAGCCGCTCGTCCAGCCGACGCTGCAGCGTTACCTCCACCGGCACGAACCCGTGTCCGCGCCAGAACGGCCCGCCCGAGGGGTTCGGCGTCGCGTAGTGCAGCGTCACGTTTGGGTGGCCCGCCTCTCGCGCCCAGTCGAGGGTGTGGGCGAGCAGCGTCGTCCCCACGCCTGAGCCGCGTGCCTCGGGGGCGGTGATGCCCTCGTACAGGTAGATCGAGCCATCGGGCTGCGTGAACGTCGAGCCCCAGCCCTCCGTCTGCGCGACCATCAGGTGGAGCGCGACGGCGATGCCGTCGCGGCGGGCGAGGAAGATCCCGTTCGACTCGTCCGCGAGCGCGCCCGCGGTGAACGACTCGATCGCGGCGGAGGCCTGGCGCTCCATGTACGGCCAGAGGATCGGGGCGGCGCGGTGGAAGCGTGCGCTCTCCTCTTGGAAGCGCAGCACCTCGGCTCGCTCCGCGGGCGTCGCGCGCTGCACCTCGATATCCGTCGCAGCCTGCTGCCCGGGCACCGGCGTGCTCTCGCGCGCGCAGAACGTGTACAGCGACCCGAACCCGAGGTGGAACCACGCCTCGACGGTCGCCGGCGTGCCCAGCGGCATCCAGATCCGGTGCTCGAAGTACCCCGCGTCCACCCAGCGCTCGCCGAGGTAGGCGTACATCGCCGCGTACACCGCCTCGACATCCTCGCCGGGGGCGACGCCGTGGCCGGACACAGGCATGCTCGCCTCCATCGGCGGCGAGTACTGCGCCCCGAACGACTCGAGGGCCACGTGACGCCGATGCCCGAGGAGGAACCCAGCGAGCCGCCCACCGCGTTCCGCGACCACACCGTCGCACCGCGGCTCGGCGAGGTGGCTGAACAGCAGATCCGTGCATGCCGCGGGCTCGGCGAACCGCTCGTTCAGCAGCGGCAGCGAGACACGCTCCTCGTGCCGTCGCTCGGCGAGCAACGCCGCGAGCGCCGGCACGTCGGCGGAGTCGAGGGGGCGGAGGGTGAGGGACGGCATCGAGGCGAGGTTAGCGCACCGGCGTAGAATCCGCGGATGGCAGACACCCGCCGGTCCCGCAACCCCTTCGTCCGCGAGTTCCCCGCGCTCGCCTCGCGCGACTTCTCGCTCCTCTTCGGGAACTCGATGTTCTCCGCCGCGGCGAACTGGGCGCTGCTTCTCGCCCGAGGCTGGCTCGTCTTCGACCTCACGAAGTCCTCGTCGGCCGTTGGGCTCGTGACCTTCGCCGGCATGGCCCCGTTCATCTTCGCTGCGCCGGTCTCCGGCGTGCTCGCTGACCGGATGGACCGCCGTGCGCTTTCGCTGTGGTCGGGCCTGATCGCCTTCGCCGGCACCGTCGGCCTTGCGATCGTTACGCTCGGCGGCTTCGTCGAGGTCTGGCACGTCGTCGTCTTCGCCCTCCTCGGCGGCATCGCGCGCGCGGTGCAGACCCCGGCGCAGCAGGCGATGATCCCCGCGCTGGTCGAGAAGGATCAGCTGCTCTCCGGCATGGCCCTCTCCAGCGTCTCGGTCCATGGCTCACGGCTGGCGGGGCCGCTTGTCGGCGGCATCCTCCTCGAGGTCTGGGGCGCCGGCTCCGTCTTCGTCCTCTCCGCCGCGCTCTACCTCGGCGGTGCCGTCTGCCTGTGGCGGATGCGCTACCGCAACAGCGCGCCGCCGGGCACCAGCCGTCTCTCGGTGGCACGTCTGCTCTCCGAGATGGGCGAGGGCGCGCGCTACATCGGGCACGACCGCCGCGTCGGCCTCGTCGTGATGCTCGTCGTGTTCCACTGCGCGCTCACGATGGCGTTCGACTCGCTGATCCCCGAACTGGCGCACGACCTCGGCGGCGGCGGGCAACTCTACTCCGGGCTGCTCATGGGCCTCGGCGCCGGCGCCATCACCGGCACGGTCGGCATCGCGAAGATCCCGAGCCTCGCGCGGCAGGGCAACGCCCTCGCCGTCTGCGGCGCGTTGAGCGGCCTCTCTATGCTCACGCTCGGCTTCGCGCCGACGCCCGCGCTTGCCATCGCGGGCGCGGTCATCGCCGGCGGCTCCCAGGCGTCGTACATGGCGCTCTCTGCGACCTTCGTCCAGGAGATGACGCCTGATGTCCTGCGCGGCCGCGTGATGTCGCTCTACGTCATGCTCGCGGCGGGACACATGGCGTTCGTGAACCTCGGCATGGGGGCGCTTGCCGACATCGTGGGCGTGCGGGTGCTGCTCGTGATCCCAGGGCTGCTGTGGACGGCCGTGTTCGTGGCCGGCGTCTTCGCCCTCGGCGACCTCCGCCAGTTGCTGCGCAGCGGCACCTTCCGCACCGCGGCCCCGCCGGTGCCCGCTGCCATCCAGGCCTGACAGTCGTTAGCGGGCAACGCGTTGGCCGACACCGAGGGCGTTCCCCCACGGGTCGCGCATCCCGAAGTCACGCAATCCCCAGGGTTCGGTGGTCAGCGGCGCGGTGATCTCCGCCTCCGCGTCGGCCCGGCACGCCTCGAACGCGGCGTCGACATCGGTCACTTCGAGGTAGGCGCTGGCCGGGCTGCCTGAGGTCCCTTCGAGCAGCGCGAGTTCCACGTTCTCCGATCCCAGGATCGCGAGGCCGTATTCGGGCGCCTCCGTCCGCACCTCGAAGCCCAGTGTGCGCCGGTAGAACGCAACGGCACGCGCGAGATCTCCGACGTGGAAGTTCGGGCGGATCGAGATCACCGTGGCCCTCGGTCAATCTCGGCGCCTGATCGGGCACGCGTGTTCAGCGCCCGCATCTGCCCTGTCACCAGTGACAGCAGCGGCGTCGCCACGCCGAGGGCGGAGGCGCGTCGCAGCGGCTCCTCGAAGATCGCCTCGACCTCCATCGGTTGCCCCTCGACGAAATCGATCATCGTGCTCGGCCGGTAGGCCGCCATCGCCTCCGTGGCCGCGACCATGTTCCGAGCGGTCGTCGCCCCATCGAGTCGCACAGCGGAGCCGTGCGCGTCGAGGTCTGCGTTGCCGGCCGCCGCGACCTCGATGATGAGCGCTGTCACTGCCGTCCGGAGCGCCGGGTCGGCGAGGATGCGGTCTGTGGTGATTCCCCCCGCCGTCACTGCCAGTCCGTTGAAGGGGATGTTCCAGCAGAGTTTCGTCCACCGCCCGGAGAGGAGCGAGGGCGCGCGCGCCGTCTCCACGCGCGCGCGCGCCCACAGTGAGAGCGCGGTGTCCACCTCGGCCGGGTCGTCCAGCAGATGGCCGATGGTGATCGGGCCGTAGTCGATGTGGTGGACGACGCCAGGATCGCCACGGTTGATGCAGGTGAACGCCAGTCCGCCGAAGATCCGTCCCGCCCCAAACCATTCCGCGAAACGGTCCTCCAGCCCGAGACCGTTCATCAGCACCAGGATGCGGGTGGACGGTCCGACGCATGGCGCGACGAGGGCGCGGGCTTGCTCGATTGCCGTCGCCTTCAGCGCGCAGATCACCCAGTCGACGACGCCGATGGTGGACGGGTCTCGGGCGATGTGGGGGTGCGGCAGGTGGAGGTCGCCGTCTTTGCTGATGATGCGCAGGCCGTGCGCCTGCACGGCTTCGTAGTCGCGGCGCATGAGGAAATGCACCTCGTGCCCGGCCTCCGCGAGGCGCGCGCCGTAGTAGCAGCCGACCGCGCCGGCGCCGATGACCGCGACGCGGCTCACGCGCCCGGCCGGATGCGGATGATCGCCTTGCCGGCCACGCGCCGCTGCTGGATCGCCACGAGTGCCTCGACGGCATGCTCCAGCGGAAATTCCCGCGAGACGTGCGGGCGCACCCGGTGTCCCGCATACCACTGCACCAGTTCGCCCAGCGCGGCGCGGACTTCTTCCGGGCGGTGGCGTCGCGCCTGCCCGAGCG